>JALVST010000016.1:0-47330 GCA_027024205.1 Flavobacteriales bacterium | reverse complement strand
TTATGTTTTTGATATTAAAATAAAAATAATATTACGTATTCATTGAAAATTAACATGGTCATTATAAGTATAGGAACTTACTGTCCCGGCAATGTCAGGTAACATAAAAACGAATATTCCGGCGGAGCAGAGGATGTGAGACCGGCTGGGCAGTTGTATCAATACTGCTACCGGGGTCGGGAGGGCCCGGTAGAGGTTTTTTTAATATTATCGTAAAATCATAAATATTTTTACAAAATATGTAAAAAAAAACACGACATAAACATTATATTACAGATTCTTTTCCTCCAAGCTGGTAAGCTATCTTTTTAACCTCTGCCGCCCATTCATGCCGCGACTTGCTTTCGTCAAAAGTTTGCCAGGGAATGGGCTTGCCAAAAATGATTTTAATCGTTTGGTTTCTTTTTTTCAGAAGTTCCCTCGGCAACCAAAACAACTCGATATTGGCTTTAATCCCTAATTTACGCCGCCATCTCGCTATGCGGTAAAAATTTTTGGAATTTTCGGTTGGGATATAAAACGGTACCACATCTTTTTGATATTGACGGGCATACCGCACAAAGCCGCTGCGCCACAAGCCGTCATCGGGCTTGCTGTTGTATTTACGCATGACTTCACCGGAAGGGAACATGGTAACCGGCACAGTATTGTCCGACAAACGGTCTTCCAGCAATTGCCGGTCTTTTTCTGTGATTTTACCAAACACATTTATCGGCACCAAAATACCAGAAAGTGGTTTGACAGCCATTAAAACCTCATTGGCCGGATGATTGACACGGGTAAAACCGGCTTGCTTCAAGGCATGAATCAAGGCAAAAAAATCCACACCGCCCAACGCATGATTACCCACAAAAATCAAATTACTCCGCTTCGGAATATTTTCCAGTCCCAAAATCTCGAATTTCAAATTCATCTCCTTACAGACAGCATCCACAAAATCAAAATCTTTCAAATGGGATGTTCTCCGTAAAATTTCATTCAATTCGTCTTCTTTAACCCACCAACGGATTAAATTAATCACAAAACCGGGTAAGTTTGCAACGGCTTTGTTTTTTTGTGAACGAATGATTTTGATAATGTCTATTTGAATCATTTGATGATAATAGTTAATCGGTTATCTAAGAAATGTAGATCATCGAGTGATTTTTGCGACGCAGGAGTAAAAATTGTATCAAAGTGACCGGTATTTTTTTGAAGAATTAAGATTTTTTTACCTATCGCTCTTTACCACTTTCCACTTCTCACTTTCCACTTTACCGCTTTCCACTTCGCACTAATGTAATCTAAACTTCAAATAAGTAATAGCTTTACCCTGTTCAAGAAACTGTTTTTCATAAAATGTCTGTACCTCAACGACTTCCTTCGGGGCTTCGGTATTGACATAAATATCGTGATGCGCCATCAATATATCATGTCCCAAACCTTGCAACAATCCAATGGTATAACCGTGTAAAAATTCGCTGTCGGTTTTGAGATGTATTAACCCGTGTTCCGTCAAAATATCTTTATACCGCTTTAAAAATTCCGGATTGGTCAAACGGTGTTTCATCCGTTTGTATTTGATTTGCGGGTCGGGAAAAGTAAGCCATATCTCAGATACTTCGCCTGCGGCAAAAGCATTTTCAATCAACTCAATTTGCATTCTGATAAAGGCTATATTGTTACGTTGTTCTTGTAAGGCAGTCTTGGCACCACGCCAAATACGCGCACCTTTGATATCTATCCCTATAAAATTTTTATCCGGATACCGCTCAGACAATGCCAAAGTATATTCGCCTTTACCGCATCCCAATTCCAAAATAATAGGATTGGCATTATTAAAATATTTTCTGTTCCAATTACCTTTCATTTCAAAATTATCAGCCAACAATGTTTCCCTTGAAGGTTGAAACAAGTTTGGAAACGTCTCGTTTTCCTTAAATCGTTTTAATTTATTTTTACTCCCCACTTTTTCTTAATTTTAACCACACAAAAATAGGCAATAATGCGCCAAACAAAAAATATTTTAATAGCACCGCTCAACTGGGGACTGGGACACGCCACCCGGTGCATCCCTATCATCAAAAATTTACGGCAACAAGGACACCGGCTTATTATTGCCTCAGATGGTATGGCTTTGAAATTACTTAAAAAAGAATTTCCCGGGCTTGAATTTGAGACACTGCCCGCCTACAACATCACTTATGCCCGGAATCCCTTTTTTAAGCGTTGGCCCTTTTTTAAACAGATACCCCACCTCATTAAAACCATTCAAAAAGAAAAAAAAATAACCCTAGAACTCATTAAAAAATACAATTTGGATATGATAATTTCCGACAACCGTTTCGGTGTCTATTCCAAAGATGTCAAATCGGTTTACATCACTCACCAACTACGGGTTTTATCCGGTTGGACAACACCCGTAACAACGTTAATACATTATAATTTTTATAAAAAATACGATGAGATTTGGGTACCGGACGTAGCGGGAAAACCGAATTTGAGCGGCGAATTGGGACATTATTCAAAATTACCTCCCGGAAAAATTAAATATATCGGTATTTTAAGCAGGATGCACCCTCAAAAGTTAGAAAAAAAATATGATTTGTTAGCTATATTGTCCGGTCCGGAACCCCAACGCAGTCAATTGGAAAAAAATTTATTAGAAAAATTTAAAACCTTAAACCTGAAAACCGCCTTGATTCGCGGCGTGATTGAAAGAAAAAAAATCATTGAAAATCAACAACAAATAACGATATATAATTATGTAACCGGCAAGGAATTGGAACAATTGATCAATCAATCCGGAGCCGTCATTTGCCGTTCGGGTTATACTTCTATCATGGATATGGCCGGTATGCAAAAAAAAATTTTAATGATTCCTACCCCCGGTCAAGACGAACAAATATACTTGGGAAAACATCTGGCTGAAAATTTCGGCATAAGTATTCAAAACCAAGATAATATAAAACTTTCAACCAACATTCTTGATAATTTAAAAAACATTAATATTTGATACAATTGTCATTTCTAACCTGTGAGAAATCTCATTTAACTTCTGAGGAATAGAGGATTTCTATTCATTTCAGATTTTCAATTAGGTCACTGAGTGATTTTTCCGACAAAGGAGGAAAAATAGTATCGAAGTGACCGGGTTTAATAATTGATGTTTTTTTTATAACTTGAAAAAAGTTCCTCACTTTCTCATTCCTCAAATACTCAATTCTTGCTACTGGTCATTCGATACTAAAACTTTTTATTGACACCTATTAGTTTTTTTTGTAAATTTGAGGACAATTTAAAAAAACATATCGTTATGAAACAGATTTACTTATTATTAACCTTATTAGTCGCTTTGACCGGATTCGGACAAGGCACACCGATAATAACCATGATTGCCGACGGAACCGAATCTGGCGGAAAACCTAAAGTATTGGAAATTTACGCCCACGGTACCGTGGATTTTTCACAATACACTATCCAAAAACAAGCTAATGCAAACACAAACTGGGTCAATGATTTGGATTTGTCAACCCTTAATATCGGCACTGTAACCGATGCTTTTATTTATCTTTACAAAGACAATGCACAAGGCGCTTATGCCGCAAACTTCCCTTCGGTTGTTTCATCATCTTATAGTGTCGGTTCATCATATGTCTTAGGTTTCAACGGAGATGACCGCGTTAGAATTATAGAAACAACCAGCGGAAACGTTGTCGATATTTACGGTGTTGATGGACAAGACGGCAGCAATACAGCTTGGGAATATACCGATGGTTATTCTAAAAGAATAGACGGTACGGGGCCCGACCCCGTTTTTGACGAAACGCATTGGAATGCGCATAACGGTGCATTAAGTGGACAAGGCGCCAATGTTAACGGAACAACTTTTGAAAGTATTATCGGTCTCGGCACTTATGTTCCCCCTTCAACCGCCACACCTTCATTGGCTATTACTTCTCCTACGGCTAACGAAGTTTTTGCTCCCAATATTACCGATGTCGATATCGTCTTTACCGTTCAAAATTTCAACGTGGCTCAATCCGGTGGTGACGGTCACATTCATTGGCGTGTGGACAGTGGCACTTGGAACATGCATTACGACACAAATCCTATTACCGTAACCGGCTTAACAGCAGGTACACATACCGTTGATTTAAAACTGGTTGATAATAACCATAACGATTTAAACCCTCCGGTTGAAGCCAGTGTAACCTTTGAAATAGCTACTTATACCCAAGTAACAACCTTGGCAGATTTAAGAGCCGGAACCATAGGCAATTACTACCACTTTACCGGTAATGCTTACGTTTTGGGCGGACGAGCCAGTCAAAGCGGTAATGTTACCGGATATGCACAAGATGCAACAGCAGGTATCACCGTTTATATTTTAGCAGGTGTTTCAACCAATTCTCCCAACGTAGGTGACGAAGTTACCGACTTAAAAGGAAAACTCAAAGATTATCACGGTGTTTTGGAAATCGAATTAACCGAAGACTTTACCATGACCGGCAACAACCAAGTGCAAACACCACAAACAGTAACGCTGTCAGATTATATTGCAAATCATGATGATTACGAATCCGAATTAATCAAATTTGAAAATGTAACTATTGATCCGGCAGGCGATACCCAATTCCAACCTAATCATAATTACAATGTATCTGATGGTACCGATACCGTTGTATTACGAACCTCATTCCCCGATGTGGCAAATCAAACAATTCCTACCACCCCGCAAATCATTACAGGTATAGCAGGAGAATACAATGGAACACCTCAAATCTACCCTCGCGATATGAATGATTTTGCAGACTATGCCGGTATTGCCCAAAACAATATTGAAGGTTTGGAAGTTTATCCCAATCCTGTTACAAACAAACAAATTTTTGTAACATCTGCTTCGGGAAATGCCAAACAAATTATCATTTATGATATCTTGGGTAAAACTATTTACCAAGCAAGAATCAATGATGGACAAGCTATTAATATAGGAGAATTAAAAGCAGGCATGTTTATGATGAAAATCATTGAAGATAACCATGTAGCCACACAAAAATTGATTATTAAATAATTGACTATTAAATAATTTTTTAATAATTTCATTCAAAAAAAGGCTGTTAATTTTAACAGTCTTTTTTTTGTGCGTTTAAATAAAATATCTACTTTTGTTAAATTAAAAAAGTATTGAAGTAATTAACAACACGCTATGGAAAAAGACAAAAGTTACGCACATTTAACCGAAGAACAAAAAATTCAATTACTGCAACAACTGGTCAAAATGGCCAAAGCCGACCAAATTTTTAAATTTGTAGAATTCAAATATTTAACCGAGATTGCAGAATTAATGAATATTTCTGCAGCCAAACTAGATGAAATCATCGAATCAAACAAAGTCGGCCCCTTACCCAAAACAAAATTGGAACGCTCTCGCCAACTATACAGATTGACGGTTATGATGATGATTGATCATGTTGTTACCAAAGAAGAACTCAATTTACTCAAAACATTTGCCATTGAACTGGGGCTGGCTCCCGATGGCGTGGAGACTATGATTAAAGCCATGGATAACAACAAAGGCGGCATGCTACTCAACAAACATCTTATTGATATTTTTTCTATTGATTTAAATTAATGAAACTGGAAGAAAAAATAACACTCCTCAAACAATTGTATCATATGAGTAAAGTCGATGGCGAAATTGTCAAAGCCGAACTCGATTTTTTGGTAGAATTGGCATTATCTTTGGAAGTTCCCTATGAAGTTATCGAGGATATTTTTTGCGAAAAAACAATATATCTAAAAAAAGAATTACCTGATAATATTTCCGGACGGATTATTCAAATTTACCGGCTTGCATTAATGATGAATGTTGATAATCATATCAAATTTGAAGAAGTCCATCTGTTAAAAAGCATAGCCGTTGAGTTAAAATTGCCACCTGAATCCGTCACCGCCATGGTGTCCGAAATTATAAAAAGTGAAAACGGCACCTTGAATCCGGAACATTTATTTGATATCTTTAACATAAAAAATAACTGACATCCTATTTAATTGTAATATAACCAACTAATAAGTATAAAAAAAAATCCTTATTTCACACTTCTTTTTCCTCAATTATATTTAAATTTGCAGTAAAACATTAAATTAAAATATATTAAATAATTCATTAAAAACTTTATACCATGGGACTACTTGATTCATTAAAGAAAATATTTGGCCAAGCCAAAGAAAAAGCGGAAGAATTAGCCGGAGAAGCTAATGAATTTGTTGAAAAAACCGCAAAGGTTGCCGATGAAAAATTTGAAAAAATAACTGAAGAACTCAAAGAAGAGACAAAAGATTTAAGAGAAAAAGCCTCTGATGTACTCGAAGAAGTAACCCAAAAATCAAAAGAAGTGGTAACCGATGTAACAGAAAATCTAAAAAAAGCCGGTAATGATCTGTTAGAAGAAACCAAAGATCTTAAAGAAAAGGCCTCTGATGTGCTTGAAAAAGTAACAGAAATATCAAAAGAAGTGACAACTGACGTGACGCAAGGTCTTAAAAACGCCGGAAAAGATCTCATGGAAGAAACCGAAGATATGAGAAAAACGGCATCGGAAATAGCCGGGAAGGTTACCGATAAAGTCAAAGACCTTACCGGAAATGAAGAAAAAACAACCGGTAATAGTGAAACAACCGAAAAACCAAATGATGAACAGTCCACAGACAATACTTAAAATTTCACGATTATTCATCCCTAATACCGGATTGAAATTTCAGTCCGGTATTTTTTGTTAAACTTTTTACCGTTTACTGAACGCAAGATCAATTTACTCCCGATTAAACCAAAAAAACGAGAAAAAAATACGATTATCCCTGATATAATTTTAATTAATGTAAAATAAACTCTTATTGATTCAAACTTTATTCAAAATAAAAAATATTTTATAGATTAATGTATAAAATGTTTTAAATTTGCAACCCGGACATTTACCCTTCGATTCCCGGGCTTGTCGAAGTGCAAATACTGAATGATCCTGATGAAAACCGGGATTGTATCGAGGCAAAGTTATTGAGCTCGTCAAAGCACGGTTACTGAGCTCGTCGAAGTATGAACTTTTAACTCAAAGGAAAATGAACATCAAAATCACCCTACCCGACGGCAGTGTTAAAGAATACCCAAATGGTATAACACCTTATGAAGTCGCCAAAGATATAAGTGAAGGTTTGGCACGTAATGTTATTTTGGCCAAATTCAACGACAAAAAAGTTGAAATTAATACCCCTTTGACTACTGACGGTAATCTTATTTTGCTGACATGGAACGACGACGAAGGCAAAAAAACCTTTTGGCACTCCTCTGCGCATTTGATGGCACAAGCTATTCTAAAATATTATCCCGATGCCAAACTGACCATCGGACCGGCAATTGATAACGGTTTTTATTACGATATAGATTTCGGCGACCAACAATTTTCGGAAAAAGATTTTGAAAAAATCGAAAAGAAAATGCTCGAAATCGCCAAGGGTAAACACGAATTTAAACTGCGTGAAGTTTCCAAAAAAGATGCCTTGGAATTATACCAAAAAGAAAACAACCCGTTTAAAATAGAACTGATTGAAAATTTAAACGACGGCGAAATTACCTTTTGTGACCACGACGATTTTACGGATTTATGCCGTGGCGGTCATATTCCGCATACAGGTTTGATAAAAGCCGTAAAATTACTCAATGTAGCCGGAGCTTATTGGCGTGGCGACGAAAACAAACCGCAATTGACCCGGGTTTACGGTATCTCATTTCCCAAACAAAAAATGCTTAAAGAATATTTGACTTTATTTGAAGAAGCTAAAAAACGGGACCACCGTAAATTGGGTAAGGAATTGGAATTATTTGCTTTTTCTAACAATGTAGGACAAGGTTTACCTCTATGGCTTCCCAAAGGAGCCGCCTTACGCGAACGCTTGGAAAACTTTTTGAAGGAAGCTCAAAAGAAAGCCGGATATCAACAAGTTGTTACCCCGCATATCGGACATAAAAATCTCTATGTTACCTCAGGACACTATGAAAAATACGGACAAGACAGTTTTCAACCTATTAAAACACCCAAAGAAGGCGAAGAATTTTTACTCAAACCGATGAACTGTCCGCATCATATCGAAATTTTTAAAACCAAACCCTACAGCTACAAAGATTTACCTGTTCGTTTTGCCGAATTCGGAACAGTTTACCGGTACGAACAAAGCGGCGAATTACACGGTTTGACCCGGGTACGCGGTTTTACCCAAGATGATGCACATATTTTCTGTACACCCGATCAATTACTCGACGAATTTAAAAAAGTTATCGATTTGGTCATGTATGTTTTCGGTTCGTTAGGATTTGAAAATTTTACAGCTCAAATTTCATTACGGGATAAAGAAGACCGTAGCAAATATATAGGTAGTGACAAAAATTGGGAACGGGCCGAACAAGCTATCATTCAAGCAGCCAAAGAAAAAAATCTCAACACCGTTACCCAATATGGCGAAGCTGCTTTTTACGGACCGAAACTGGACTTTATGGTCAAAGATGCCTTAGGACGCAACTGGCAGTTGGGCACCATTCAAGTAGATTACAACCTGCCCGAGCGCTTCGATTTGACCTATACCGGACCCGACAACAAACCACATCGGCCCGTGATGATTCATAGGGCACCGTTCGGCTCTATGGAACGATTTATAGCTATACTATTGGAACATACCGGCGGTAATTTTCCGCTTTGGTTGACACCCGAACAAGTAAAAATTTTGCCTATCAGTGAAAAATTTGAAAAATATGCAAAAAATGTTTTAAATTTGCTCGATAATTCGGATATTCGCGCCACGATAGATTTGCGTAATGAAAAAGTCGGTAGAAAAATACGAGATGCCGAAGTTATGAAAGTGCCTTACATGATTATTATAGGAGAGAAAGAAGAGGAAAACGGCACGGTTTCTGTTAGGAAACACAAAAAAGGCGACTTGGGAAGCTTTACGGTCGACGAATTTGTCAATTTAATCCGTAATGAAAACCAAAAAGACCTGAAAAAGTTTGAATAGTAACCATAAAAATATACAACCATAGCAATTAGAAGAAGACGCAGTCGTAAACCGGGAAGGGTAATCAAGAAAAACCCGCATCGAATCAATGACGAAATTACCGCCAGAGAAGTCCGTTTGGTAGGTGATAACGTTGAAATGGGTATTTACCCCCTTAAAAAGGCAATGGAAATGGCCGATGAACAAGGTTTGGATTTGGTAGAAATTTCACCCAAAGCCGACCCGCCGGTTTGTAAAATTTTGGATTACAAGAAATTCTTGTACGACCAAAAAAAGAAAGAAAAAGCCATTAAGGCTAAAACCCAAAAGGTCACCCTTAAAGAAATCAGGTTCGGTCCGAATACCGACGACCATGATTACGAATTTAAAAAGAAACACGCCATGAATTTCCTTAAAGACGGAAATAAACTTAAGGCGTATGTTTTTTTTAAAGGCCGTTCCATTATTTTTAAAGAACAAGGCGAAATTTTATTATTAAGATTAGCCCAAGATTTGGAAGAATATGGCAAAGTGGAACAATTGCCCAAATTAGAAGGAAAAAAAATGATTATGCTGATGTCTCCCAAATCACAAAAGAAAAAGAAATAGATATAAATAAAAATAAAGAAGAAGGATTATGCCAAAATTAAAAGTTAAAGCAAGTGCCAAGAAACGGTTCAAATTGACCGGTTCGGGCAAAATCAAGAGAAAACATGCTTACAAAAGTCACATTCTGACTAAAAAAAGCAAAAAACGTAAGTTGCGGCTAACACATGCCACCTTGGTAAGTGATGCCGATAAAAACAACGTATTAACATCATTGGGATTAAAATAAATCCCGGTGAATTTGGTAGATTTATTAACCTTGGAACAGTGCTAAAATTTTAAAAAGATTCGTTATAACGAACGCCTGTTACAAAAAAATCATGAAATTATGCCTAGATCAGTAAATTCAGTAGCAAAAAGAAGACGTCGTAAAAAAATCCTGAAACAAGCAAAAGGATATTTCGGACGCAGAAAAAATGTCTATACAGTCGCTAAAAATGCGGTTGAAAAAGCGATGCTTTACGCATACAGAGACAGAAAACAAAAGAAACGTAATTTTAGAAGTTTGTGGATACAACGTATCAATGCGGCCGCTCGCCAACACGGTATGTCGTACTCCAAATTTATGGGACTTATTCACGCCAACAATATCGACTTGAACCGTAAAGTTCTCGCCGATTTGGCTATGAACCACCCCGAAGCTTTTAAAGCAATTGTTGAAAAAATTAAATAATTAACGGATTTATTATTTATATCTAACCACAAAAGGAAGCCCGCGGGCTTCCTTTTGTGGTTTTATAACCTCTATAAACCTCAAACAACAGTTTTTCGCCAAGCCTTGCTCCGTCGTAGAGCTCCCGATCCCATACAGTAATTTCCATAGATTCTTTTGATATAAAAAAATATTTGTACATTTAGCAACCGAAAAAATCTAAAAATTTGAATAAAATGAATAAAAAAATTTTCATTATTCTGTTGATTTTCAACGGATTTTATTTATCCGCTCAAATCAAAAACAACAAAACATTTACCAATACCAAAGGTAGTCAATATGTTTTTACAACCGTTAAACATCTGGACGCAACACCTGTTCAGGACCAAAACCGCACCGGTACTTGTTGGAGTTTTTCCGGCTTATCTTTCATAGAATCCGAATTGCTTCGTAAAGGTAAAGGGTCATATAATTTATCAGAAATGTGGATTGCCCGTAATGCGTATCTCGGTAAAGCCCGCAATTACCTGTTGATGGAAGGTCATGCAAACTTCGGCGAAGGTGGCGAATTTCACGATATTCCTTGGGTAATCAGACATTACGGTATCGTCCCCGAATATGCCTATCCGGGCAAAGCCTACGGTGGTAAAAAACACAATCACGCCGAACTACAAGCCGTTTTAACAGGCATGCTAAAAGCCTTAAAAGACAAACCACAAAATCACAAATTGACCAAATCTTGGAAAAAAGCTTATACGGAAGTCGTGGATGCCTATCTGGGACAAGTCCCGAACAATACCGAAGATTTTACTTTTAAAGCGGATGGTAAAACTTTTACCCCCAAATCTTTCGCCAAACATCTGGATTTGAACATGGATGATTATGTTGAATTGACCTCGTTTACACACCATCCCTATTATCAAGCTTTTGCCTTGGAAATCCCCGACAACTGGCAAATGCACACAACTTATAACATTCCCTTGGACGAATTGATGAAGGTCGCAAACGACGCTATTATGAAAGGCTATACATTCGCCTGGGGAGCAGATGTGTCCGAAAAAGGTTTCTCACATCGAAAAGGACTGGCTATTTTTCCCGAAGATGAACGAACGGTTCAAGATAGTAAGAGTAAAAATTTATTTTTCTACGAATACGGCGAAAAAATCCCTAACGCTTTTTACCAACCGGTCAAAGAAAAAATAGTAACACCTGAAGAACGTCAAGAGGCTTTTGAGAACGGCGAAACAACTGATGATCACGGTATGCACATCGTTGGTATTGTCAAAGATCAAAAAGGAACGAAATATTTTGTCGTAAAAAATTCGTGGGGTACAAAATACAATGAATTAAACGGTTATTTTTTAGCCTCTTACCCTTATTTCAGAGCTAAAACTATTGATATTTTTGTTCACAAAGATGCCCTACCAAAAGATTTGAAGAAGAAATTAGGTATCAAGTAAAAAAATATGCCTTCAAAAAATTAAGACCCTGCCTGTTTTACACATGCAGGGTTTTTTATTAGAAATCTTATTTGCTGATGAAAATCAACAATTTCTTCTTATTCATGCTTGTTTTTTGTGCAGGGCAAACGCATCATAAATTTAATACTTTAAGTAAATATTGATTATCCCAACCTGCTTTAAGCCTTTTTCCTTTAACACCTAGCTTGGCTATTTTCTCGTTTTTTCAATAGATTTAATGCTATCTTATTGAGTATCGAGAAATTTTGTGCTGCATTATCTTTTCTTTTTCTAAATGCATCTTCTCCAAAAGCGACATCTAATATCCAGTGTAATTTATTTTCAATACCCCAGTGAAAACGTATTTGTTTTTGAAATATCTCTGCATTATTCTCTAAACTTGAAATATAATATCTTGTTGCTTTTTCTGTTTTCTATCACTGTTTTTAAATTCCCTAGTGCTTTCAATTTTTATTATACTCTTTAATCCTTTCCATTGATTATCTTTGTCAATGAATTGAAAATCAGTAATAACACTACAAACTCTTTTTTTCTATTCTACCATGTCCTATATCTTCATCTGTATAAACAAAAGCCGGTTTATAAAATCTGAATTCATCTATTATATTTTCTAGCAAGTTTGGCTGATTTTCTTTTACAGCCAAAATATAATCAGCATCTTTTTCAATTATTTTTTCTGCAATATTTTTTTGAGTTCCCATGGCATCAATACTGATAATTGTTTTTTCTATTTCCAATACATCAGCAATTTAGGAATAGCTGTAATTTCGTTTGACTTAACATCAGTTTTTACTTGTCATAAAACCATATTGTTGGCGTTTGCCCAAGCACTGACCATATGGATAAGCGATTTTTTGCCGTGCTGCTTTGCACCTCTTATTGTTTTGCCATCAATTGAAATAACTTGTCTCGGTTTAATTTCAGCTAATGAGTTGACCCATTGCACAAAAACTTCTTCGAATTGAGTACTGTCAATACTTGAGAAAACTCGATTAAAAGTATCATGAGAAGGTATACCATGAGGCAATTCCAAAAATGTTTTTAAAAATTCTTCTTTTGCTCTGGCATAATCTTCCATTTCATTCCAAGTATCTGCACCTGAAAGGACTGAAAAAATGCCAATAAGAAGGATGTCATTTAATGGATGAAGTTTGCCTAAAGCACGTCTAGGGTCGCCTATTTGCCCTAATAAATCATAAAGTTTTGAGCTCATAATATTAAATTAATATATTGACAATCAATACAATATGCAAATATTATGAATAATATCAAAACAAAAGTTTATCTTTTTTTCTATTTTTTTTAATTATTTATGGTGCGTTTGCCCTGATTGAACGGTCAAGTCTTTGGATAATTTGAGCAAATAATATTATCTTTGTCATAAGAGAATGATGTTTTTTTGTTTTATAACTCAAAGTTAATTGAGATTTTTAAATGCCATTCTCTTTTAATATTATTTTTTCAAACGTTTAGGACAGGATTGAAATCTTATTATTCTTCATTTTCTAATTGAACTTACACTTATAACATAATCAAGTTACTTATTATATAGTCTCCCTCTTCCTACTCCCCACATACAACAAATATTGCACCAGCCGAGCTTCAAGTTTTCCGTTGTACAGTTTTATTTTTTTGGAAGGACGTAAGCCGATATATTTGAGGGTTTGCAAGTTCCCGGTTATTAGCCAAGTTTCCGAGCCTGTGTAATGTTGTTTGAGTGTGTCTCCTATTTTTTTGTAAAAATCTTTGATATCAATGGACAGGCGTTCGTCATAAGGTGGGTTAAACAGTAAAAACATATCCGGATTGACAGCTTTGGTTTTGAAAAAGTCAGCTTGTTCTATACGGATAAATTCATCCAAATTGGCATTTTTGATATTTTGCCGGGCTTTTTTTACTGCAGAAGAATCTTTATCGTATCCTAATAGTTTTAAACCGGTAGGCAATTCCCGGATTTTATCAATACTACTGTTTTTTATCAACTCAAAAAGTGCTTCGTCATAATCCGGCCAATTTTGAAAGACAAATTTTTGGCGGTTGATAGCGGCGGGAATATGCATTTGTAACATAGCTGCTTCTATCAAGATGGTACCCGAACCACACATCGGATCCAATAAACTACGACGGACATCCCAACCCGACAAACCGGCGATGCCGGCAGCCAATACTTCGTTGAGCGGTGCCGGACCGGTTTGGGTGCGATAACCCCTTTTATGAAGCGGTTCGCCGGAACTGTCCAAAAGCACATTAAGATGTTGATTTTTAAAATGTAAAATTATCCGGATATCGGGCTGTTTCAAATCGATATCCGGTCGTTGGTTATGAGCAGAACGAAATTGGTCAACGATAGCATCTTTGGCTTTTAAGGCGACATACTTGGTATTGTTAAAAAACTTGGTTTGTCCGGTGACATCAATTCTAAAAGTTTGTTTTGGTGAAAACCACCGGGACCAATCTATACTTGCAATAGCATCATAAAGCTGTGCCGCTTTGTATATTTGATAAAAAATTTTTAATTGGCGTAAAATCCGCAAGGCAGTATGTAAATTGTAGTTAGCCTTATACATAAAGCCCAAATCCCCTTCAAAATAGACAGCCCGGTTGCCGGTTTGGACATTCCTGGCGCCGAGTGTTTGTAATTCGGAAGCAAGCACGGTTTCCAATCCGTAAAATGTGGTAGCGGTCAGTTTAAGTCCGGACATATATAATTAAAAAAGTTGTGAAATACTGTCCCAATTGTCTTTAACCATGTTGAAATACTGGATTAAAAATATGATGACTACAATTAATTGCATACCTGTTGAGACTAAAAAACCGATAAATGCGCCGAAAGCAGCTTTTAAAGCTTGTGCAACATCGTTGTTTTTTAAAAATTCGCCAATAAAAGCACCTAAAAATGCGCCAACGATAACACCACCGGGAATAGGTAAGAAAATTCCGGCAATCACCCCTATAATCGCCCCGTAAGTGCCATATTTACTGCCGCCGAATTTTTTAGTACCGACCGCTGGAATGATATAATCTAAAACCGTGATTATCAATACAATAATAAAACCAACACCGATAAGTGACCAATTATCGGGTATAGCTTTGGACAGTGTGGTTACCAATAAACCTACCCATGCCAATCCGGGCCCGGGTAAGCCGGGAACGACACAACCGATTAATCCGACTATGATTAAAATCAAACCGAGAACAATCAAAAAAATATCCATAAATCCGGTGTTTTTTAGAATGTATAAAAATAAACAATTTTTTTTAAGTGTCAAGCATAAAATATTTGAAAATTCTTATTGATTTTATTTAGAAAAGTCCGGTTATTTAGATACACAACTCCCCCTCCCGACAAAAGTCGGGGAGGCACTTAGTAACCTATTAAAGTAGGTGGCTGAGTGTGCCGAACGAAGTGAGGAACGTATTGAAGCCCCGGTCATCATAGTAAAAAAATCCTTCCTCTTCAAAAAAAAACCCTAAATTTGTTATCAATTTTTCATCTTAGTAAGAGAAGCTATGAAATACTTGGATATAGACAAATTTGCCAGTGTTATCAACTGTATGGACGGACGGACACAACTTCCTGTTTTGGAATGGATTATCGAACATTACGATATAGACTATCCCGATATGATTACCGAAGCCGGCCCGGTAAAAATATTAGCCGAAAACAAGAATAAGGTTCTGGTGGAAGCCATAAAATACCGTTTGGATATTTCGGTTAATAAACATCATTCAAAACATATTTTCATTGTGGCACACTATGATTGTGCCGGTAATCCCGTGAAAAAATCCGTACAACTCAAACAAATGAAAAAAGCCATTAAACGTGTCAAAAAAATGGGCTTTGAAGTGGATGAAATTGTCGGGTTATGGGTTGGAAATAGCTGGAAGGTCAAGCGGGTGTATTAATATGAGTTGATAAAATACATATTAGAGAATTATTAAATGACTGTTATGCAACCGGAATAAAAATTTCAACCCGTGTCCCTGCTGGCTGGCTTTGGTCATCGTATAAGTCGATAAAATCGATTTTAAATTTATTTTTAAAGGCTTGGGTATAAACCGCCAGGCGTTCTTCGGTAATTTTGATACCCATTGATTCCTTTTTCAAAGTCATATTTTTTTGTTCTCTTATTTCCCGGGCTTTTTTACGACCAATACCATTGTCTTCAATGATAACTTTAACATAAGGATACATTTTGGCTATTTTCATATGGAGTTTTTTGTCTCCTTTTTTGGGAGCCAGACCGTGCCATATCGCATTTTCAATCAAAGATTGAAAAATCATAGGAGGTACTTTGACGGAATGTATAAAAACATCGTCATCTATCTCAATTTTAAAATCTATCCCGTTATTAAACCGGATATTTTCCACGTCAACATAAAGTTGTATCAATTCCAATTCGTCATGCAGGGAGGTTTCTGATAGTTTGGCATGGTCTAATACGATGCGGATTAATTTGGCAAACTTGGATAAATATGTAACCGCCTTTTTTTGGTCGTTTTTGATGATAAAGTTTTTGATAGCATTTAGGGCATTAAACAAAAAATGCGGATTCATCTGTGCCTGAACGGCTTGTAACCGCAGCTGTAAGATTTGTTTGGAATATGATAAGGCCAATTTTTTTTGTTCGGCTATCCGTTTTTCTCGTTTCAAAGTATCTATTTGCTTCATTTTATGATAGACCTCTTCTCCTAATTTTTTGGTAAGATCTTCTTTTATCAACAGATTTTTTTCGTATTCTTTGATAACCAGTTCTTGCCATAAATTTTTTTCTTCATTGATTAATTTCTGTTTGTAGCCTAATCCCAGAGCAAACAAAATCATTTCAAAAGCCGTAGCACCGTAAAATAATACGCGGAACGGTCTTCCGGTATAAGTTAAATAATGTGAGTAAGTCGTAACCAATAAATATGTGCCGGCCCCAATCAATAAATAATATTTTACTGGCGACTTGGAAAGGTAAATCAAATATAAAATGTATAATGAAAGCAAAAAGATTACCGGTAAAAATGCAAAATTATAAGCTTTGTCCAAAATTTTCTTATTATTTATAATCACAGCTATCAAAAGCAGTATTCCTAAAATAACCAAACCGGTTTTTAAAAACAATTTTAAATACTTTGTAAACTTTGGAAAATATTGATCCAAATCGACGAAACTCAGCGCAAAAAACATGTAAACCGTAGAATATAGCCATTTTAAAGGGTCATAAAAAAATTCGATTTGCATACGATGGCCGGCTACCAAATCGGACAAAATGAAATGTTTGGCTCTGTGAAATGTGTAAATTAAAACCAATAAAGCATACAGTGCATAATATAAATAAGTTGGGATTTTGTTTTGAAAATATAACAATAGATGATACAATCCCAAAGCCAGCAAAAAACCGGATACAAAAATGACAATGCCGTTTTCTTGTGGATGCGATAAGGCTTGAATCCAGTTAGACACTGACATTTTAAGAAATATTTAAAGCTTCTAAAACTTGCTTGCGGTGGGTTCGTGAAATGGGAATGATTTTATCATTGGTTAAAATGATTTCACCATTACCATGCTTTATCAATTCTTTGATTTCGTGTAAATTGACTATATAAGATTTGTGTATGCGAATGAATTGATTTTTAGGTAACAAATCCTCAATATATCCAATACTTTTTGATACCAAATAATCATCGCCATTACGCATAAAAACAGTTGTGTAACTTCCGTCTGATTTGCAATATAAAATGTCATCAGGGTTGACAAAAATGATTTTTTGATTTAACGGTAGAGGAACTTTTTTATGCTGTTCCAAATTGTTTTTTACAAACTTGTTCAGAACGGTTTCGATATTTTTAGTGGCAAAGTCACTGCCGTGACGTTTTTTGACTTTTTCAACCGCTTGTATCAAATCATCCGGATCAACGGGTTTGAGCAAATAATCAATGGCATTGGCCTTAAAAGCTTGAATGGCATATTGATTATAAGCTGTTGTAATAATTAAATCGAAGTTCTTATAATCCAATAATTGTAGAAGTTGAAAACCGTCAATTTCGGGCATTTCAATATCCAAAAAAACCAAATCAGGTTTTAGATAATTGATACCACTAACAGCTTCTTTGGGATTGGTAAAAGTTTCAACTACTTTTACATCCTGACTGAAATTTTCAATCTCCCATTGCAGACTTTCTATGGCAAGTTGTTCATCATCTACAATTACAGCTTTAATCATTGCAAGTTTGTTTTAACGGTTAAATTTACGAAAAATCAATTTTAAGAATAAGAAAAAATTAATAAACGACAGTATATTTTTTATAAACGACATATTTTAACTAATAAAATGCAAAATTGTCTTTTTTTTCTTCTAATGTTATTTCTCTTCATTTTTGTAAGTTTATCTGTAAAATCCTGTCGTTTATAAATTATTTGAAGACCATAAGTATAATAATTTTAAATTCGCTCATCAATAATCATAAAAACCTAACAAATGAAGAAAGCACTATTATTTTTTGTATTAACCCTAACCGGTTTAACCTCATGTAAAAAAAAGGCATTAGATGTTAATTTCGACACGAATCTTTCGGCAACATCAGAAGAAGTCGTTGTCAATGAAACGACAAGAAACGCTATGACAGGACAAAATTATACCACAACTTTTGTTTTGGATCTGGACAATAGTGATACCCATGGCTACCTGGACAGATTAAAGTCGCTTGATTTATCAAATGTTGCAGTAACTTTTGATGGTTTGGAAAATTTATCCGGTAATAACACTGTTGTTGAACTTACGATTGCCGTTGATAATGACATTATTATTACAATTCCAGGTTTTAATTATGATATGGTGGCCCAAGGGAACCCCATTTCAATAACTGATACTCAAAAAATTGAACAAATTGCCGGCAGGTTGTTGGACAATAAAAAAATTAACATAACTATATCAAGCCGCATTCCTTCTACCGGTACATTTCATTTTCATATTACTTTTAGTGCAAAAGCTAATATCAAGGCAAGTGCAATTTAATTCCCGATAAAGTATAGATTACACTAAAAAATAATGGCATATGAATTTTTTTAAACTTTTATTGACAGGATTATTTTTTATCTTGATTTCGCAGCAAACCGAAGGGCAATTTTTTTAAAAAATAGATCATACACACGCTAAAACCGTTATGGACAAGTTGATTGCCATGGGTACTGACAAATCCAGACTGAAATATACCGGTTGAGGCGAAAGTAATCCCATTGATACCAATACTACTCCGGAAGGAAAAGCCAATAACCGAAGGGTTGAGTTTGTTAAATTTTAAAAGTAAAACAATATTCCTTTAATAGTAAAACGGATGTGCTATTTCAGGTATTATCAATAATTATCCGGATATTAATTAATAAAAATTAAATTTTATGAAATCAACTGCAAAAATTCTAGGATTAATGTTATTTTTGACTTTGTTTACATTTACATCTTGTCACAAAAAAAGTGATGATGATGAAGTACAAAATGATTCTACAAACAGCAGAATCACTTTAAAAATTGACAATGGTAATGAAACAATCTATACGGATGTGAATGCAATGGTAATGAACAATCAATTGGTCATTGGAGGATCCGATACAAATAGTGACATTCAAATGATCGTTGATCCGGATATCAGCCAAGGAACTTATGGTTCTAATCAAGTATTAATGAGCCACGGAATGAATTCACAAGCGATTTTTACTACTGTTACGAATGTAACATCCCTGACTTTTGAAGTCATTTCCCATGATATGACGGCTAAGCATATCAAAGGAACTTTTTCATTGGAATTTACGGATAATCAGAATGTTTCCCTTACTCATACGGCAACGGGAACTTTCAATGTATATTATAGGTAAATCAATAATTTTTTTCCGGGAACCTTAGTCAAATTTTGCTAAGCGTTTTCTATTAATAACAGACTATATTATATAAAATAAGTATTATGAAACCGATATGATTAAAATAATCATTAAACACACAAAGCCTGTCCCGGCCGATGTCAGGAGAAATGATTATTTTAATCATCAAAGGTTATACTAACTATTGTCGGAAACATTAATATTAAAATTAAAATATAAACAGATGAAAAAATTAAATTTATTGTTATTTGTGATTGTAATATTGGCAAGTTGTAACGGAAACAGTCAAAATAAAACCAACAAAAACAAACTGAAACGTTACCATATCAAATCAGGAATTGTTCATTATAAAACAACAATTTCCGGTAAAACAATGGGTGGAACGGTAAAAGGTTCCGGAACCGAAGATTTATATTTTAAAGATTGGGGAGCCGTTGAGTTGAAAGAAATAAAATCTAAACAAACTACTGACATCAATGTTTTCGGTATGAAAAAAACACAAACCGATGAAACCCATACTATCGACAAGTTAGATAACGGTAAAACCTATTCGGTTGATTTTAAAGATAAAATTATATACGAAAAAGACGATCCGGCAATGAATATGATGAAACAATCAGACACCCATGCCGGCAATGCCGGAAAAGACATGCTTAAATCCATGGGTGCTAAAAAAACAGGAACGGAAAAAATACTCGGATATACCTGTGAGGTATGGCGCATTCCAGGCGGTAAAGAGTGGGTATATAAAGATGTGGTTTTAAAAATAGATATGACTGTAATGGGCATACATACCGTTACCAAAGCAACAAAAGCCGAATTTGATGTCTCTGTACCTGACAGCAAATTCAAATTACCTGATTTTCCCGTAAAAAAAATGGATGACATGATGAACGGCCAAATGAATAGTAGCCCAGTGAATAATGATATACCTGATGATATCAAGAAAGAAAGAGAAGCCCAATATATGAAACAAATGCAAAATATGTCTTTTGAAGATTGGAAAAAAATGGTCAAAGAAAATGATGAAGATGCCAAAAACATGTCCGACGAAGAACTCAGACAGCAATACGATATGACGAAAAAAACACTAAAATTTTATAAAAATAAATAAATTACTAATCTCAAAAATCCATTATTATGAAAAATCTAAGCAAAGTATTAAGTTTGCTATTAATCTTAACCTTAACACTTGTGACATCTTGCAAAAAGAAAAAAGAGGATACTTTATTTTTAGATAACACATTTACCATGAAAATAGATAACGGAGAGAAAGCAAATTTTAAAAATATTATAACCGGTTTAACACAAGATAAAGAAGCTATTAAAACTATTGCGACAAAACAAGATTATGGACAAATGATCTTTTTATTGGACCCCGATATAAATCCCGGGACTTATACCGGACAGTCTGCTTTTGATGATGATGAAATCGCTATTATTTTTAGTGGAAGTTCCGGAGGACTTACAATTGATGAAATGAATATATCCATGTCATCTTTTACTTTTGAAGTTGTCAGTCACGATAAATCGAATAAGCATATCAAAGGATCTTTTGGAGGAGATTATACGGATAACAATAATGCAACACATACATTTACATGCACATTTGACTTACATTATTAATAATTAGATTTCCGGTTGTCGTGTTTAATAAATATTTAATCTTATTCGTTATGAAATTAAAATTATTTGTTGGATTGTTCTTTACTTTGATAATGGTGAATGGACAAGGACAATCCAAGACGATAACCGGAAATTGGCTTTTGACTTTGATAGAAACAAGCCGGAAAACCGAACAACCTTATATTGTCAACCGTTTTGATGCCAATGGAGATATTTCTATTTACGGCACCAAGATAGCCGGATTCACTCAAAGAAATCAAATCATAGACTTAAAATCCGAACGCTTTAAAATATACAACGGAAATTTTCATATATTGAAACAAACAGACAAACAGTTGGTTTTGGCTAGTGAAACGGTTACCTTGCATTATAAACGGGCTTATGACAGACTACAAAACAACCCTGTTTACAAAAACCTTGTCGGTACTTGGCTGATACATGGCACATCACCTACCTATGTAAGGTTCGAAGCCGGTGGAAGGTTTGTGATGCTCAATATTGAAGAAAATACCGGGATAACCACACAAGGTTCATGGGTATTTATCCCTGATGAAAAGGCTTTTGTTATTTTAGCTGATGTTGATATATTAAACCGAAAAAATTCTATTTTACAAATTAATAAAGACTATATGGAAGTCTCGAACAATGGTATTCAATATCAACTTGAAAAACAGCCTGATGTGCCGGCAATCAAACATTTGCAAATTGATGAAGACACACTAACCGGACCCATGGAAGGTCAAACCGGCTTACCGTGGACAAATGATAAACTTTGGCCTTTTTTACCAAAGCTAAAAAAACTGCGTTACAAGCGTTACGTATATTATCCGGAGGTTAAAGCTTTTTATGAAGACTTTGTTTCCTTTGATGTCATTGTTAATTCCGAAAAACAAATCATTACATTTAACGGATACCGGGAAATAGATGAAGAGCGTATCCCGTTTATCACCAGAACCAAAGGACCGTTAACCGAAGCATATAACCGCTTTTTTCCTCAAAAAGATCTGGACAGATATAGCATTATTGACCGAAAACGTCTATGGAAACTTGATGACAAAACTTATGAATGTACCGTAGTCAACGGAATTATCGGTAATAAGCAGTATCAATATTGGATGATTAATACTATGCCGGGTGTATTTGCCAAAGTTATATATGAAAAACTAATCTTTGACAACGAACCGGAATACATCAAATATGAACTGGATTACATCCAAAAGAACGAAAAATGAAAACTATTATCATATTTAGCTTGATATTTCTAGCTAAAGTACAAGCACAGCAATCACAAATCAATCAAAATAATCTGCAAGCCATCATCAAGGCTTATATTGATTATTTTGATGAATATGACCCCTTGGCGCCCGAAGCGGTTCGTAAAGCAAAATTTAACAAGGTTGTCAACAAAGAAAATCCGGATTTATCAAAAGCTGACAGAGAAAAAGCGTTTAAAATCGTTGATGCCTATTTCCGTGCAGACCAAGGACTCGACCCCGGGTATAGAATTTCTGATGAAGATAAAAAACTTATCCAAAATATGCTTAAAGATGCCGAAAAACAAAAACAAAAAGGAATGCAAGCCATGATGAACGAAGTCTCCCGTTATAAAAATATGTCTTATGAAGAATACAAAAATTTTGTCACACAAAACGGACAAATACCTTATAAAGAAGAGGATATTAAAAAAGCTTACAATCAAATGCACAAAAATGATGGTAAAGCCGTAACCCTTACACCGGCAGATACACAAAAATCCAAGCAACTCAATCAAATGGAAGCCATCGATATATTACGGGAACCCAAAAAACATGGTTTTGATGAATTTAAGGCTGCTATGAAATTATTACAACCCGGCATTTCTGATGAAGACATACAAAAAAGTTGGAATAAAATTCAAAATTAAATTTGGTATGAAGTTCAAAATTAACAACTTGATTAGTTCATTAAAACAATCAAATTTTCAGAACAAGATATTTAAATCTTCATTATAAAAATTTGAAAAATATTGATCTTGCAAGAAAACAAACACAAAAAAATATATAACATGAGGTAAATAACCGAAACGCATACCTATAAAAGAAGACGGAATTGAATAATTGATAAGTTACAAAATAATTTTTTTTATTAAATTTGACATACATAATTATAATCATAAAAAATAAATATTAACCTAAAAACCTACAAAAATGAAAAAGACGTTAATCATTGTATTGTTATTACTGGCAGCAACGAGTGTTAATGCTCAAATCTCAGTTGGAGGAGGAGCGGCATTTTTCGGAAATCCCGGTTTGGAAATAAAAGCCGATATAGGCTTAACCGATGAGATTTCCTTTTCTCCGTCCTTTGATTATTATTTAATAGGTTTCGGTATAACGGGCATATCGTTATCTGGGGACGGTCATTATAGTTTGGGAGACCCGGACTCTTTAAATTATTATCCTTTATTAGGTTTAAACCTTGTATATGTTTCGGCGAGTTATGCCGGCTACCGTTATTATGCCGGTAGTGCTATTGGAATTACTGCCGGAGCAGGGGGAACTTACGCTATTTCAGACCATTTAAAACTTTATGGTGAAGCCAAATATATGGCCAGGACAGTTGGAATTTCAGCCGGAATTTTATACACTTTTTAAGGTATATGTTTATTGTTAAACAGGCGGAAAAATTTCCGCCTGTTTTTTATTTGATAAAACCGGACAAGATATCTGAAAATTCTTCATATTTATATCCCTTTTGTAGCAAATACCGGGCAATCTTCTGTTTATTTTGATAGAATATCTCCGGCATATGCCTGCTTTTCTTTTCTATTAAAGTTTTGATAGTCGTTTGATAATCCGCATCATCAATTTCATTTAATGCTTTTACTATCAAATTTGCGTGGATTTGGTGTTGCTTCAAGCCTTGTATAATTTTTTGTTTGCCCCAATGTTTTTGGTAAAACTTACCCCGCACATAAGCGCGGGCAAAACGTTCCTCGTTTAAAAAACCTTCCCTTATTAAAAACAACATAACGGCATCAATGGCTTCGGGAATCATGCCCATTTCCCGTAATTTTTTCTCTACCTGATAATGTGAACGTTCTTGATAAGCACAATATCGTGCCATTTTTTGTTTGACTTCGTCAATACTGTAATAGGTCATTATTGAGAAATTTTACGGTATGTGACCACTTCAAAATTGTAATCGTTGCGGTTATCTTTTTTAAATTGTTGTTTATCAACAACTTTCCATTGATTCCAATCAATCGACGGCATATATGTATCGGCTTCGCCGTTATAAGCAACGTGTGTGATAATCAATTTATCGGCCATATCCAAACTTTGTTTATAAATACTGGCGCCGCCTATGATAAAAATTTCTTTTCCGGTTAAAGCCGCTTGCTTAATTGCTTGCTCCAAATTTTGAACCGGACAAACCTTATAAGCTCGAACTTTACCGGGATTGGAAGTAATCACGAAATTTAACCGGTTAGGCAAGGCCTTACCGATGCTGTCAAAAGTTTTGCGTCCCATGATAACCGGATGACCAATAGTCAGTTTTTTAAAATTTTTTAAATCATCTGACAAATGCCAAGGCATCGTG
Organism: Flavobacteriales bacterium; assembly: GCA_027024205.1. Classification (GTDB taxonomy): domain Bacteria; phylum Bacteroidota; class Bacteroidia; order Flavobacteriales; family Flavobacteriaceae; genus WGBX01. The sequence goes on along the minus strand of JALVST010000016.1, from coordinate 22,498 downwards.
CCGTTTAAACCGATTTGATTTTGCTGTCCCATAGCGACAATAATAGTAACATTTTGTTTTTGTCCGGTTAATTGGTGCATAATTATTTTTTTTTGTTGTATTGCAAAGTTAGTGATTATTGAGTAATTCGGGAAAGCAAGTTTCCAAGTCGTCAAGTCCCGGTGACGGAATGTGTTGAAGTGTCCGGGTTATTGGAAGAAATCATAATTAAGGAATAGAGTTGAAAATAGTTTAAAGAAACATTGGAGATCTGACAAATATAGAAAGATTGAAAATTTATCAAAAATCAACTAAAAAATTGAATTATTTTTACAAAAACAAAGCAAAAAGACTGCAAAAATAATTTATTCATAATTTTAAAAAAGCTTTCACTAAAAACTTATATCTTAGCGTATAATTTAACAAAAATCTAAGTAAAAAATTACCAATATTACGCAATCACTATCAATCAAAATATTTTATGAAAACTCACTTTCAACTTTCAACTTTTAACTTTCAACTTAAAAATATGAAACAAAAAATTTTAGTATTGACGGCGTTGTTGATTCCGGCATTGAATTTTGCACAGGAAACAACCGAAAAAGGTATTGACCAACGGATTGAAGAGATGTTCAAACCCATTTCGGACTTTTGGACGGGTTTGGTGTTTACCAAATTATATTTTGCCGGATATGGTATTCCGCTCGTATTGATTTTATTGATTTTGGGAGCGGCTTATTTTACCGTTTATTTCCGTTTTCCACAATTCAAATTGTTTAAAACCGCCGTCAAAGTGGTTGCCGGTAAATATGATGATATAGATCATCACGACACTTACAAACCGGCATATGATCCCCTGGTTGATGAACATGAAGATATCCCGGAAACTATCAAAATAGAAGGCGAACATCACGGGGAAGTATCTCATTTTCAAGCTTTATCGGCGGCGCTGTCGGCAACAGTCGGTTTGGGAAATATTGCGGGAGTGGCCGTGGCCATTGCCATTGGCGGACCCGGAGCGACTTTTTGGATGATTTTAGCCGGATTGTTGGGTATGGCATCCAAATTTACCGAATGTACACTCGGCGTTAAATATCGTGATATCGGTGATGACGGAACAGTATTCGGTGGTCCTATGTACTATCTCAAAAAAGGCTTTGCTGAGATGGGCAAAGGCGCCTTTGGAAAATTTTTGGCGGTTTTTTTTGCCATTATGGTTGTCGGTGGCTCCTTTGGCGGTGGTAATATGTTCCAAGCCAATCAAGCGGCAGCACAGTTTAAAAAATTGTTTGATATTACTCATCCCAATGCCGGTTCATATTTCGGAATTGTTCTGGCTATTATCGTGGGAATTGTGATTATCGGCGGTATTAAGCGGATTGGTAAAGTGGCAGAAAAAATCGTGCCCTTTATGGCTGTTTTATATGTAGGAGCGGCCATTATTATTTTGGTATTGAATATCGGTTTATTACCCGAAGCTTTTAAGCAGATCATTTCCCAAGCATTTACACCGGCAGCCGGTTTAGGTGGTTTTATGGGTGTGTTGATACAAGGTTTCCGTAGAGGTACATTCTCCAACGAAGCAGGCGTTGGTTCGGCAGCTATCGCTCACTCGGCTGTCAAAACCAAATATCCCGCCAGTGAAGGTATTGTAGCTTTGCTCGAACCTTTTATAGATACTGTCGTTATCTGTACTATGACCGCTTTGGTGTTGATTATTACTAACTTAAAATACGGTTTGTTCAGCTATGGTGACGGCTCACTCGACGGTAAAGGTGTCGAATTGACCGCCACGGCTTTTGATTCTGTCATCCCGCATTTCTCTATTATTTTGACCATTGCAGTGATTCTGTTTGCCTTCTCTACCATGTTATCTTGGTCTTACTATGGTTTGCAAGGTTGGAAATTCGTTTTCGGTCGAAGTAAGACCGCTGATTTGATTTATAAACTTTTATTCTTGTTCTTTGTATTTGTCGGTTCATCTGTCAAATTGGGTTCTGTCTTAAATTTCTCTGACGCCATGATTTTTGCCATGGTCTTTCCCAATGTTATCGGCTTGGTCTTTTTGGCGCCCAAAGTCAGAACCGAATTACGCCGGTACTTGAAAGCAATCAAAGAGAAGAAATGAGTGCCGTAGTGGAAGGCGCTTAGTGCTTGTCATTTCGACGGATTTCCGAAGGTAGCCGAAACGGCGAGAAATCCAAAAATAAAAAAAGATTTCTCAATATGTTCTAAATAACAAACGTCCGAAAGCACCGGTCACTTCGGTACAATTTTGCTCCTACGTCGCAAAACCCTCAGTGATCTATATTAGTAGCACAATACATGTCGCTATACCGAAGGCCGGATATCAAATATCTCCCTACGAAAGTAGGGACACGCAATTAACCAAAATAACCAACCATGAAAACCTTGCCCCTCTTGCCGGAGTTTAACCGTTCGCAACGCAGGGGCATTTTTATATTGTTATTGCTTATTTTTTCCGGTTTGATAGCCGTTACTTGTTACGACCGTATTTTTACATCTTCCAAATACAACGAAAGTATTCCGTCAGACTTGCAATGCCAATACGATTCGTTAAAAAAAATGGCCTTACAACGCCAAAAGCCGCAGTTTTATCCCTTCAATCCCAACTATTTATCCGATTATAAAGCTTATGTTTTAGGCTTATCTCCTCAACAAATTGATAAGATTTCGGCATTTAGACAATCGGGACGGTATTTTCAATCCAAACAAGAGTTTAAACAAGTTGCAGGGTTGTCAGATTCATTGTTTTCAAAATTGGAACCTTATATCAAAATCCCGGACTTTAAATTTAATAAAATACAATCCTACGATAAACATAAACACTTGACCACCAACGATATTAATAAAGCAACCACAGAAGACTTGCAAAGTATTTACGGCGTGGGACCGGTTTTGTCCAAGCGTATTGTCAAATACCGGAATGCCATTGGTGGCTTTAAAGATATGTCGCAATTGAAAAAAGTTTATGGTTTGGAACCGGAGGTAGTAGCAAGAATCAAAGCCAAGTTCGTCATCAAATCACAACCTCAAACCAAATCTATAATCAAAAAATCTATTAATACGGCTACGGAAGAGGAATTAAAACAAGTGTACGGGATAGGTGACAAATTAGCCCGGCGGATTGTCAAATATCGTCAATCCATAGGTGGTTTTACCGTCAAAGAACAATTAAATGACGTTTACGGATTGTCTCCTGAAACAATCAAACGGATTTGGGAGCACTTTACCATTGAAAATCCGGCAAAAATCCGCTTAAAAATTAATTTGAATGACGCTAATATCAAAGAATTGGCAAAAAATCCATATATTTCATACCAATTGGCAAAAAAAATCGTTTCGTATAGGACTTTAAACGGTGCTTTTCATAATTTTGACGATTTGTTAAAAGTGCCGGGTTATCCGGTTGAAAAACATAAGAGAATTTGCCTATACTTAAAACTATAAATAATGATGAATTTTGAATTAACGGAAGAACAAAAACACATTGCGCAAGCAGTCAGGGATTTTAACAAACAACACATCGCTCCCTACTATATGGAATGGGACGAAAAACAAATTTTTCCGGTCAAATTGTTTCACAAACTCGGCGAATTGGGTTTTATGGGGATTGTTATTCCCGAAAAATACGGCGGTTCGGGATTGTCCTATCAAGATTATGTGACGATTATTGATGAATTATCACAACAAGATCCGTCTGTCGGATTGTCAGTAGCAGCACATAACTCGTTGTGTACCAACCATATTTACGAGTTCGGTAATGAAGAGCAACGCATGCGTTGGCTTCCTAAATTGGCATCCGGTGAATGGATTGGTGCTTGGGGTTTGACCGAACACAATACGGGTTCGGATGCCGGGAGTATGAGTACAACGGCAGTGGAAGACGGCGATTATTATATATTAAATGGTGCCAAAAATTTCATCACACACGGGATCAGTGGGCAAGTGGCTGTGGTTTTGGCCCGCACGGGAGAAAAAGGAGCGCGTCGTAATGCAACGGCTTTTGTCGTGGAACGCGGGACACCGGGATTTTATGCCGGAAAAAAAGAAAACAAATTGGGAATGCGCGCCAGCGAAACGGCGGAAATGATTTTTGATAATTGTCGCGTACCCAAAGAAAATATTTTGGGAGAAGTAGGCGATGGTTTTGTACAAGCCCTTAAAATATTGGACGGCGGCCGTATTTCTATCGGCGCTAATGCCTTGGGTATCGCCAAAGGGGCTTATCAAGCTGCTATAAAATATTCACAGGAGAGAGAACAATTCGGACGACCTATCAGTCATTTTCAAGCTATTGCTTTTAAACTTGCCGATATGGCAACTGAAATTGAAGCCTCGGAATTGCTTATCAGAAAAGCCGCTTACTTGAAAGATACCAAACAAAACCTGACCAAACTTGGGGCCATGGCTAAAATGTATGCCTCGGAAGTCAGTGTAAAAGTCTCAACCGATGCAGTACAAATTCACGGGGGATACGGGTATACCAAAGATTTCCCGGTTGAGAAATTTTATCGTGACAGTAAACTGACAACCATAGGTGAAGGGACAACCGAAATTCAGAAATTGGTCATTTCCAGACAGATACTGAAATAAATCATTTGTTTGTAGTCTAAAAATCCATAACTTGTAGCAAGAAAAATAATCTTGCTATGAAATACTTTTGGATGAGTTTTGTATGGCTTGTCATATCTTGTCAACAAAACGACCGGCAAATCATACAATTGCAAAAACAAGTGGATAGTTTGAAAACTGTTATTGCCCGGAGTTATAAACCGGGGTTTGGTGATTTGATGAATACGGTCAATCACCATTTTCAAGAACTTTACCGGGCAGGGCAAACAAAAAATTGGCGATATGCCACATTCGAAATTCACGAAATGCAGGAAGTTTTAAAAAAAATCATCACTTATCAAGCTCAAAGAAAAGAGACGACCCGTTTAAAAATGATTTTTCCCTCTTTACAAAACATGACACGGATTTTGAAAAATCCGAATCAATCTGATTTTGATAAAGCCTACAATCATATACAAAATACCTGTAATGCCTGTCACAAACTAACCGGTTATGATTTTATAAAAATTACAACTCCAAGATAATTTTTTCTTTATGCTAATTGTTCGCAATCACTCTTTATTGTATTTTTGGCAAAAAAATTTAGATGATAAAAATCGGTTCTGTTAAATTACCGGATTTTCCATTGATATTGGCGCCTATGGAAGACATCAGTGACCCGCCGTTCCGGGCATTATGTAAGGCATATGGTGTGGATTTGATGTTTACCGAATTTGTCTCATCGGAAGGTTTGATACGCGATGCGGAAAAATCCGCTAAAAAACTGGATATTTTTGAAGCTGAACGCCCGGTAGGGATACAGATTTTCGGACACAATATCGATTCGATGCTCAAAGCCGTGGAAAGGATTGAACGTGTAGAGCCGGATATCATCGATATCAATTACGGTTGTCCGGTAAAAAAAGTAGTGCGTAAAGGCGCCGGTGCCGGGATTTTACGGGATTTGGATCTAATGCAAAAAATGACCGAAGCGGTGGTCAAACATACCAATTTGCCCGTAACAGTCAAAACCCGGTTGGGTTGGGATGAAAACAGTATCGTTATCAATGAAGTGGCAGAACGTTTGCAAGATGCAGGTATTAAAGCCATTTCCATTCATGGCCGTACCCGTAAACAAATGTATAGCGGTGCGGCAGATTGGCACAAAATAGCAGAAGTCAAACACAATCCGCACATCAAAATACCTGTCTTTGCCAATGGCGATATCAAAACACCGCAAGATGCCAAACGCATCAGGGACGAATTCGGCTTAGACGGTGCTATGATAGGTCGTGCGGCTATCGGCAATCCTTGGATATTTAAACAGATAAAACATTATTTCGCTACGGGTGAAATTCTGGAAATGCCAACAGTTTCCGAACGTTTATCAATGGTAAAAAAACATCTCGAATTAGCTATAAAATGGAAAGGAGAGCGATTAGGCATCTTGGAAACCCGTCCACACTATTCAAATTATTTTAAAGGTATCCCTAACTTTAAACAATTTCGTATCCGTTTGGTAACAGAAGATCATTTAGATGAGATTTATAAGATTTTTAATGACATTGAACGGTATTATCATTAAGTGTATTTACTTATAAACATTAGGCATCAAATGACTAAATTTTACTTTTCAATACTTATACCGGAATAAAAAAAACATAAACGAAGTTTATAAGTTTCACATATTATGTTATAATTTTAATGATATGATAAATTTTAACCTGCTTTGTCAAATAAAATAAGATTTTTATAAAAAAAACAATAAAAAATTTAATTATGTTCTAAAATTCAATAAATTAACTATTTTTGCAATAAATTAAAAAATGAACTAAAATGACTCAAAACATTATTTATGTTGTCTTGGCGATTGGTATTATCGCTTTATTATTTACGTATTGGCGCTCTGTGTGGGTTGCCAAACAAGATGTTGGGACGAACCGTATGGCGCGTATTGCCCAACACATTCGTAAAGGTGCTATGGCCTTTTTGATGGCCGAATACAAAGTTTTATGGATTTTTGTAGCCGTTGTCTTTGCATTATTGGCTTTTTCTGCCGATACCAAAGAATCTTCTTGGTTGGTAGGTGTCTCATTTATAGTTGGAGCTTTCAGTTCCGCTTTGGCAGGCTTTATTGGGATGCGTGTGGCTACCAATGCTAATGTGAGAACTACCAACGCCGCTCGTACGAGTTTGGGAAAAGCCCTTGAAGTGGCTTTTACCGGTGGTAGTGTCATGGGTATGGCGGTTGTCGGATTGGGCGTTACCGGTTTGACGCTTTTATTTTTGATATATTCCAATATGGATTGGGATATTCTTAAAGTTATTACTGTCATTACCGGATATTCTTTCGGAGCGTCTTCTATCGCATTGTTTGCCCGTGTCGGCGGTGGTATCTATACCAAAGCCGCTGATGTCGGTGCTGATTTGGTTGGAAAAGTTGAAGCCGGCATCCCCGAAGACCACCCGTTAAACCCTGCTACTATTGCCGATAACGTAGGTGATAATGTCGGTGATGTGGCCGGTATGGGAGCTGACTTGTTTGAATCTTATGTCGGTTCCATTGTTTCCTCCATGGTTCTGGGAGCCGTGTTTATCGGAACAGGCGGTTTTACAGGCGATAACAGCCTTAATGCCGTTTTATTACCTTTAATCTTAGCCGCTGCCGGTATCGTCACATCCATTATCGGTACTTTCTTTGTCAAAGTCAAAGAAGGTGGCAGTCCGCATAAAGCTTTAAATGCCGGTGAAATTATTGCTGCCGTGTTAATGATCATTGTTACCTATTTTATTGTAACAAATTATTTACCGGAATCTTGGGAAACAGGAGGTAAAACTTATACTGCAATGGGTATCTTTTATGCCATTGTTTTAGGATTATTAGCAGGTGTGACCATCGGTATGATTACCGAATATTATACCGGAACCGGAAAAAAACCGGTTTTAAAAATCGTTAAACAATCCACAACCGGTCATGCGACCAATATTATTTCCGGTATAGCCGTTGGTATGCAATCCACTTTATGGCCTATTATCTTTATCGTAATAGCCATTATCGGTGCTTATCATTTTGCCGGTTTATACGGTATTGCTATTGCCGCTATCGGTATGTTGTCCAATTTGGGTATCCAATTAGCCGTTGATGCTTACGGACCTATCGCCGATAACGCCGGTGGTATCGCCGAGATGGCTAATCTACCCAAAGAAATCCGTGAAAGAACAGATAAACTGGATGCCGTCGGTAATACAACCGCTGCTATCGGAAAGGGATTTGCTATTGGCTCTGCCGCTTTAACGGCTTTGGCGTTATTCTCCGCTTTCATGCATACGGCCGGTATTGATGTGATTGACATTTCCAACCCCAAAGTCATGGGGGGCTTGTTACTCGGTGGTATGTTGCCGTTCTTGTTCTCCTCTATGGCTATGGATGCCGTGGGACGTGCCGCCGAAGATATGATTGACGAAGTGCGTCGTCAGTTCCACAATATCCCGGAATTGAAAAATGCCCTTAAAATCATGCAAAAAAATGAAGGTAAAGACGAGGACCAATGGTCAGCCGAAGATAAAAAAGTCTTTGACCAGGCTGACGGAAAAGCCGAATATGAAAAATGTGTGGCTATCTCTACCAAAGCTTCTATTCGAGAGATGCTCCTGCCCGGTTTAATTGCCGTCTTGACACCTGTTATTATCGGGTTTGCCGGTGGCCCCGAAATGCTCGGCGGTTTGCTTGCCGGTGTAACCGTAACCGGTGTAATGATGGCTATTTTCCAAGCCAATGCCGGTGGTGCTTGGGATAACGCCAAAAAAATGATTGAAGAAGGGATAGAAATCAAAGGTAAAAAATACGGTAAAGGTAGTGAAGTGCACGCCGCTGCCGTTACCGGGGATACTGTCGGTGATCCGTTTAAAGATACCTCCGGTCCTTCGTTAAATATCTTGATTAAATTAATGTCTGTTGTAGCTTTGATTTTAGCGCCGCTATTGACAAAGTAATTTGATAACATATAGATTTTTTATAAGGCGTTCATTTTGAACGCCTTATTTTTTTTCTTCCGGACCTAATCGGTTTTTAAAAACTGGCAGGTCTTATTCAATTTATCCGTATCTTTGCCAAAAATAAACCGAATGAAAGGAAAAGACGCCGTTTTATACATTATGGGATTGATTGTTATTGTGTTGATTATCATGTTTTTGATGCAATTATACACCTCGGGGAAGTAACGCAGATGAAAGTGGAAAGCGACATAGTGCCAAGTGCGAATGAATTGAGAATTAAAATTGGAGAATGGAGAATGGAACAAAATGACATCCCGTCTCCAGTGTGAGCTATATTATTGTTGAGATTTCTCTCTCTACTTCCGAAGGGATCGAAATGACAGCTGACATCAGACACATGACCTCGAACATCATTTCATCAAGTTAGAAGTAGTGTTGCATTTTGAAGCAATAGGTAGTCATTAAAGAGCAAAACATTCTATGAACCAGATAAAATCATCAAATCATCAACAAAAATTAACTTGTTATCATTGCGGATTGGAAATGACAGAAAGTGAAACCGTTTGGTTTGATGACAAACCTTTTTGTTGCAACGGTTGTAAAACAGTGTATGAGATCTTAAATAAAAATCAGTTATCGCAATATTATACCATTAATGAAACGCCGGGTATCAAAGCGGATGAAGTAGATGAAAGCATTAAGCAAAAATATGCTTATCTGGATAAACCGGAAATAGAAAAAAAACTATTGGAATTTGATGACGGACAGACCAAAGTCGTCAATTTTTATATTCCCAATATTCATTGCAGTTCGTGTATTTGGGTCTTGGAGCATCTCGATAAACTCAATCCCGGTATTACCCGCTCCGAAGTTAATTTTCCGGCAAAAACCGTCCGCATTACTTTTAATGGCAGTATAGTAACCCTTCGTCAAATTGTGGAAATCCTTGCTTCTATTGCCTATCCGCCTTTGATCAGCTTGGAAGATTTGGAAAAAGACAAAAAAAAATCTAATAAAAAATTGTTATACCGTTTGGCGATTGCCGGTTTTGCTTTTGGTAATATTATGTTGATGGCATTGCCTGAATATATTCAAAGCGAAGGCTATTGGCTGGAAAAATTTGTCCCTTTGTTCCGTTGGATAATGTTGGGCTTATCCGTTCCGGTGGTTTTTTATTCCGCTAATGAGTATTTTGAAAGCGCCATTAAAGGTTTACGGCAAAAAATCGTCAATGTCGATATTTTAATCGCTCTGGGGATTAGTGTTTTGTTTTTAAGAAGTCTTTACGAAGTTTTGACCGACACCGGTGCCGGCTATTTTGACAGTTTGACCGGCTTGGTGTTTTTCTTGCTTTTGGGCAAATATTTTCAGCGGATCACTTATGATTATCTCTCTTTTGAACGTGATTACAAATCTTATTTTCCCATTGCCGTGACCAAAATAGAAAACGGTAAAGAAGAAATCGTCGAAATTAAAGATTTACAGCCCGGCGACCGTTTTATCGTTCGCAATGAAGAGATTATTCCCGTGGACGGTATTTTGATGAAAAATCCGGCACTTATCGATTACAGTTTTGTGACCGGTGAATCATTACCCGTTGAAAAACAAGTAGGCGATCAATTACTGGCCGGAGGTAAACAAATTGGTGGTTATATCGAGGTAGAAGCTATTAATGACGTAGATAATAGTTACTTGACCAAACTTTGGAGCCGGGAAGCTTTTAACAATCATAAAGCGCTGACTATCAAAAACCTGACCGATAAAATCAGTCAATATTTTACATTTGTAATTTTGGGTATTGCACTATTAGCCGGTGTGTATTGGGGGCTAACCGTCGGTTTTGGAAAAGCTATTTGGGTGGTTACCGCCATATTGATTGTGGCTTGTCCTTGTGCTTTGGCGTTATCGGCACCTTTTGCTTTTGGCAATATTTTACGGCAATTCGGTTACCGGCAGTTTTATCTAAAAAATGCCCAAGTCGTAGAAAATTTATCTAAAATAAACAGCATCGTTTTTGATAAAACCGGGACTTTGACTTTACAAGAAAAATATAAAGTGCGTTATGAAGGACAAGAGTTGACACCGGCACAAAAATCGATTATCAAGATAATGACAAAAGCTTCCAATCATCCGTTGAGCCGGTTGATTTACGAATATCTGAAAGAGGTGCCGGTTACGGATTTGGAAGATATAACCGAACGAACCGGACAAGGTATCAGCGCCCGTGCCGGTGTGGACACTTATAAAATAGGTTCGGCAACGTTTACAGGAGCAATACCTGAAAACGGTACACGGGTTTGGATCGCCCGGAATGATAAAATCCTTGGAAAATTCGTCTTTGAAGCCCATTACCGTATAGGTTTGAAATTTTTGTTTCAAAGATTGCAAAAACGATATGATTTGTACATTTTATCCGGCGACAATGACAATGAAAAACCCATTTTGGAAAAAATCTTACCCGCAGGTATTAAATACCGTTTTAACCAATCCGTTCACGATAAAATGGATTTTATACAAAATTTGCAAGAACGGGGCGAAAATGTGATGATGATAGGTGACGGACTCAACGATGCCGGCGCCTTGCAACAAGCTGATGTAGGCATCGCCATATCGGAAAATACCAATGTGTTTACACCTTCGTCCGATGGGATTTTAAAAGCAGATAAACTTTTGCAATTACCTGATTTTCTACGAGTTGCTATACATACCAAGCACATTATTTACGCTAGTTTTGTTATGGCGTTTTTATATAATGTTATCGGGTTGGGCTTTGCCATATCCGACCGTTTAACCCCCATTGTTGCCGCTATTTTAATGCCTGCCAGTTCCATATCCGTGGTCGTTTTTGTAACGATTTTGACGAATTGGATTTCGCGTAAGTTGGGAAGATAATCCGTTTGTCCCTAAAATAATTTTATGCTGTTTTTTATGTAATTTTGATATTTTAAAATTTTCCGGATGAATTTAAAAAAATTGATATTCAAAATTTACGGATTTTCCGTTATTATCTTCGGATTGTTTAGAGCAACTTTGTATTTTTTACAACGCCGGGAAGTGATAAATGACGGTATTTCAACTGCTAGTGATGTTTTATCCGCTTTTGTGTGGGGGCTGCGTTACGACCTGTTAATCGCCGGTTTTATCGTCATATTGGCTTTTATCTTATTGGTTATCTACGAATTTATTCATAAAACATTTTTGAAAATAATCGCCTTTTGGTGGTTATTTACCGTTTTAGGTTTGGCTTTTATGTTGGCGGCAGCAGATGTGGTTTATTATCATAAGTTTTACCAACATATTACGGTAAAAGCTTTGGAATGGTTTGACCGTCCCGCTGTTGTTTTCGGAATGATTTTTCAAGAACCGCGGTATTGGTTTATGTTTGTGCCTTTTTTCCTTATTTTATTTGTGTTTTACCGCCAATTGAAAAAATGGTTTGAACGGTATCAACCTGACCCCCGGCCTGTTAAAAAGAAAGCCTTAATCTTTTTGATATTGTTAATATTGATATTTATCAGTATTCGCGGACGGGTCGTACATGCGCCGTTACGATTGGAAGATGCTTTTGTTTTGCACAATAACTTTCTAAACGAATTAAAACTCAATCCGGTTTTTGTATTTGAAAAAAGTTATGAAAATTATTTGAATGACCGTATGCATCCGCTCAAATTGATGCCGGAAGATGAAGCTGTCAAATTTGTTCAAAAAAGCTTGAAAATCAACCGGCCGGTCAATCAAAATCCTATTAGTCGCAAGACTCGATTTGATACGGTTCCCAATCGTAAAAATGTGGTTTTGGTATTGATGGAAAGTATGGCGGCTTGGAAAATGGCTTATTTCGGTAATAAAGAAAATCGCACCCCTTATTTGGACAGTTTATTTAAACAATCCATTGCTTTTACCCGTATGTATAGCAATGGTATTCATACATATGCCGGTATTTACGGGGTTAATTATGCATATCCTGAAATTTTTGACAAACATCCGCTCAAAGGAGCGGACATAAAAGTGTATCATGGCTTGCCACAGGTTTTAAAAGCGCATCATTATCAGACCGCTTTTTTTATCCCGCATAATAAAGATTTTGATAATTTGGGAAATTTTTTATCTAAAAATGCTTATGACCGGATTTATTATGAAAAGGACTATCCCGCAGATTCCATCAGGACGATATGGGGCGTTGACGACCATTTTCTGTTTAATTTCGCTTTGAGAAAAATAGATAAAATGGCCGAAAGCGGGCAAAATTTTTTAGCTACCGTCCTAACTATTTCCGATCATGGTCCTTTTTATATTCCCGGCCATATAAAAGGAAAGACCGACCGTATCAGAGCCACTCGTTTTGCCGATTGGTCCATAGCAGATTTTATGCACAAAGCGTCTGAAAAATCTTGGTTTAAAAATTCTGTTTTTTTATTTGTCGCCGACCACGGTGAAGGTTACAACCGCCGGTATCCGGTGCCTTTAACTTACAATCATATTCCTGCACTGATTTATTATAAAGGTGTGCAACCCCGTATTATTGATAAGTTGGCGGGTCAAATAGATTTGTTTCCTACTTTAATGCATATCCTCAAACTCGATTATATCAATTTCACTTTCGGGATTGACTTGTTTAAAGAAGACCGGCCATATATCTATTTCAACCACGATAAAATTGAAGGTTTGATAGACCGAACGCATTTGTTGTTGATAGACAGGCACAAAACAATCGGATTGTACCATTATCTTGAAGGTGATTTAACAGACTATAAAGACCGGGAACCGGAAAAAAGAAAAGAAATGGAAATTTATTTGAAAGCGCATTTGCAGACCGCCAAATATATTTTAGACCGTGATTTACAAAAGTTTTAATGATTTTTTTTACATTTGACAACTAAAACCTAAAATTTATAATTATGAAAAGAATATTACCGGTGTTGTTTATTTTAACTTTTTCAACCGCTTTTAGTCAAAAATTATACAAAAAAGACCTTTTAAATTTAGAAAAAACGATATATAGAAAAGCTTTGAAAAATTATGATTTAGATGTAGCCAAAACTGCGGTTTACCGTATTTTGGAATTGGAAGGTAAAAATTCGGTTTATTTGGATTCCTTGGCTTATATTTATTTTAACCAAAAAAATTATTTGTCTTGTTTGCAAGTTGCCAATCAAATTTTAAAACAAAAAGAAAAAAAAGACATTTTGGAGCTCAAAGCGGTTTCGTTGGAAAATCTCAATGATGTAAAATCAGCCATTGAAGTCTATGAAAAGTTATATGCCATAAATAAAGATGTGTTGACAGCCTATAAATTGGCCGAATTGCAGCATCGTCTTAAACGGGAGACCGAAGCTTATGCCACTTTGAAAAGTGCCGAAAGTTTAAAGTTCCCCGATAAAATAACGATTACTTTTCCAACCGGAAAGAAAGGACAAATCCAAAGAGTACCTTTTAAAGCCGCATTTTATAATTTATTGGCATTGACGGCTTATGATTTGCACAATTACGATATGGCCATCAAATATTACGATGAGGCTTTGAAGATATTCCCGGACTTTTTTATTGCCAAACAAAATAAAAACGTCGTAAAATTAATGAAAGATAAATTGGAAAAAAAGGATAGTAGCAAGTAGTTAGCGAAACATATTAACCCCGGTCATTTCAATACATCTTTGCTTCTTTGGTCGCAAAACCACTTAGTGATCTACTGTGTCAGGTGGCTGAGTGGCACCAACGAAGTTGGTGGTGTATCGATGCCCCGGTCATCTAAGGTTAAATATGCTGTAAATAGAGACATAAAATATGAAATAAAAAAACTAAAATCACAAATTTGAAATGAAAAAAACATTGTTCATTTTAGGGTTCTTGTTCATTATCAACACTTTAACAGCCCAAAAAAAAATATTGCAAAGTGGCCCTATGATAGGACGCATCAATAAAACTGATGTCCAGCTGTGGGCACAAACCAAAAAACCGGCAAGCGTACAGTTTGCTTATTGGGAAAAAGGAAAAAGTCAAACTAAAAAATTTTCCGGAAAAGTTCACACTACCAAAAAAGACGCTTATACGGCGCATATCGTCATTGACGGTTTAAAGCCTGGCACGACCTATAAATATCAATTGTATATTAACGGGAAAAAAGTCTCCTTTTCTTACCCTTTGTCTTTTAAGACCCAAGAAGTTTGGGCCTATCATCATGCCCCTTCGGATTTTAAATTTGCTTTCGGTTCGGGCGCTTATATCAACGATCCCGTTTTTGACCGTGCCGGCAGGCCATATGGCGGACAATACGAAATTTACCAGAATATTGCCTACAAAAAACCGGACTTTATGATTTGGGACGGTGATAATGTGTATTTACGTCAAAACGAATGGGATAGTAAAAGCGGAATGATATACCGTTATACACACGATTGGTCTATACCAGAAAAACAACAACTCTTTGCCACTGTTCCGCAGTATGCTATCTTGGATGACCACGATTTCGGCCCCAATGACAGCGACGGCAGTTTTTGGAATAAAGATACCGCCATCGAAGTGTTTAACCTGTTTTGGGCCAATCCCAAACCGGTCAGTGGCTTGAAAAGTGCGACGTATCAATTCAGCTACAATGATGCTGACTTTTTCTTGCTCGATAACCGTTATTACCGCGACCCTAACAATTTGACAACCAAGGACCCGAAAACCATGTTAGGAAAAGAACAACTCGAATGGCTCAAAAAAGCTTTGGTATTCAGCAAAGCGCGGTTTAAATTTATTGTCATGGGTGGGCAATTTCTGAATACCGCTCGCAATTTTGAAACATATTCTAATCACGGTTTTGACAAAGAACGTTTAGACATTATTGATTTTATTTATAAGGAGAAGCTTAAAAATGTGATTTTCCTCACCGGCGACCGGCATATGACCGAAATCAGTTTGTTGGACAATGGGAATAAATATCCTAAAATTTGGGATATCACCGTGTCACCGTTTACTTCCGGACCCAATACCCACGCCGAAAATGAACCTAACCGTTTGCGTGTTCCCGGCACTTTGATTATGCAACGTAATTTTGCTATTTTTAAGATAACGGGTAAAGGCAAAGCTCGTCATATCAAAATAGATTTTTATGACCAAAAAGGTCAGTTGATAAAAAGTTTTATAATTAAACAAGATGTTGATTATCAGCCTTATCCGGTTGCACATAATCGTCCGGTCAAACACAAAAAATAATTTTAAATTTGAAATCAAATCAAAATAAAACTTTTAACTTTCAACTTTTAACTTTTAACTAGCGCATATGAATGTTATCATCCCCATGGCAGGGCTTGGCACCCGTTTAAGACCACACACCTTACAAACCCCCAAACCTTTGATTCCGGTGGCCGGTAAAAGCATTGCCGAAAGATTGGTCAGGGAAATTGCCCAAGTCATGCAACAACCGGTTGAAAAAATTTCATTTATTATCAAACCGTCATTTGGTAAAGATGTTGAAAAACAATTACTTGATATCGCTTCCGATATAGGCGCCACAGGACAAATAGATTATCAAACAGAGGCTTTGGGGACGGCACACGCTATTTATAGTGCCGAAAGTTTACTTGACGGACCGGTTGTCGTGGCTTATGCCGATACCTTATTCAAAGGCTCTTTTGAGCTTGACGATACTGCTGATAGTATCATTTGGGTTAAAAGAGTAGAAAATCCCGAGGCTTTCGGTGTGGTCAAACTTAATGATAAAAACGAAATTGAAGGTTTTGTGGAAAAACCCGTAGAATTTGTTTCCGATTTGGCTATTATCGGTATCTATTATTTTAAAGAAGGCAAACAACTCAAAGATGAAATTCAATATTTGTTTGATAACAACCTCCGGGTTAGTGGCGAATATCAATTGACCACCGCTTTGGAAAATATGAAACGAAAAGGAGCTATTTTCAAACCCGGAACAGTTTCCGATTGGATGGATTTTGGCAATCCCAAAGTAGCCGTGGAAACCAACGCCAAAGTCCTGAAATATGATTTTGACGAAGGAAAAGAACTGATTTCAAAAACGGTTAAAATCGTTGATTCCGAGATAATTGAGCCCTGTTATATAGCTGACAATGCAGAAATTATCAACAGTTCGGTCGGGCCTTTTGTATCATTAGGTAAAGGCAGTAAAGTTGAAAATTCTCGGGTAGAAAACAGTTTGATACAAAACCATACGTCCATAAAAAATGCTGATATTAAAGATTCCATGATAGGCAGTTTTGTCAATTACGACGGTAATTTTGAGAGATTGAATTTGGGGGATTACTCTACTTTGGAATAAATATTGCAAACTGACAGGTATGAGATATTTGATAATTATATACTTATTGTCCATAGGACAACTGATGGCACAAAGTTCACAAGACAAAAAAACTTTGGACGATTATTTTTACGATGCGATGACCGAACGGCTCAAAGCTAATTACCAAAAATCCAACGATTTATTTGAACAATGTCTGTCTATGGACCCAAATAATGATGTTTTTTTCTTTAAAATCGCTCAAAATTATTTTGATATCAAAGATTACGATAATAGTTTGCTTTATTTGAAAAAAGCACTACAATTAAATCCTGAAAACAAATGGTATCAAGTACTGTTTATCGAAATTAAGATCAAACAACATACCGACTCTAAAACACTTTACAAATTGATAAGTGATTTTGAACCCAAAGCCAAAAATAAGTACCTGATTAAAAATTTAAGGTGGCAAGTGATGACGATGCGATTCAACGAACAATCAAAATCAAGAGAAAAGGTTAAGCAAGAATATCAAACTGCTGAGCTTAAAAAACTTTGGCAACTGAAACAATACGATAAATTGCTTAAAGCCTGTGAAAAGGCTTTGGAAGAAACACCTGATAACCCCAAAGTTTATCTATATAAAGCCAAAGCATACACCGCACTTAAAAAATATGATTTTGCCCTCGAATATCTCGATTTAGGTATTGATTTTGCTGTCGATAATAAGTCAATGATGAAAGCTTTTTATCAACAGTATATCGATATTTATACGGCTTTAAAACAAAATCAAAAAGCGGCAAAGTACAAGCAAAAATTACAGAAACTTTGAAAAAAATCTTTCTCATATTATCGGGATTTACACTTTTGATGTCCGGATGTAAATCCATGCATAAAACAACGGCGGGACACACAAAAAAAATGCGTTTGGAGAAACTGCTGCGTGAAGCGGACAAGCACAAGTTTTCGGCCAAAACTTTGGATATCCGTATGGCCGTTTCTTATAGTGATCCACAACAAAGTTTTTCGGGTAATGGCAAAATACGTATACTCAAAGACAGTATTATTTGGGGTAGTCTGAATTTCATGGGTATTCCCATGGTCAAATTTTATATTACACCGGGAAACATTCGATATTACAACAAAATCGACCGGACTTATTACGACGGAAATTTTGGTTTATTGAAACAAAAACTCGGTTTACCGTTCGATTTCAACAATTTACAAAATCTTTTGACCGGTGATTTAATTACAAATGTTGCCCCGGAAAATACCGGCTTACAAATTCTTCCGGGAAAATTTGTCTTAACGCCTCAAAATACTTTTGTTAAAAAAATGTCATTGACACCTTTTTATAAGATGCTTTCAGGCTTGTTTTATTATCCTTCACAAGGTCAGATACGGTTATTATATGATGATTATCAAAAAAACGGCCCACAAAATATCCCCGGAGGTTTTGAAATTAATACCGGAGAAAAATATATAAAAGTTGATTATAAAAATATCAATGTCGATAAAGTTTTGAGGTTTCCGTTTAAAATACCGTCAAATTATCAAAAGCTACAATTCTAATCCGTAATTTTTTCTCTTAGGTTTACTTTTTTGTATATTTTTGTCTTTTCACCAATTAAAATAAATTTATGATATTTAAAAATTTCACCTTAATACCGGTTTTTATTGTTTTGCTTTTTTCTTCTTGTTCAAAAGATGAGACGCATTACAACAATATAGCCCGTTTAAGACAAAAACATGAAATGTATTTGTCCAATTCCCCTTTCAAGCATACAAAATTTTTATCTGCAGCAGAGCGAAAAAAATTAGGCTTACCGCCGAGTCCGTATTATGAAAGACAATGGGAATTGACCATGAATCCCCGGCTGGGCCGTCCGACCCCCGAAAAACTATTGGACATTCGTAAACAGATTATAGATGAACGAAACTCAACCCGTAGTGTCCCGGGAATAGCCACCAATCCGTGGATTGAGAGAGGACCGGGTAATGTGGGCGGACGAACCAAAGCCGTAATGTTTGACCCTAATGACCCTACTCACAAACGGGTATTCGCCGGTGGTGTCAGTGGCGGTTTATGGGCCAATGATGATATAACCGACCCCAGTTCGGAATGGTATAATGTCGGTTTGCCTCATAATATGGCTGTGAGTTCCATAACTTATGACCCTAATAACCCGCAAAATATGTTTGTCGGGACAGGAGAATCTTATACAGGCGGTGCTGTCAACGGTAATGGTATTTGGCGTTCTACCGACGG
Source organism: Flavobacteriales bacterium (assembly GCA_027024205.1). Classification (GTDB taxonomy): domain Bacteria; phylum Bacteroidota; class Bacteroidia; order Flavobacteriales; family Flavobacteriaceae; genus WGBX01. The sequence continues at coordinate 3,446 of JALVST010000016.1, read as the reverse complement.
CGGACAAACTTGGGAACATGTGTTCGGTGGACAAAGCGGTACAGCGCAATTTGTTTCTAATGCCACTTTAACTATTAATTCACCAGCTAGTTTGCAAGGAGATTATATTGCCGTTAAGTCCGTTTTCGGCGATACGAATTTTACAAGTTATTCCGGTAACTTGGTATTAGTGGATGATGGTTCTTCCGACCCGACTCTGGGATGTAATGCGCTTACCAATGCGGCTGCTATCAATGGTAATATAGCCGTGATTGAACGAGGCACTTGCTTTTTTGTAGATAAAGTAAAAAATGCTCAAAATGCCGGAGCCATCGGTGTCTTGATGATTAATAATGTAGGTGGAAATCCCATTATCATGGGAGGAACAGACAATACGATAAACATCCCGGCTGTCATGATATCAAAAGCCGATGGTCAAGCCATCCTCAATACTTTAAATAATTCCACACCCGTAACCGCTACGATTACTAACAATAATACAACAATTTCCGTTGGATATTTAGTCCCCGGTATCATGCATATCAACGATATCGTTGCCCGTAATAATAACGGAACGACAGAAATATATGCCACTGCCGGCGACAGTTATTACGGGGATGCTTCTTCGTTTACGGTTTTAGGAGAAGGTTCGCAAGGCTTATACAAATCAACGGATAACGGGACTACCTGGCAACAAGTAACCTTACCAACAGCTCCGGATGGTTCAACTATGACACCTTTTGATTTGGAAATTGCCGCGGATAACAAAATTTGGTTGACAACGACCCGGAGCACTATTAACGGTGGTGATAACGGGGCCATAATGTCATCGGATGACGGAACCAACTTTAATGTGGTGATGCCTTTGACCAATGTCGGCCGGATGGAACTGGCCGTCTCAAAATCAACACCCGGCAAAATGTATTTATTGGCACTTCAATATACATCTAACGGATATAATTTGACCGGGATAAAGACAACCGACGGTTTTGCCTCTTCTTTCAATTTATTCAATCTACCGGATGACGGTGATTTTAGTGGTTCTGATTTTACCAGAGGACAAGCTTATTATGACTTGTTTTTAGAAACCGACCCCAATGATGATGATACGATTTATGCCGGAGGTATTGACATCTTTAAGTCTATTAACGGCGGAAATACTTGGATACAGTTATCATCTTATTACGGTTTTACTTCTTCAAATATTATTCATCCCGACCAACACGGTATTGCCTTTGCCGATTCGCAACATATTTTGTTTGGAAACGACGGAGGCGTAGCCTATACCGCCAATGCCGGTTCAACCATTGTGCATCGTAATAATAAATATAATGTCACTCAGTTTTATCACATGGGTGTAGCGCCTACGACCTCATTTACAGGAGATTATTTTATGGGAGGGGCTCAGGATAACGGCACCCAACTATTTGAAAATGCCCCGCAACAAGTAGCCAATTCAGTTGAAGCACAAGGTGGTGACGGCGCATATTGTTTCTTTGACCAGGATGGGACTGACCGTTATCGTATTTCCAATTATGTGTATAACGCCCATATCCGTTTATACAATTATTTTACAAACAGTTGGAACACAATCAATTCCGAATCTTCAAATCACGGTGATTTTATCAACCAGGAAGCTTTGGATTCCCATTTGAATATTTTATATACCAATTATAGTTCTACCGGAGGGTCGAGCGGATATAATTATGAGATTCGCCGGTATAGTAATATTTTGGGAGCGGTTCAAAAACAAACGATTCAAGACCCTATATTTCACAGTTGGCCGACAGCCTTAAAAGTTTCTCCTTATACAACCAATTCGTCCAAATTGTTTTTGGGCTTACAAAACGGGAACCTGTTAAAAGTGGAAAATGCCGATACGAACCCTGTATTTACCGATATTACCGGCGATGATTTTGTAGGAAGTATTTCCGATATAGAATTCGGTCAAAATGAAGATGAAATTTATGTAACGATTTTTAATTACGGTGTTACCAATATCTTTTATACCGATGACGGTGGCGCAACTTGGGTGAGCAAAGAAGGAGACCTGCCCGATATGCCGGTTAATTGTATCATGCCCAACCCTTTAAATACCGAAGAAGTTATTATCGGTACCGATTTAGGTATTTGGGCAACACCTAATTTCAGTGATGCTTCTCCCAATTGGTATCCGACTTATAACGGTATGACCGATGTTAAAGTAACGGATATCGAATTACGTAATGACAACAAAGTATTTGCTGCTACTTACGGACGCGGAATTTTCTCCGGTGAGTTTACAGCAGCAGGCAGTGTAAATAACGAAAAAATTATCACGGTAAATGCCTATCCTAATCCGGTAAATGATTATATCAATGTATCATTACCCGGCGTAGTGAATACGATAGCTTATGTTTATGATCTTAACGGGAGGGAAGTTTTGAATAAAACCGTAAATAAAACCGCTAAGTTCAAGTTGGATGTTTCCAAGCTTTCTCCCGGATATTACGTGATTAAGGTTCAAAACGGTCATAATCGTTATGTAGCCAAATTTGTTAAAAAATAATAAATCAATAACAAAAAAAAGCCGCCCGTCCGGGCGGCTTTCTTATCATTTATTAAACATTTAAATCAACTTTTTAAGTGTTTTGACCAAACTTTTTGAGTATTTATGAACATCATAAGGTAAGGGTGGCACTTTTCCGTATATTTTTCTTTTGTTTAAATCGACTAAAAATAAGTTGCCGCCACCACCTTTAAGTCTCAATACGCCCCATAAACCGAAAGAGTCTCCTTCGATGGTATCTTCTACAATAGAGGCATTGATTTCATTGGCAATAATGCAATATAAAAAACATTGACCCCATATCCAGCTTTTTGTTTTTTTGGAAATATCTTCAAACTCATTTTTATATTGCACAATATTGTCTTTTGTCAAACTATCTACGAATTTAATAAGCACAAACCATTTGGTAAAGGAGAACCATCTTTTTCCGGTAATATCAAAAAGATATCCGAATTGACGGTCATTTAGTTTTATTTTTTTCCAGCCGGTTCTTTTTAATGCCTGTAATAATTTTTCTTTGTTCATTATTTTATATTTGTTGTTGAATTTCATTGGTTTATAGAATCAACAAACTTCTAAAAAACCGTTGCATTTTTATATATCCCAAACCGTTTAGTTTAATTATTTTCGTCTTTTTCGGCATCTTTAATTTTATTGGCGGCAACCAATGACACGACCATATCGTTTAGCATTTCACTGGCGGCATTGGGGTTGTTAGGCAATAAAATCAAGTTGGACCTGGTATCCTGTCCGATAGCTTGTAAAGTATCGTAGTGTTGGGTAATAACGATTAAAGCCGATGCTTCTTGCGGATTGATACCGGCACGGTTCAGTACATCGACCGATTCTTCCAAACCGCGGGCTATTTCACGACGTTGGTCGGCGATACCTTTACCTTGCAGGCGTTTACTTTCGGCTT
>JALVST010000015.1 GCA_027024205.1 Flavobacteriales bacterium | reverse complement strand
TTATGAATTTTATGAAAATATAGATGATGTAAAAACCATTTTAAATCACGATAAAGACAAGATACAAACCGTTGTAAGCCATTGTCCGGAAATTAAAAATGTCATCAATTTCGGCACAACCCAATCATCCGAATTATGGGATTATGCCGATGGAATTAACACGGTTGAATTTCTAAACAGCTTGCATTAAATATCTTATATAATAAAAAAAGACGCCCGGGAGCGTCTTTTTTTTTAGAAACCTTAAAAATTAATTATGAAAATTAAATTTTTTCTTCCGTTTGAACGGATTGATCTACCAAGCGGAAACCGGAACCGTGAATGTTGACAATTTTAACGGCAGGGTCACGCTTTAACAATTTGCGCAACTTGGCAATATAAACATCCATACTTCTGGAAGTAAAATAATTGTCATCTTGCCAAATTTTTGTAAGTGCTTTTTCGCGTGGCATCAGATCATTTCTATGCAACACCAACATCTTTAAAAGTTTGGCTTCTTTTGGAGATAATTTTACCGGTTTTTCATCACGATAACGAAGTAGTCTTAACTTGGAGTCAAACTTAAATTCTCCGATTTTGAAATAGACTGGTTCCGGTTTTTCTTCTTTGACCGGGGCCACTGTGCGGTTTAATAAAGCTTTTATTTTATACAACAAAACCTCAGAGTCAAAAGGTTTGTTGATGTAATCATCAGCACCGATTTTATATCCTTGTAAAATGTCCTCTTTAAGCGTTTTAGCTGTCAAAAAGACCAAAGGAATTTGCTGATTACGTTCTCTGATTTCTTTGGCTAAAGTAAAACCGTCTTTGTAAGGCATCATTACATCCAAGATAATCAAATCAAAATAATTTTTCTTGAATTTTTCAAATCCTTCCATACCATTTCTGGCCAAAGTAACGTCAAAATCATTCATTTTCAAGTAATCCCTAAGGATTATCCCGAAATTAATGTCATCTTCTACAAGTAAGATTTTCTTTTTTGTTTGTGTCATAACTTTAAGTGTTTGTGTTAATATTTAATTTATTTGTTTGTGTTATATTTGTGTTGATAAATTCAATTTTTATTAATACTCAGCAACAGGTAATTTAATAATAAAAGTACTGCCTTTTCCTTTTACACTTTTTACAGAAATTCTTCCATTTAATGACCGGACTACTTTTTGCACATAAGTCAACCCCAGTCCGTGTCCTTTTACGTTATGTATATTGCCGGTGGCTTCTCTGTAAAATTTATTAAAAATTTTCTTCTGAACCGACTTACTCATCCCAATCCCTTTATCACTAACCTCTACATAAATATATCTTTCCTTATCATTATAAGTTTTAACAACAATCTCAGGATGTTCTTTTGAATATTTTACCGCATTATCCAAAACATTGACGAAAACGTTTGTCAACAAGGTTTCATCTCCTAAAACAACAGTTCGTTCTGCTTTAAAGTCGGTTTTTAGTATGCCACCCTTATTTTGTATCAACAAACTGATATGCTGTATGGCAACATCCAAAATTTCATGGATATCTACCGGATGTTTTTCAGTTTTAATATCAATTTTATCCAAAACGGATAAACTCAAAACACTTTCTACTTGTTCCAACATTCGTTTATTTTCTTGTTTAAGCATATCGAGGTAAGTCTGCAATTGCTTTTGGTCACGATTAACAACAGGAGATTTCAATGCATCAACAATCAAATTAATAGTAGCAATAGGCGTCTTAAACTCATGTGTCATATTGTTGATAAAATCCGTCTTCATCTGTGAGATTTTCTTTTGTCTGATGATATAATAAATGGTCAAAATGTAAATAATCAAAATTACCAGCATCAATAAATCAGACAAAAATTGAAGACGCATACTCTCGAGCTTAAACAATTCGTCTTTATGAAATGCAAGAACTAATTCGTATTTTGTTAATCCCGACTTGTCGGGAAAAATTTTAAACTTGTAATATTTAAACCGTTTATCATCCGGTTTAAAATATTTGGAATGGACTTTGGTTAATATGCCATCGTCCAGTATCCCGAATTCGTAATGATAACCGATTCCTCTCTTGGCAAATTCATAGTTAATCCAATTACGAAGACTGTCAACTCTTACCCGTTTGTAAATGGGCTCAATAACCGATATGTCTTTAAAAGTCTTTTCGAGATAACGATTATCGACTTTATCAATTTCAGCCTTTTTAAACTCACTACCGGGCTGAATCTTACTATTTCTAAAAAAATGTGATTTGGTTTTAGATACCGTTATCTTACCTAAAACCGAATCGAACTGTTTTTCGGAAATCGGGAATTTTAAATTAATTCCCTTCTCTAAAACCAAATGCTTATAAGCAAAAACTTCACTACTGTTCTTATTTTCTTTCTTATAAACAAATTCGTAAATATTATTATCGCCGGTTTTGCTTTGAGCATTTTTAAACTTTTGATAATACTTGTCAAACTCGTAATTCTGCGCCTTGGTAGTAACATTATACAATATCTGCTTTATCAAATAATAAAAGCGCTGATCACGTAATTTGATATCATTCTCACGTAACTTCAACTGCATTATTCTAATTCCTATGACAGAAATTGTCATAAAAATTACCAAAAGCACAATGCTTTTTCTTTTCATCAAACAAATTTACAATAAAAACGTTAATTATTCCGATATATTTTTATTTTTTTTAAATTTAACCTACTTTTAACACTTTTTTTTTAGTTTCATCAACAATTTAGAAGCTTTATTGAATAAAATGTTAATATCTCCGTCATTTTCAATAAAAAACACATTGTTTTTTAACAATTTTCTCTCTGTTTTTTGGTTATTTATTATTTTTTTTAAGGCTTTTTCGCTTTTTCCGTCTCTTTTTTTAAGTCTTTCCATTCTTATTTTATCACCGGCAATTACCACAATAATAAAATCAACCAGCTTATCCATTCCGGATTTGTGCAAAATGGCATTTTCAACCACGACACATTTGGCGTCTTGCCATGCCACCCAATCTAAAAAATCTTTTCTAACAGCAGGATGCACTATGGCTTCCAATTTTGACAATTTATCTTTATCATTAAAAACAATACCGGCAATGTATTCCGTATTCAATCGTTTACCTCGATAAGCATCATCACCTAACAAGGCTTTGATTTGTCTGACAATTCCGGGGTCGGTCTGCATAATCTCCTTGGCTCTGTCATCGGCATAATATACCGGTATGCCCAATTTTTCAAAGATTTTTGCAAGGGTTGTTTTGCCCGTACCGATGCCTCCCGTTAAACCTATTTTTAACATAATTTAAGGTTTGATTAAAAATGTAATCTTATCCGGTTGAATATTAAAGTCAAATACATCAACCGGACGTTTGACAAGTTTTGGAACCCAATATTTTAATTCCGGACGATAAACGACTTCCACTCGAAAATCACCGGATTTTATGTTTTTAAATGTTTCTTTGAAAACTTTAAATTTTAACTTAACTTTTCCGGGAAACAACAAAACTTTAACTTTGGCCGGTTTTCCTTTAATTTGAACCGGAAGACTTATGGTATCTTCAATAATTTCCGACACCGGCAACCGGTAACGAACAGAAGTTTTATTAAATTTAATGCCATTTATATGTTTGATTTTCAATGATTTATCGATAGTTTTGTCAACTTCTTTAAAACGATACGCTTTGGTTTCCACTTGTGTAATCGTATCCAAAATGGCCGGTTGTCCGTATAGCCAAATACTATCCGGTTTTATTTCGGCATCCCGCTTATTTTTAAAACCCGGTTTGAAATTGACAATAACCAATGGTTCGACCGGCACTTGTTTTTTATGAACGGCTTTGATATGTAAGGACAATTGTGCCGGTTCAACAGATAAAATACGGCTGATTTCATCAAACTCCGAACGGATTTGCGATAAATGCGCCTTTACTTTCCAAACCTTACCTTGTATCAACCCAGATTTTTGAACATCAATTGTTAAGGAAGGTTTGACCAGTTTGTAATGAAGTATTTTAAAACCGGATATTGCCATTTTGACCGATAACGTATCGTTAGGCAAAAAGCCCTTGTAATATTTATCGGGCAAATTTACATACGTTACAGGCACTTTAAAAGTATATTCATAGTTTTTGCTCAATTGCATTAACAACCAAAACAATGTGGAAATCAAAAAGAAAAACAAAAAAGAACGGAACTTGTTATGAGTTGTTAAAAATTTAAAAAAAATGCGAAATCGACGATTCATTTTTATAACTTAAAAATTTTACGGGTATCTTTGCAAAGATATTGAAAAAAGTAGTAATGCATGCCTTATTTTCGTTTATTTATCCTGATTTTCAGCATACATCTGTTAGCCGTCATGAGTCCCGGACCGGATTTCATCATGGTTCTCAAAAACGCTTTACAATATAATCGCAAAACCGCTATCTATACAGCTCTGGGCATTGGATTAGGTATCGGTATTCATATCATTTATTCCGTAGCAGGCATGGCCTATTTATTACAACATAATCAAACTTTGTTTCAAACCGTTATATATGCCGGAGCAATTTATATCATATATACAGGGGGCAAAACTATTGCAAGTAAACAAGTTGAAATCAGTATTCAAAACCAGCAATCCGGCATACAAATTACTCCTTTTACCGCCATTAAAACCGGTTTTATTACAAATGTATTAAATCCGAAAGCTTCTTTATTTTTCTTGAGTTTATTCAGCATTCTCATTCCGCCCGGGACACCTGTTTGGGTATTGATCGGCATCAGTATCATGCTGATTTCGGTTACTTTTTTATGGTTTAGCTTGGTTTCCGTAATCTTTACCAACCGGATGACTGTCAAAATTTATGAAAAATATGAAGCATATATTGTCAAATTTTTAGGCATTGTTTTAATTGCCTTGGGTATTACCATTTTATTTGAATAATTTTTACAGCCCTGACGGGTTTCAAAAAAACGTCAGGTTATTAATAATTCACCCTTACGAAAATATAAAAATTACAAATTGTATAAACCCCGTCTCAATTCCTCAATAATAACTAAATTTGCATTTCCAAAACATAAACAATATGAAAAACCCCTTATTTTCGGACTTTAATACTTATCTGGACACCACCCCTTTTTCTGAAATAAAACCCGAACATTTTAAACCGGCAGTTGAAAAACACATCGAGCAAACTCAAAAAGAAATCGACACTATTGTTAATAATCCGGTTATTCCGGATTTTCAAAATACCATCGAAGCTTTGGAATTTTCGGGCATGCATCTGTCCCGGATTCAAAGTGTTTTGATGAATATCAATTCCGCCGAAACCAATGAAGATTGGCAGCAAGTCACAGAAGAAGTTTTACCTTTATTAAACGACTTTTACAATAACATCCGTCAAAATAAAACCCTTTTTGAAAAAATAGCATATGTCAAATCACATACTAATCCGGATGAACTGACTGCCGAACAACAGATGCTACTGGATAAAACCTACAAAAGTTTTGTACGAAACGGTGCCGGACTCGATGCAGACAAACAACAAAAATTGCGGGAAATCGATCAAAAATTGACACGTCTGAAATTACAATTCAACAAAAACGTCTTACACGAAACCAACGATTTCAAACTGCTTATTACAGACGAAAAAGACTTGGAAGGCTTACCAGCATCAGTTATCGAAACCGCCCGCGAATCCGCCCTTCAACGTCAAAAAGACGGCTGGTTGTTTACCCTGCACGCTCCATCGTATATCCCTTTTATGAAATATATGAAAAACAGAGAACTACGCAAAAAAATGGCACTGGCTTACGGCAGCCGCAGTTTTAAAAATGACGAGTTTGACAATTGCAATATCGTTCTGCAAATAGCCACACTACGCAAACAAAGGGCTAATTTACTCGGATATGATACACATGCGGATTATGTTTTGGAGGAACGTATGGCCGAAACACCCGGAAAAGTTTTGGATTTTCTAGACCGCTTGCACCGGTATGCCTACCCCAAAGCCCAATCGGAATTGCAAAAACTACTGGATTTAGCCCGGCAAGACGGTATCGAAAAACTCGAAAAATGGGATGTATCATATTATATGAATATCCTGAAAAAACAAGAGCTCAATCTGGACGAACAAAAACTCAAAGCGTATTTTCCATTGCCTGCCGTTTTACAAGGCGTTTTTGATATTGCCGGTAAATTATACGGTTTAACCTTCAAACCAAACGACCGAATAGATACCTACCACCCCGACGTGCAAGCTTATGAAGTTTTTGACGATAACGGTGATTTTTTAGCAGTCTTTTACGCTGATTTCTTCCCGCGTGCCGGTAAGCGTCAAGGTGCTTGGATGACTTCTTACAAAAGTCAATGGCAAAAAGACGGCATAAATTCCCGCCCGCATATTTCCATTGTGACCAATTTTACCAAACCAACCGCCAAAGAACCGAGTTTGTTGAGTTTTAACGAAGTCACAACACTTTTTCACGAATTCGGACATGCCTTACACGGCATGTTAGCTCAAAGTACTTATCCAAGTCTGTCCGGCACCAATGTTTATTGGGATTTTGTAGAATTACCTTCACAAATCATGGAAAATTGGGCTTACGAAAAAGAAGCGCTGGACCTGTTTGCCAGACATTATCAAACCGGTGAAAAAATACCGGAAAACGACCTGAAAAATATCAAAAAATCATTGCAATTTATGGAAGGTTATGCTACCAACCGGCAATTGAGTTTCGGTTATTTGGATATGGGCTGGCACTATCATTTTGATACTCAACACGACAAAGATGTTTCGGAAACGGAACAAAAATATATGGCTAAAACCCGGATTTTGCCGTATTACAAGCAAAACAATATGAGTGTATCGTTCAGCCATATTTTTCCGGGGGGCTACGCCGCCGGCTATTACTCATACAAATGGGCGGAAGTTTTAGATGCCGATGCTTTTGCTTATTTCAAAGAAAAAGGTATCTTTAATCCTGATGTTGCCGGTAAATTCAAAGCTTTATTAGAAGCCGGCGGTACGGAACATCCTATGACACTTTACAAAAAATTTCGCGGGCGCGAACCACAAGTTAAAGCATTGATTGAGAGAGCCGGACTGATGTGAATTGAATAGTTACAGAATTGAGATAAAACCATAATTGACTGATTTCAGCAATTTGTATTATAATAAACAAATTTCTTCTCTTAAAAACAATCATTAAATTTAATAGTATTAGGTACATGAAAGTCAAACCTAAACATAAAAAAATAAATATCATCACTCTTGGATGTTCTAAAAATGTGTATGATAGTGAAAATTTGATGGGACAGTTGGTAGATAATGGTTACGACGTTACCCACAATGCCGATTCGGGTGATATTGTCATTATCAACAC
>JALVST010000014.1 GCA_027024205.1 Flavobacteriales bacterium | reverse complement strand
TCCTTAATCAATATTTATAGAAATTTTGGAGTGTTATAAAAAATATTTGATGAAAAAATAATTTATGCCGAAAATTAAAAAAATTAAACAAAAAAGAGGCCGTCTCTATTACTTTTGAGACAGCCTCTTTTTTAAGGTGGTACCTCGCAGAATCGAACTGCGGACACAAGGATTTTCAGTCCTTTGCTCTACCAACTGAGCTAAGGTACCAGTTGTTTTTTAAGTACTCGGGGCGGGACTTGAACCCGCACGGACATTACTGTCCATTGGATTTTAAGTCCAACGTGTCTACCAATTCCACCACCCGAGCCCGCCAGACTGTCAAAAAAAAAGAGCGAAAGACGGGACTCGAACCCGCGACATCCACCTTGGCAAGGTGGTGCTCTACCAACTGAGCTACTTTCGCTTTTCACTTTGCGAATGCAAATATAAAACCTTTTTGCTTTCTAAAAAAATTTTTTTTGTAAAAAATTTTCTGTTTTTTTCATTTTTTTATAGATTGCAGTAAAGTCCTGACATACATTTTGTTATAATCCGGCTTAAAGTCGTGTCTATTATTTCACTCCTCAACTCGTCAATTCATCATTTCATCAAAACTTATATACAATCAAATTATGAGCACTGTCATAAGCCAACAAATAGTGGGTATTTTTTCCGGATTTAAAATCCAAGACTTGTTGTCCGATAATGGGAAAATTCGGTAAAATTTTACCTGTTTTGTCAAAAGCATAGATCAGGTTATTGTCGGTATTAGCTATAAAAATTAAAATTTGTTTGCCGCTTTTATAAATTTGCGGACGGGAATATGTCCCTAAATCCAAATTGATTATTTTTTTATCGATTAACAGGTTGTTGCCGGCTACTGCGGCCAGAGTTTCATGTTTTATATCCGATAAGATGTGTCCGGGTAAATCCAATTTTCCTGTTTTCAGTTTGCCGTTTAAGTCTATGGATAAAAGCCGGTCGTTGTCGTCGATGTTGACAAATTTGCGGTTTTTAACTCCCCATTGATTACGACCGGTATCAAAATTTTTCGATACTTTGATCCGGGTTTCTCCCCGCCGGTTCAACAAATAAAGTTTACCTTCCGTATCGGAAATTTGAATAAAATCTTTATTGCCTATCCTGAAATGTTGCGGCGAAAATAAAATATCATTGTCAATTTTTGCTTTAAAACCTTTGACTTTCTCACCTTGATTGTCATAAAGTTTAAATGTGTTTGATTGTGTGATGCCAAAACGGTATTTTCTGTTGTGTTCGTAGTCGAAAACGCTGATACCTTTGGTAATTTTTTTTAGAAAGTATTTAGGATAATTGTCAACATTCCGTCCCAACCGGTCAATAATATACCAGTGATGCGGCGTCACAAATGTATATTGAATTTTGTGATTTCTAAAAAGGTCCACTTGTTTAATTTTCCCGGTAATATCGCCTTTAAGTTCCGTTTGCCAGCGTATCTTACCTTTTAAATTGACAAAATTCAACCGTCCCTTATCGTCTTGATAGATAATATTGTAGTTTTTTGTGTGATGATTGTAAACCAATTGCGGGTCGGATTTGGGCAATTCTGATAAACTGTAAGATAAGACCTGTTCAACGATTGATTGCCCCCGTGACGGTACAAAGGGTTTTAAAACCAGATTGGTAAAAACCGTCCCTTCGTCTACTTTAAATGTTTGGGCCATCATGTATTTTTGCCCTTTGATATTAAGTTTGTTTTTAAATAAAATCAAATGATAATTGTCTGGTAATTCGGCATTTAGATTTTGAAAAGTTTTACTTTGTGACAAGGTAGAATGGTTTTGGAAGTCATTTAAGATTTTTTCTAGATAATTTTTAGACGATGTAATAATGACCAAGTCGTCAATTATAGTGAAAAAACGGGTGGATACTTCCGGAAATATGTTAGAAAAATAACTTTCAATCAGGTTATTGTATGGAAATTTGGCTATTTCATAATTGTTAAAATCTTTAATTTTTTCAATTTTTTCATCTGTTAAAGAAGATAAATCAGTGAGTTTTAAAATGATAGCAGGATTGTTATTTTCTCTAAAAAAAGACATGGCCTTTAAACCTGTCAGGATTTCCCTGCCTTCAACGGCTTGCCGGGGGGCATATAGCTTGTAATGATTCAGGTTTTTAACAAATTGTTCAAAATCGTCAAAACTAAATGTAATATTTTCGTCTACGGCAAAAGGTATATAATGAGCGAAATCATGTGCCCCGGGTTTTACGGATTCGAAAATGCCGTTAATCACACACATACTGTCTCGGCATAACCCGATGCCTGATGCAATTTGTTTTTTCGTATCGACTAAATCTATAAATAGCCAACTGCCGGTATCTCGCCATTTAATTTTTAAAGAACTTCTGAAAAAAACATCAGGTTTTAACGCTTCCGTACGGATTATAAGGTTTAAATCGGCATTGTCATCCAAGCTGGCCGTTCCTTTTTTAAAATTTTTGTTTTGTGCTAATCGTCCGAATTCATTTTGATCTCTGATACAATTTTCAATAAATAATTTTTGATTGGAGATAAAACTTATTCCGTTTAAGACCGTAGCGTAATAATTCGTTTTTTTGTAAGTAGTCGTATAAATCGTATCTTGTTGGTAAACAGCCGGAGTGCCATTGAATAAACTATCAATATTCCGGATGCTTCCAGCGGCAACAAAACCTTTGATTTTAGAATTATTTTGCAAAATATTGATGATATAAGGCGGGGTCAATCCGGAATTAGCTAAAAAAGATTTATCAGAAAAGGTCATATAATAATCCGTTATAAGCGGATTTTGTTTGATAACGGCTTCCCGTTTATTGACTTTGATAATATATCCCGCTTTGGGCATAATATAATCAAATACCGGAATTTTTGTTTGCTTCGGTTGTTGTTTACAACCGGTAAAAGTCCAACTCAAAAAACTTAAAATCAATAAACTAAAATAACGCATAAGCCGGAATAATTTGTTGTTGCAAAGATAGGATTATTTTCAGGTTACACCATACTAATGTTAATAACTTTCAATTTATTTCCTCATTCCTCACTCTTCATTTCCTCAAACATCCATATCAACAAAAAACCTTATTTTTGTAGCAAACTTGACATGCGTGATTAAAAAATTAACTTTATTTTTGGCAGAACCTTTTATTTGGTTGGTAAGGTTTTATCAGTATTTTATTTCACCTTTACTAGGTTCAAACTGCCGTTATACGCCAACATGTTCGCGTTATACGATTGAAGCACTCAAAACACACGGTTTGTTTACCGGAGGTTGGTTGTCTATCAGACGCATCTTAAGTTGTAATCCTTGGGGTGGATCGGGTTATGATCCGGTTCCTACCAAAGAAGAATTACGTGCTAAAAAATTATCAAAAAAAACGAAACTATGAATGTATTGAGTATTGTTTGGGATCCGGATATTGGTTTTCATTTGGGGCCGGTTACTGTCAGATATTACAGTTTGATGTATATTATCGGTTTTGCTGCCGGATATTATATTATGAAAAAAATCTTTGAAGAAGAAAAGTTACCTGAAAAATTACTGGATCCGTTTTTAACTTATGCTGTGATAGGGACCTTGCTGGGGGCACGGCTTGGACATGTCTTTTTTTACGACTGGCCTTACTACAAAGAACATTTACTTGAAATTTTGATACCGGTAGTCAAAACGGCTGACGGCTATAAATTTACCGGATTTAGAGGTTTAGCTAGTCACGGTGCCACTATCGGGTTGTTTTTGGCAGTCTGGTATTTTTGGAAAAAATATCTCAAAGGAAAAGAATCTTTTTGGTGGATATTGGACCGTTTTACTTTGACCGTCCCCATTGGAGCGGCATTGATACGCATAGGTAATTTGCTCAATTCGGAAATTATCGGTAAACCGACAGGTACGGATTATGGTTTTATTTTTAAACAACTCGGTGAAGATTTTCCCCGCTATCCGACACAACTGTATGAAGCCGTTGCTTATTTGTCTTTACTTTTTTTAATGTTATACCTCTATTGGAAAACGGATCTAAAAAAATATGAAGGTATGTTGTTCGGAATATTTTTTATGTTACTTTGGACAATTCGTTTGTTGGTCGAATTTTACAAAGAACCACAAGACGAAAAAGATGCCCGCCTTTTGTTACAAACCGGTTTGGATAAAGGTCAATGGCTCAGTATCCCGATGTTGATTTTCGGATTGGCGGTGATGTTTTATGCTTATAAGAAGTACCAGATTGCAAGTGACAAGAATAATTGAAAATGGATAATTGAGAATTGAGAATTTCTTTTCAATTCTACAATTCAAAATCTGACACTTCAGCAAGTTTAACGACCGCCGCACTGAAATTCGAAATCTGAAATGAGGAAAATTAAAAAAGACATAAAAAAATTATAAGAAAAAATATTAAATGAATAACTTCTCAATTCTTTAAAAACAATAAAATGAAAAAAATTATCTATTTAGTGTTATTCCTCCTTGGATTATCGGCATGTCAAAACAAGGGAAATAATAACATTATTTTGTCGGGAACCATAAAGAATATTCCTGTTGATACTATCTATTTATCAGATGTTTATCATAAGAATAAACATATCATCGTTTTAGATAGTGCCAAACATTTTTCCGATACTTTAAATCTCAAAAAAGGATATTACAAACTGGAAGCCGCCAAACAATACACTTGGTTGTATGTAAAACCCGGTGACAAACTTCAATTGACGACGGATTATAAAGATTTTGATAATCAGTTAAAATACAAAGGAAAAGGGGCGGATATCAACAATTATTTAGTGCGAAAAATATTACTTGATGAGAAGTTAAAATCCAAAACCAATTATGCTTATTATGCCCGTCTGGACGAAAAGATATTCGTCAAATTATTAGACAGTGTCGATAGTCTACATATTAGTCTTTTAAAACTTGTAAAGGATAATACTTTTAAAAGGCTGGAAAAATTACGCAACAATTTTATACGTTCACGGATGTTGGCTTTTTATCCGCTTGCAAAACGTTACATTTCCAAAGACACGACTTTTAAAGTTTCTAAGAATTACCCAAAAGCTTATCAGGGTATTAAGGTAAGTGATACAATGATTTATAAATTACCTGATATTGTTTATCATATAGGAAATTTTATTGATTATCAAATAGATAAAATGAAAATGGATGGGAAAAACAAGGCAATTTATAAAATGAAATATATAGCCGGAAATATAAAAAATCAGGATTTAGCCAATGAATTAGCTTATCAATTGGCTAATTATGATTTGATGTACTCCGGTGATATTGATGAATTTTATACATTATTCAATAAAATTGAAAAAAATCCCGGATACAAAGCCAAAATCAAAACCAAATACGATAATTTAAAAGCTTTGCAACCGGGAGTCCCGTCACCTGATTTTACGGCTTATGATATTAACGGTAATGAATACCATCTCAAAGATTTTGCCGGTAAATCGCTTTACATTGATTTGTGGGCAACTTGGTGTGGACCTTGCCGGGCGGAAATTCCTTTTCTGGACAAAATCAAAGAACATTATAAAGACAAACCCATTAATTTTCTCAGCTTGGATGTATATGACGATAAAGCCATGTGGGAGAAGATAGTCAAACAACAAAAAATGACGGGTTGGCAGTTGATAAATACCGACAGGGATATGCCGTTTTTAAAGAAATATGTTGTTGATGGGATTCCCCGGTTTATTTTGTTGGATAAAGAAGGTAAAATAATAGATGCCGATGCGCCGCGTCCGTCCGATAAAACTTTAATACCTTTACTGGATAAAACAATAGCAGGAAAATGATAAAACTTAAAACAAGAGAGGAAATAGACTTGATAAGGGAAAGCGCATTGCTTGTTTCCAAAACTTTGGGGATGCTCGCTAAAGAAGTCAAACCGGGAGTAACGCCTTTGTATCTGGACAAATTGGCAGAAGAATTTATCCGGGATCACGGCGGAATTCCCGGGTTTAAAGGGCTTTATGATTTTCCCAATACTTTGTGTATGAGTCCTAATGACCAAGTGGTTCACGGTATCCCGACAGATAAACCGCTCCGTGACGGTGATATTATTTCTGTGGATTGCGGTGTCTTGATGAACGGTTTTTATGGTGACCATGCTTATACGTTTGAAGTAGGTGAAGTAGATGAAGAGGTTAAAAAACTTTTACGGGTAACCAAAGAATCTTTATATAAAGGTATAGAACAGTTTAGAGCAGGCAAACGGGTTAGTGATATTGGGCATGCTATTCAGAAGTATGTGGAAGCTCACGGTTACGGGGTAGTAAGGGAATTAGTCGGTCACGGATTGGGACGCAAGATGCATGAAGATCCGCAAGTGCCTAATTACGGACGTCCCGGACGCGGTAAAAAATTCAAAGACGGCATGGTGCTGGCTATCGAACCGATGATCAATATGGGAACACACCGGATCAATCAACTATCCGACGGTTGGACAATTTTAACCGCCGACCGTAAACCTTCGGCACATTTTGAACACGATGTTGCTCTGATTAACGGTAAACCGGAATTGCTTTCAACTTTTCAATACATATACGATGCTTTGGGAATAGAAATGGATGAGGAAGTACCTTATCACAGGGTTTATAGTTTGTGATGTTGTTCATAAAGTTTATAAAGTTGAATGTTTTTTTAAGGAAGAAGTTTGATAAATGCGGAGTTAGGAATGATGTGAAATGAGGAAGTGTGTTTTTTCAGTAGCTAGTAGAAAGTAAATTGTGCCAAGTGCATTTTATTGTTTTTTATATATTATTTTGAACGTAATGATAAATTTTAATTTTCATTAGAACTTTTAACTTTCAACTTTAAACTTTCAACTCAAGGAAATGTCTTTTATCAAAAAAATATTAAATGCCGTTCCACGTCCTTTGTTGATAAAAATAAGCGGATTGGCACGTCCTGTTTTGGATTTGTATTATCGTGGTAGTCGTTATACGGACCCTATTAACGACAAATCATACCGTAAATTTTTACCTTATGGTTATGTAAACATTCGCGAAAATGTTTTATCGCCGGGGACACTTTCACTCGAGCGCCACCGGTTGATGTGGTTGTATTTGCAGCAAAAAACGGATTTTTTTACCAAACCGGCTAAGGTTTTGCATATAGCCCCCGAACAAGCTTTTTATAAACGCTTTAAAAAATTGAAAAAGCTCGATTATATTACGGCAGACCTGCATTCTCCTTTGGCTGATATCAAAGCAGATATTACCGGTTTACCTTTTAAGGATAACGAATTTGATGTGATTTTTTGTAACCATGTTTTAGAACATATCCCCGATGATACCAAAGCCATAGGGGAATTATACCGGGTGATGAAACCCGGCGGATTCGGTATTTTTCAAGTGCCTTTGGATATGAACCGCAAAAAGACTTTTCAAGATGACAGTATTACCGAT
>JALVST010000013.1 GCA_027024205.1 Flavobacteriales bacterium | reverse complement strand
TGTTATAAAAAATATTTGATGAAAAAATAATTTATGCCGAAAATTAAAAAAATTAAACAAAAAAAGAGGCCGTCTCTATTACTTTTGAGACAGCCTCTTTTGTATGGGTCGGGATGACAGGATTTGAACCTGCGACCTCTTCGTCCCGAACGAAGCGCGCTACCGGGCTGCGCTACATCCCGTTTACCTATTAAAAAGTAACGGCAAAGATAATAAATTTTTAAAATGCAAAATATATTCCGACAATATTTTTTCGCTTTTTTATGAATACAAAAATAGAAAATCAAGAACCACTCATTTCAATGCAATCTTCCCCGACAACACTCCCTGTGGAACCACTCATTGACCTATCACTATCTATTCCTTATTTTCTCAATTCCACAAAAATTGGAATCATAGATTTTTAGATACAGATTTATTTTGTATTTTTACATTCCAAAAATTAGCATAAAAAATGGGTAAAGTTATAGCAATAGCCAATCAAAAAGGTGGGGTCGGAAAAACGACGACTGCTGTTAATTTAGCAGCAGCCTTAGGGGTTTTGGAGAAGAAAGTTTTATTGATTGACGCCGACCCGCAAGCCAATGCGACATCGGGTTTGGGTATCGATATTGAAACGGCGCCTGCCGGCACTTACGAACTTTTGGAACACGAAGCGAATGCTAAAGAAACCATTATCAAAACCAACAGTCCCAATCTGGACTTAATTCCTTCACATATCGATTTGGTCGGGGTCGAAATAGAATTGGTTGACAAACCAAACCGTGAATTTATGCTCAGAGAAGCTATCAAAGACATCAAAGATGAGTATGACTATGTCCTGATTGACTGTGCTCCATCACTCGGATTGATAACCCTTAATGCTTTGACAGCCGCCGACTCGGTTATTGTGCCTATTCAATGCGAATATTTTGCATTGGAAGGCTTGGGTAAATTACTCAATACCATAAAAAATGTGCAACAAATTCACAATCCGGACTTGGATATAGAAGGTTTACTTTTGACCATGTACGACGCACGCTTAAAATTATCTAACCAAGTAGTGGACGAAGTCAAAAAACACTTTGGTGATATGGTGTTCGATACGGTCATCCAAAGAAATGTTCGTCTGAGTGAAGCACCCAGTTTCGGCGAAAGTATTTTGGATTACGATGCTACCAGCAAAGGGGCTGTCAATTATCTGAATCTGGCCGACGAACTTATTAATAGGGACCAACAAAAGCAAGAAAACGAAGAATAATATGGCAAAAACTCCTAAAAAACAACGATTGGGAAGAGGATTATCCGCAATTTTAAACAACGAAAATATCAAATCGGCAACAGATAAAGGCGCCGAGAACGTTGTTGGAAATATCATCGAAATCCCTTTGGAAGATATTGTGGCCAATCCCCGGCAACCACGAACCAAATTTGACAAAGAAGCTATCGAAGAACTAGCCGTATCTATCAAACAACTCGGTGTTATTCAACCGATTACCGTTCGCAAAAAAGGTAAAAAATTCGATTTGATTTCGGGAGAAAGACGGTTAAGAGCAGCCAAAATTGCCGGTTTAAAAACTATTCCGGCCTATGTACGTCTTGCCGATGACCGCGATATGCTCGAAATGGCTCTGGTAGAAAATATCCAACGCGAAGATTTGGATCCGATAGAAATAGCTTTGTCATTCCAAGCCATGATTGACCAACTTAATTTAACCCAAGATGAAATGAGTAAACGTGTGGGAAAAAAACGTTCTACCATTACCAATTACCTGCGATTGCTCAAACTCGACCCGATTATCCAAACCGGTATCCGCGATAATTTTATCAGTATGGGACACGGACGGGCTTTGATTAACATCGAAGATAATACCGTTCAACTGGAGTTTTACGAAAAAATCATCAAAGACAATCTGTCAGTCAGACAAACGGAAGATTTGGTTAAAAAATTTAGAGAAGGAAAAATTTTGTCTATAAAACCGGCTAAAAAAGTCATCCCCGAAAATATCAAAAAAACTGAAAAAGAATTGAGCAAACTTTTAGGGCAAAAAGTCAAAATAACCGTCAACGATACGGGAAAAGGGAAAATATCCATTCCTTTTAATACGGAAGAAGAACTGGAAAAGATTAAAAAACGCCTGTCATAAAAAAATTGTTTTTCATATTATTATTCGGCGGGATATCCGGACTGTGTGACATACAAGCACAATCGGATGATGTCTCCGGAAAACAACGGGACAGTTTGAATATCAAAGCCGATACGATTGTTTATCACAATAATATCAATATTTTAGCCCCCGCCAAAGCCGCATTTTATTCGGCTGTTTTACCGGGATTAGGACAAGCTTATAACAAACAATACTGGAAAATACCTTTGGTATATGCCGGCATCGGAACAGGCGGTTATTTTTACATGTTTTATAATAATGAATATAAACGCTACCGGCAAGCATATTTTGACAGACAGAACGGTTTGCAAGACGAATTTCCGCAATACACGGAAAATGTTTTGATAAAGGCACAAGAATATTATCGTCGGCAACGGGATACCGCCATGCTACTGACCATTCTGGCATATGTGCTCAATATTATCGATGCCAATGTCAGTGCGCATTTAAAACAGTGGAATGTCAATGACGATTTGAGTTTTAAACCCGTGCAATTATCCGTATTTGAAAAGCCGGCTTTCGGTTTACAGATGAACATAAGTTTCTAATAGCAAGTAAATGAGGAACGAGGAGTGAAGAGTGAGGAAATGAGGAAATGGGGAATACGCCTCGATACATCCCGTCTCCCCAACAACCGTCGGGGTCGTGACAGGACACTCGGCGACCCTTCCTCAATTACTCAAATTAGAAATTAGAAGTGTTAAGCAATCAATAAAAAACGGATTATTCAATGAAGCCCAGCAAATCCTCAATTCCTCAAATTTAATGACGAGAATATGGTCTGAAGTAACAAACAAACACAAAGCTCAAAATATTCTATGAACTCAAACTTTTAACTTTCAACTTTTAACTCAAGTAATATGACTCTAATACAATGGCTCATTTTTTTTATAGCACTGAACATTTTACACGGAGCGGCAACTTTTAAATTTTATCAAAAAGCCGGTAAAGCGGTTTGGAAAACTTTTATTCCGTTTTTGAATATTTACGAATTAATGGACATCATCAACCGGCCGAAATGGTGGTTGATTTTTGTTTATATTCCTATTGTCAATTTGTTGATGATTCCCGTTTTATGGGTCCAATTGCTCAAAGTTTTCGGTAAAAAAGAAAGAAAAGATATATGGCTGGTCATTTTGACCTTAGGTCTTTATCTCGCTTATATCAATTTTGCAGAAATTGACAAACTGACTTACAAGCCGGAACATAAAGACGAAAAGGAAACCATTATCGGTTCTATTGTTTTTGCTGTTATTGCCGCTACTATCGTTCACACATATTTTATCCAACCTTATACCATTCCGACCCCTTCATTGGAAAAATCACTTTTGGTAGGTGATTATCTGTTTGTCAGTAAATTTCACTATGGGGCCCGTCCGCCTATGACAACTGTGGCATTACCTATGGTTCATGATACGATACCGCTTATCAAGACCCGTTCGTATCTCAAATGGCCACAATTGCCTTATATGCGTTTACCGGGATTTCAAAAAATTAAAAACAACGATATCGTCGTTTTTAATTGGCCGGCAGATACGGTAAAATACTTCTTTCAAAAAGACATACCACAATACAAACCCATTGACAAAAAGTCACATTATGTCAAACGATGTGTCGGAATTGCCGGTGATTCGCTTCAAATCAAAAACGGTATCTTATATGTAAACGGTAAAAAAGTCCAATATCCCGACCGGACCAAATTGCAACATTTATACTTGGTCAAAACCAAAGACAGTATGGACTTTACCCGTCAAACTTTGTTACGCTTGGTTAAAAATTATGATATCAAAGAAATTGGTTACGGACCTAAAAAAGGCACTTATATTATGAACTTGACCGACGACAAGCTCAAGGTCATCAAAAATATGTCAAATGTAAAAAGTGTAGAACTTTACAATGTTGGCAAAGGAGAAATGTTCGGCGGACATAAAGATTGGGATATTAACAATTTCGGTCCTATCTATATTCCCAAAAAAGGCGATGTGCTAAAATTAAATAAAGAAACATATCCGTTATATAAATGGATTATTGCTCGCTACGACGATCACGATGCCGGACACAAAATTGATAAACACAAAGTGACACTTAAAGGCAACGATGTATATGTCGATGATAAACTGACCAAAGAATATACCGTCAAACAAGATTACTACTGGATGATGGGAGACAATCGCAGTCGCTCGGAAGATTCACGTTTTTGGGGCTATGTCCCGTTTGACCATGTAGTGGGCAAACCGGTCTTTATTTTTATGAGTATCGACAACGACCCTAACAAAAAATTCCTGGATAAAATCCGTTGGGACCGTGTCTTTACAACCGTCAGCGGTTCGGGAAAACGTGTGTCCTATTTATGGCCTTTTATTGCCTTAATCGTTTTGTATTATGCAGGTAAAAAAATTCTAGACAAGAAAAAAAATAAACAATGAGCCGACTGATTCATCCGGTTTACTTTCCAAGCATATTATCATATAGCTTGATGACTTCGGGCGATAAAATTTTGTTTGAAGTATCCGATTTTTACGAAAAACAAACTTATCGTAACCGGATGTATATACAAAGTGCCAATGGTAAACAAATGCTACCGGTACCGGTCAAACACACTCATACGGACGGTAAACAATTGTATAGTGACGTGCAAATATCCAATGATTTCGATTGGCAGAAGCAACATTGGCGCAGTTTGGAAACCGCTTACCGTACCTCCCCGTATTTTGAATTTTATGAAGATGATTTAAGACCTTTATTCGAAAAAAAATTCCGCTTTTTGGTTGAACTGAATTTAGAAAGTATTCAAATTGTCAATGCTTTATTGGAATTGGAAATGTCTTATGAACTGACAAAAACTTACCAAAAATACCACGATAATATTACAGATTTAAGATTTTTAAAAAATGCTAAAAAAGAACCGGCAGTTGTCAAACAATTCCCACCTTATACACAAATGTTTCTCGACCGTCATGTTTTTATGCCCAATTTGAACATCCTAGATTTAGTTTTTATGGAAGGGCCCAATGCCGTGAGTTATTTAGAGCAAATCCGGACCTTATGGCAAAAGTCGGCACAAAGCCCTTCGTAAAACCGTATTAAAATGAAAGTCTCTTTTTACCACTTTAATCTGGAAATGGCTTATCCGTTCGGGATTTCCCGTTCCGTTCATACGGTACAACCGACTTTTATCGTAGCCCTGACACAAGACGGACAAACCGGTTACGGCGAAGCGACCCAAAACCGTTACTACGGCGTAACGCCAGAAAACTTACAAGCCGGATTGGAAGCCCTCAAACACGAAATAGAAACATACCCTTTTAAAACGCCTGAAGATTTTTACGACCGGTTTTTATATCCACGACTAAAAAATTTCCGGTTTTTGATGGCGGCTATTGACGAAGCGGCAAACGATTTATACGGCAAACTTCTGGGCAAACCTTTATGGCAAATTTGGGGGTATAATATTGACAACTTACCTTTATCAACTTATACGATTGCCATTGACGATATAGAGGTTATGAAACGGAAATTGCTTGAAAAACCTTGGCCGGTTTACAAAATAAAATTAGGAACCGGTCACGATATCGAAATCGTCAAAAATTTGCGAAATATCACGGATAAACCGTTCAGAATTGATGCCAATACCGCTTGGACTGCAACGCAAACGATTGAAAATGCCAAACTTTTGAAAGACTTGGATGTTGAATTTATAGAACAACCCCTCCCCTACGACCATTTTGACGAGATGCGAAAAGTCAAGTCAGAGATTGTTTTACCAGTAATTGCAGACGAATCCGTCAGAACGGAAAAGGATATTAAAAAATGTCAGGAAAGTTTTGACGGAGTTAATGTCAAACTGGTCAAAGCCGGTGGTATCACACCCGCCAAACGTATGCTGATCGAAGCCCGGCAGCTCGGTATGCAAACCATGATCGGTTGTATGACGGAGTCGTCAGTCGGTATATCGGCGGCAGCTCAATTGTTACCCCTATGCGATTATGCCGATTTGGACGGTGCCATCTTGCTAAAAAATGATATTGCCGAAGGAATTAGCCTCGACTACGGCAAAATCATCCTGTCTCAAACCGCTGGTACAGGGGCAAAATTGTTGACATTATAACAACTATTTTTTTTTAAAATTACACAATAGAATATTTGACGCGGTTTTGCGTTATTAATTAGGTAAATCCCGATATGATGTTAAAAAGACGTGTTTTAATTATTTTATTATTAATCAATGTATTGTCTGTTTACGGACAAGCCTCCGAACAATATTTTAATCCCGATACACAGTATATCAAAGCGGTCAATTTGTATTCGGACAAAGCTTACAAAGCCGCCGAATATGCCTTTGAAAAACTGAAATATCAAATTACCGACCGCCAAAAATTGGGAGATGTCTATTTTTATCTGGCAAGTATTGCCGTGCGCACAGGTGCTGACAATGCCGGCGATTTGTTAACTTATTTTACCCGGCATTTTCCAACACATCCAAAACGGACTGTCGTCTATTTTGATGCCGCCGATTACTATTTTTCTCACGGTGATTTAAAACAAGCACAAGAATATATTTTGAAAGTTGACCCCGGAAGTTTATCACCGGAGGAATATGAAAAATATAATTTTTATTTAGGTTACACATATCTAAAACAAAACGAATACAAAAAAGCCGAACGCTTGTTTGAAAAGCTATTGAATTCAAAACGTTACGGTACGCAAGCACGTTACTATTACGGTTATTTGGCCTATAAGCAAGATAATTTTGCCAAAGCCAAAAAATATTTCGACATGGTAGCGAACGAAAGTGATTTCGGTAACAAACTGCCGTATTACAGGGCCGATATGTATTTTAAGTTGCAGAAGTTTGATAAAGCTATTGAAGAAGCTTCAAAAATCTATAATACGGCCAAGCGGAAAGAAAAATCACAGTTATCCAAAATCATTGGCGAAAGTTATTTTAATTTGGGACAGTATAACAAAGCCATTCCGTATCTGAAAGCTTACAAAGGCGTCAAAGGGCGTTGGCGTAATGTAGATTATTACCAATTGGGCTATGCCTATTACAAAACCGGCGATTATGATAAAGCCATTAAAAACTTCAATAAAATCATAAGTGGTAATGATGCTATCGCTCAAAATGCATATTATCATTTGGCCGATGCTTACCTGGCAACAGGACAAAAAATGAAAGCATTGAATGCTTTTAAAAAAGTCTCAGAAATGTCGTTTGACAAAAAAATGCAAGAAGATGCATTTTATAATTACGCCAAACTGGGATATGAATTGGGCAATCCGTTCGAAAACAACTCAACAGTAATTTTACGCTATTTAAAACAATATCCCCGTACGCCTTATCGCAAAGAATTGGAAGATCTGCTGGTCAATTCCTACTTGACATCCAACAATTACGAGGAAGCCCTCAAAATTTTGGAAAAAAACAAACAAACCCATACCAAAACATATCAAAAAGCCGCCTATTATCGTGGATTGGAATTGATCAATGAAGGCAAATACTTGGAAGCTAAAAACATGTTTAACAAAATTTTATCCAGCGGTTTTGATCCGTATTACCGCTTGTTGGCAAAATTTTGGAAAGCCGAAATGGATTACCGTTTGCATGATTATGAAGCGGCCCGTACCGGTTTTGAAGATTTTTTAACGGGTAATAATGACAAATACAGCAAAGAAAGCAAATTGGTCTATTACAATTTGGCCTATACATATTTCAAATTGAAAAATTACCGGAAAGCCGCAGAATTTTTCGACAAATTCATTCGTACCAAGCCGGATATAAAATTACTGAAAGACAGCTATTTACGGTTAGGAGACAGTTATTTTGCCACAAGAAAATACTGGCCGGCCATGGAAGCATATAACAAATCCATTGCCATGAAAGGCGCCGATGCCGATTACGCATTTTACCAAAAAGCCATCAGCTATGGATTTGTAGGTAAAAACCGCAAAAAAATTGATGAACTCAACCAATTTATTCGACAATTTCCTCAATCCAAATTACTACCGGATGCCTTGTACCAACTGGGAAGTACATATTTGATATTAAATAATGAAACCAAAGCACTGTCAACCTTTGACCGTCTTTTATCAAAATATCCTAAGAGCAAATATGTGCCGGTTGTCTTGCTCAAACAAGGCTTGATATACTATAACAATAATAAAAATGATTTGGCACTCAAAAAATTTAATGAAGTCGTCAAAAAATTCCCCAATACCCCGGTAGCTTTCCAAGCGGCTGAGAACATTAAAAATATATATATAGAAAACGGTCAAGCATCGGCATACGGCGAATGGGCAAAAAAATATCCCTGGATCAGTGTCAGTAATACGGAATTGGATGACGCCGTATTTACATCTGCCGAAGAGAAATATTTCGAAGGCAATCCGGTAGCAATATCGGAATTGGAAAAATATTTACAACAATATCCCGGCGGATTACACAACTTAAAGGCACATTATTATTTAGCACGCTTGTACAAGAAAAAAGTTAAAAAAGGAAAAGCAGTATTGCATTACGAATTTATCGCCGCACAACCACAAAATGATTACTCGTTGGAAGCGATACGGGAGTTGGCTGATTTTCAACTTCAAAATAACCAATGGACAAAAGCCATTCCGTATTTGGAACGTTTGGAATTGTTGAGCAACTCTCCCGATGATTTGATTTTTGCACAATCAAATTTGATGAAAGCCTACTACAATGCCAAACAGATGAATAGTGCCCTTGCATATGCAGAAAAAGTTTTGAACAATACCAAGAGCAACAAGCAAATGAAACATGATGCTCAAGTTATCATGGCCCGTGTATCTATGGAAACCGGAGACGAAGCAAAAGCACGGCTTTATTATGAAAAATTGAGTAAACGTGCCAGCGGTAAGATTGCTGCTGAAGCTTTATATTACGTCGCCTATTTCCAAAATAAAGAACAAAAATTCGACCAATCCAATAAAACCATTGCCAAACTGACCAAAAAATATGCAAAATACAAATATTGGGCTTCCAAAGCGCTGGTACTGATGGCACGAAATACATATGCCAAAGGAGATGCTTTCAACGCAACATATATTTTGGAAAGCGTTATTAAAAATTTTAAACAATATCCCGATGTGGTCAAAGAAGCACAAGATTTATTAAAAGAAATCAAACAAAAAGAAGGAAAAAATAATTCGGATGTGGATTAGTAAAAAGTTTTAATGTTCATAAAACTTATAATGTTAAATGCCGGTCGTATATCAATTATAAAATACAAAGAAGCTGACAACACAATTTTTGCGCTACATCATTTTCGGTTTATATTAATCAATGAAGCAAATAAAAATCCGCAATTCCTCAAAAAAAAATAATCAAATGAGAAAAATAAGTTTTTTAATATTCATCATCAGTAATTTCACGGTCATGGCCCAACAAATAAAAGATAGTGTCAAAACGGAAGTTATTGAAGTAACGAGGTCATTTGAACCGAAAGTGCAAGATGCTTACAAACTGGATGTCAATCCCGAAATCAATGCTACGCCGGAAGCTAAAATTCCAGTTAAATTTCACATTCAATCTGTGCCGGTTGCTTCCACATTTCAACCTGAAAAAGGCAGTATGGCCAATTTCAATCCGGGTAGTATGATTCAAAAATCTTTCGGTAGTTATGTTTCGGTAGCAGGCGGAAATTATGCACAACTCCAAGCAGATGCTTTTGTATCTTACCCTTTATCCGGACAATTGGAAACGGCATTGGTTTTTTCCCATTATTCGTCACAAGGAGGCATACATAAAACTTTGATTTTCGACCCTTTCTATCATACAGTAGCCGGGGGGTTAATCGATTATAAATCAGATAGTAGCGATTGGAAATTCGATTTGGGCTACGACGGGCATATTAACCGGTTAAACTACAATCCCGATTATAATACCATTGTTCCTGCCGAGGTCATAACTTATCTCAATAATTACAATAATTTCCATCTGGATATCAATAGCCGTTTTAAAGAACTATCTATTAAAAACTTATCTGTCCGTTACAACCGTTTTTGGGATATATCGAACAATAACGAACATCTGGCAGGATTACAAACGAATTTGGTCTTTCCTATCGGAGATATTGATATCAGAACAAAAATTCAAACGGATATCGTTTCAGGACAAGCCGGTAAAGATATACATCTCAACCCGGCTACCGACTCAAACTTGACTTACAATCATTTTGATGCAGGCATCGTGCCAGCTATAACCATTGAGAACGATAATTTAGTGGCCAATTTAGGTACCAAAATTTTCTATCAAAACGATACTATTTACAAAAAAATACAATTTATCCCCGACATAAAAGTACATTTGAATTTAATCTATGAAAAATTATCGGTTTTTGGCGGGTTCACGGGAGATTTTCAACAAAATTCCCAAACGGCATTTTTTCAAAAAAATCCCTATCTACAACTAAAACAAAATATCATTCCAACCCTGACTCCCTATAATATTTTCGGCGGTTTTGACGGGGCTTTTTCTTCATCATTTGCCTATGAAGTGCGATTGGGTGTAAAAAAGATGAAAAACTACGGATTTTTTAATTATACCGGATCGTCAGCACTAGGAGGGTATAATATTGTTTATGACGATATGACACAATCATATTTTATGACAAAAATTAATGTCGGCGTAGGAAAAAAATTGGATATGAAACTCAATATGACTTACCTCCAAAACAACCCGGAAAATTTGAGTAAAGCTTTGTTTATTCCCGGCTTTGACTTTAAAGCCATTTTAATTTTCAGACCCAATGACAAATTAAATATAAACGCGACTTTTCACAGTGTCAGCAAACGAAAATACAGCACAGGCCCCAATGATGTTTTAAAAGCTTTTAATGATTTGAATTTGGGCATCCGCTACAACATCAACAAGCAGATTACAGGTTTTGTTGAAGCTTATAACATGCTCAATCAGAATTATCAAATTTATTACAATTATCCAGTTCAATCATTACAACTTACAGCCGGAATGGCTTATAGATTTGATATCCCTAAAAATTAGTATTTTTTTCCTAAAAATTTGTATCTTTACAATACTAATTTTAAAATTTTAATATTATGAAAAAAAATGTTGGAAATACTGATAAACTCATCCGTCTAATCGTTGCCGTAGTGCTTTTTCTATTAGTTTATACCGAAAAAATTCATAACCCGACTTTGGAATATGTCTTATTGATTGTAGCCTTAGTGGCGGCCATTACCTCTTTGCTGAATTATTGTCCACTTTATTCTCTTTTAAAAATCAATACTTGTAAAAAAAGTTCATAACCTATTTATTTGGCATAAAAAAAGCTGTCCGTTCCGGGACAGCTTTTAGCACGACACACAAACTAATTAATTATTAATTAGAACTATCTTCTTTTTTAACATTTTACTTTTTACCACTTGCATAGCTTTACTATAAGCCAATGCCATGGAAACCCTATAATTAATACGTTGTTCAATTGTGTAATTTTCTTGCATGTATTTTTTTATTTATAAATATAACGCAAGAAAATGGAAAATATTGTTAAAAATTTTTATTCAGCTAAATTAATTTGATTTTCTTCGATGATCTTACGCAAGTTAATTAAAGCATAACGCATCCTTCCCAAAGCCGTATTGATACTGACATTGGTTTGCTCGGCAATTTCCTGAAAAGACAACTCTTCATACATCCGCATTTTCAAAACAATTTTTTGGTCTTTTGGCAATTGTTCAATCAAAATCCGTATTTTGTTAATCATTTGTTGCCGTATCATTTGTTTTTCAGCATCAAGACCCGTATCGTGGAGGATATCAAACATTGAAAAATCTTCCGTCTCGTAAACATTTTTCATTTTGTTTTGTTTACGGAAATAGTCAATGATAATATTGTGAGCAATACGGATGACCCAAGACAAGAACTTCCCTTCTTCAAGATACTTTCCTTTTTTTAGTGTCCTTACGACTTTAAAAAGCGTATCTTGAAACAAATCTTCCGATAATTCCTGATTGCGAACTTTGGAATAGATAAAACCGAAAATCTTGTCCCTGTGACGATTAATCAATTGTTCTAAGACATTCTCATTGCCATTGATATACATGGCAATCAATTCGGAATCGGAGTAAAATTTAGCTTTTCCCATATTTACGACTTTATTTGGATGAAATTACATTTCATCTGAGTTGTTAACCTCGTTAAAAACAGCGTAAATATGGACTTATAGGCAGTTTTGTTTTGATTTAATAAAGCAAATATACGAAAAAATTTTTTTTAACAATATTTTTTGAAAAAATTTTTGAAAAAATATTGATAATATGGGAATAAAATAGATGTTTTTTTATTAAAAATACTATTTTTGACGCTTTATATATTAAGAATTTTTTTTTATTATGACTATTTGCTTAAACAATATTGTAAAAACATCAAAAAAATTGAAAAAAATTGAAAAATTAACAATCGCTTGTAGAAACTGGATTTTAGTATAAACTTTTTTTAGATTACAATATTGAAAAATGTCAATTTAAAACAATATCATCTTTAACCAGTTCGGTAACATTAATAGTAGGTAATATAAAGCTGTTAAATTCTGTGTTTTCGGTTTTACAATGCAATGTTCCTCTTAATGTCCCGACAGTCAGCATAACCAAATGAGTTGCAAAACCTTTCGGTACAATAACTTCATCATTTGATTTTTTAAAGTTGTTCCAAGAATTTTCTTCAATTTTAAAATGATTACCAATTTCAATGATTATAAAAGCTTTATTTCTTTGCTCAAATCTAACCATAACAAAAGACGCAAGCATTCTTTCCGATCTATTAAGTCCAAATTTAAGCCCAATAGACATTTCTATCTTGGGATTATCTTTATTATATGCATCCGGAATAATTGCAAATTGTTCTGTTGTGATTTTACTTAATTGAAAACCAATTTTGCTAGAATATTTATTATCCATAGTTTTCTGACATTAAATCATTATTACAGACAAATTCTTCTTTAACAGAATATGATAATTGACGCCGGACGACTTCTTTCCGGTTTTTGTAAGGGGTAATAAAAATTACAGGTTTTCTGTCAAAATCCTTTACTATAATTTTCTGATTATTCTTTTCATTAAAAATCAAATCAATATTTAAAGCTTCCTCTAATTTGGCAATTGTTTGCAAGGTTAGATTTTCATTACCTTTCACAATTTTATTGATTTGTTGTGGCGAAACACCAATCATTTCAGCCAATTGTTTCTGCTTTAAATTTTGTTCTCTGAGAGCTTTTAAAACTTTAATGGCGATTCTTTGCGAATGTTTTTGCCAAGCCCTGTTTTCTCTTCTTTTTATTGCCTCTTCTTTCCATGTGGAACTTGTTGAAGCAATCTTGTTCAACTTATCTAAATTTACCATAATGTTAAAATTCTAATTCTAAAAAATCGACAATACTGTCATTATCTATAATACCTTGTAAAATTAAAAAGTCCTTAACTTCTTTTAACTTCTTCAACTCTTTTTGTAAATGTTCACGTTCATTCATTGTCCTCGTCAATTTAATAGCGCCACCTGTAATTATGAAAACATTTTCTTCCATTCGTATCGCATATATTCTCAACCAACTTTTATGATTTGTTCCATAGGCTTTACTTTCTTGATGACCAGGAATGGGATAAATTGATTTTTCGTAATTATTTAAAGGAACAAACAATGTTTGTAAATTCTCGGAAATATTTTCCTTACCTTTTTCCGCCAAAATCAATAACTTTTGCTGAAAATTGTATGCATCTTCAATGGTCTTTTCAATCGCTTGTTCAATTGTAAAATTGTAAAAACCGCTCTGTAAATCGGCTTGGTGTTTGCTAAAAAATCGGTCTAAATATTCAGGATCTTGCCAATTATTAAAATTTCTAACAAATTCATTTTTAACCTTATAATCATCTATAAATAAATTATTTTCAAACCTGTCATCAATATTATTGTATTTAACAGCGTATAAACTATCCTTAATGATGATTTCAATTGCAAACATACGACATTTTTTTCAACAATCAACCTGTGAGTTGATTTTTTTTGCTTTATCTACAATTTTCTCAAAATCCAACCCACCGTAATTACCACTACTCATCAGAAGCAATACGGTATTTTGCAAATCCAAATTATATAAATACCTATGTAATTTTTCCGGTTCGGTAAAAACTTTCAGTTCCGGATAATTAAATTCCTTAACTATCAATTCAGGAGGAATCGGATCCAAACCTTTTAAAGCGACCGCCTTAGGCGAATAAAAAACGATAGCTTCATCGGCGGCATTGAGTTTATCTTTGTATTCGGGTAAGAATTTTTGGTTCAAACTGCTGTATGTGTGCAATTCCAATACGGCAATCAATTTTTTTCCGGGATAACTCTCTTTGACTGCTTTAACACTGGCCGCCACTTTGGACGGGGCATGTGCAAAATCTTTAAAAATAACACTTTTGTCGTTTTCAGCCAGTTTTTCAAGGCGTTTGTCAGCCCCTTTAAAACTTTGAATCGCTTTATAAAAATCTTTATTTGAGATACCGAGTTCGTTGCAAATCAACCGGGCGGCTTCGGTATTTTGCATATTGTGAGCGCCTAAGATTTGTAAAGGCACTTTCTCGTTTCCGTTTAAAAGATAAAACCGGTTACCGTCTTTTTCATAAGCAGGTGTCCGGTATGCAATGATTTTGATATGCTTTTTGTTTTGATTGACCAAACCCGTAAGGACAGCATCTTCTTCATTATAAATCAGCGTACCGCCTGGTTCAATGGTATCGATATATTTGGCAAACTGCTCGATATAATCTTGTTTATCGGGAAATTTGTTCATGTGATCCCAAGCAATACCGCTAATGACTGTCAAATGCGGATGATACCATAAAAATTTTGGTCGCGGGTCGATAGGAGATGACAGATATTCATCGCCTTCCAATATTATCGTATCGAGATTATCGTCGAGTTTGACCATAGTGTCAAACCCTTTAAGTTGCGAACCTACCATATAATTAACATCTTTATTTTGAGCAGTCAAAACGTGTAAAATCATAGAGGTAATAGTCGTTTTACCGTGCGAACCGGCTACTACCACACGCTTTTGGTTCTGACTTTGCAAATAAAGGTATTCCGGATAGGAATAAATATTTAATCCTAATTCCTGCGCTTTGTGAAGTTCGGAATTGTCCGGTTTGGCGTGCATCCCCAAGATAATAGCATCCAAACCGTGTGTAATTTTTTCGGGAAACCAACCGAATTTTTCCGGCAACAGACCGTATTTTTCCAGCCGCGATTTGGACGGGTCAAAGATTTCGTCGTCGCTACCCGTCACGTGATAACCTTTTTTGTGAAGTGCAATAGCCAAATTGTGCATGGCGGCACCGCCAATGGCAATAAAATGTATGTTCATTTAAGTTGAAAGTTACGGTTAATAGAATCCTTTGAGCTTTGATGATTGTTTATTATTTTACCTTATATATCCGGTTTTGAAATTGATGAATTGAGGATTATTTTAGTGAAAAGTGCCAAGTGCAGGCGGCAGGTCACCGAGTGGTCCCGACATATGCCGAGGCGAAGGAGCAAATTGTATCGAAGTGACCGGATTTTACTAAAATATTGCTTAACTCATCACATCATCAATTCATCATATTATCAGTTCATCATTAATTTAAAAAAGCCTGTCTAAATCCCCCTTTCCTTCACGGATAATCTCCGGTTCATCGTCAGTAAGGTCGATAACTGTGGACGGATGATTATCACCATAACCGGCATCAATGATGACATCTACCAATTTGTGCCATTTCTCATAAATCAATTCCGGATCCGTGGTATATTCGATAACTTCATCATCATCTTTGATAGAAATATTGACGATAGGATGCCCCAGTTTTTCAATAATTTTAAGTAAAATAGGGTTGTCAGGAATGCGAATGCCGATAGTTTTACGTTTTTTAAAAACTTTCGGTAGTTTGTTGTTAGCCGGTAAAATCATCGTATATGGTCCCGGAAAAACTTTTTTTAAAATCTTAAATTTAGGGGTATCTATTTGTTTTGTGTATTCCGAAAGTTTACTCAAATCTGAAAACAAAAAGGTAAAATTCGCTTTATCTACTTTTGTCCCTTTAAGTTGCGCCAAGCGTTCAATGGCTTTATTACTATTGATAGAAGCGCCCAAACCGTAAACCGTATCAGTGGGATAGATAACCAATCCGCCGTTGCGAAGTGTTTCAACCACTTCATCTATGAGAATTTGGTCAGTATAGTCGTTGTACAATTTGATAAATTTTGCCATGGAATTTTATTTTTTGGTTTGATGCAAAGTTAGTGAATATTGAGGAATTGAGTTTTTTTCATTTCACGGGTTATTCTTTGCACTGGTGATTGACTTTTACTTCATACCGAAATTGCGTCTTTTGAATTGAGAAGTGAGAATTTATTTCGTTTTATTAATTATTTTCTATTCTTAAATGCTTGCTCACAGTTACATACAATGATATCTTTATTAAATTTGAGGAAATGAGGAATTGAGGTAATGAAAAAAGAAAACAAGGTTACTGAGTGTTCCACTTCCAAAAGAAGTGGGATGTATCAAAGTGACCGGATTTGAAATTGAAGAATTGAAAAATGAGAAAGAACTTCGTTTTAATGATTATCTCATTTTTTGATGATTATTTACCGGTTCAAAAAATTAACGCACCATTTAATTGGAGGAATTAAATATTTTATCAACTATCATCTCGGCAAATTTGTCATTGTTTTCTTCAACTTTTATAAAACCGATTTTACAAGCATGATTGTCTTTTTTGTTTTTATATTCGCCTTCAAAATCAGGAATGTCATTGATGTCAGGATACAAAAGCATGCCTTTTTTGGCATTCCAAAATTCGTTGTATGCAAAAATTTGTCGTAAATCTTCCATAGAAACTTCTTTGTTTCTGACATTTTTCCATTTTGTATCGATGATAAATTTTTCATCATCTTTTTCCAAAAGAATATCCGGTTTTAAAAGTCTGTGATTCCAAAAGCGTTTTACAGTTTGTCCATAAACTTTTAAATTATGTTTACGAGCATATTTTTTTAATTTAACCAACACATATTGTTCCCAAAGATCATTCATATTGAATAAAATAGCCAAAACATGATTTGTGCCTGAAACGATATCCGGACTGAAATTCAATAAAATCAATTTGGCTATATTTATAGCATTTTCATAGTGTTTGGTCTTACGGTCAAAATAAATATTTTCAAAAGTTTTGGTATTTACTTTTATATTTTCCATTGACGGAAAAATAAGTAAAAGTCTGTTCAAACTGTCTTTAAGATATGACGAATAGTTAATTTTATCAATAGTTTTCAGCGTTTTGTAAATAATTTTGTGCAAAAGATGATTGTAATCGTAAACCGTATAATTTGTGTAAAAGCGTTCTTTGTGAATTAAGTTTTTTTACTATTTGTTTTGAAACATTTAGCTGCCCTTTTAAAACATAGATATTATTACAGGTTTTACGATATCTTTTTACCAAACCCGTATAGAGCAAATATTCGACTTCTTTTAAAAACAATTCAAAATACAAATCAAGTATGGAATTGGATTTTAATTTTAAATCCGCCGAACTGATACTATCCGTTTTCAATAACCGGCATTCTTTTAACATGTTAATCAAGATAGCTTGCCATTTTCTTTTATCATTTCCCTTATCTGCTTTGGGTAAAATTTCAATGGTAGTTCCCGCTATTTGAATAACACCCACATATTCTTTAAAAATGATACTTTTATGTCCTACTTCAAAATATTTGTTAGCATTTTTTTCATTATATTTTACGAGCAAATCAAAATGTTTTTCTGTAAAACAATCAAATTGTCCTACCCTTAATTTTTGATGTTCAAATATTTGAATAGTCCGGCATCTCATTACTGATAAATCTTTTTTACTGCCGTTATAAAATCATCGATGTTTTCAGGAACGGCAGTTTTATAAATAATTCTGTTTTCAAAATCAGAGTAATCCTCTAATTCATCAATATTTTTGAAAATATTTTCTTCAGAATCATTTACAACAATAAAATCAGCACCTAAAATCAATCCTATTTTTGCAAAATCGCCGTAAAAATACTCTTCGAGTAAAGGAATAATCTTATTTAGAAAGACATTTTGCAAATCGGTTACAGAAGTTAAGTTCATAAAATACGAGTGACCGATTTTATGATCTTTGTCAATGAGCTTTTCAATTCGAAGATTGATTTTGCTCAATACTTTTTGTAAATTAATTCCGTAAAAATCATCTTTTAAAAGTTTTTCATCCGGTGGCATTTCGGCAAAAACAAACCTTCTTCGCAAAGCACTGTCAAGCGCTTCCACACTCCGGTCTGCTGTATTCATCGTACCGATAATATACAAGTTTGGCGGAACGGAAAATGTTTTTTGGGAATAAGGCAACGTAACAAACAGTTCTTCGTCATTGCCTTTTCTTTTATCCGGTTCAATCAGCGTAATCAATTCGCCGAAAATACCGGCAATATTACCGCGATTGATTTCATCTATGATTAATACATAATTATTACCGGGATAATTTTCTGCATTTTTACAAATCGTCTTAAAAATTCCATCTTCGATTTTGTAGTAAACTTGCTTGTTTTCTTCATAAGGTTTCAAACCTTCAACAAATTCTTCATAGCTCATAGATTGATGGAAAGTAGTAAAAACTATTTGTCTGCTTTCATTGAGTTTTTTAAAGCGTTTTTTTAACGCTCCCCTATTATGTTTGTTTAGCTTGTAAAACTCATTATCAGCTATTTCAACAGCTCTGTCAATGGTGTTATACGTTTTTCCGGTACCGGGAGGACCGAATAAAATTTGATTGAGAGGTATGTTCATTTTTTTTGACATGGCATTTTCATTGTTAAATGGTTGTCCGAAAACCCGGTTAAAAAGTTTGTTTCTGTAATTAAAATCAAATACAGAGTTTTCAAAAGCAACGTTGGTATAGCCTCTGTAACCTGATTTTTTTGTTCTATCCAACTCAAACTTTGAAGCTTTAAAAAAATCTTTTTCATAAAATTTAATTTCATCAAAATCATAAGTTCTAAATGTAACAGGTTCCGAATTACCTTCAAATTCAAATCCTGTTTTATCTTCTTCTATATTTGTTTCTTTTGGTATAAGGATATCCCAGTATAGTTTTTTAGTATCAAGGCGGATGGCATATCTTTGACCAATAGTTATGTTTAAATTATTTTTCGGACTGGAATAATAATGTATTCTTTCATCGTCTTTTTCAATATTCAATTCGGAAATCAATTTATCAATTAGAATGTATAAATTTTTTGCATTCTCATAACCTATCTCTTTAAGCGCTGATAATAAATCTTTTTCATCTTTAAATGCAATATAAATTACAGATTGAGTTATTAGAGAAAGATTTTCTTTATCCGGTTCATTTTCAGGTAGTTTTTGAACGGTTAAGTTTATTACTTCGGGCGTTTTTTTTACATAATTATCTCTAAAAAAATTCATCAATTCAAAATAATGAGAATAGTTTTCTCCGTATTTTTTAGATTTTTGACCGACAAATTTTGTAAATTTTTCATAATAACTATAATTATAAAAATAATGCGTATGAGGGTAGCGACAAGTTAAAAGAAAGGCAAACACAGTTTCTCTGGGTTGAGCCGGTAGTTTGTCAAGGTTTTTGACTTCTTTGATCTTTTTTGCTAGTTTACCGGTTTCCGTTTTAAAATATTCATATCGTTGATTTACCGGATATCCCTCGTTGAAAATGTATTTTAATATGTTTTTAACCGTTTCAGGAAAAAGATTTGCACTGTCAATCAATGTTCCAATAGAATATTGATGAACCAAATTCTCTCTTTTTTTGACTGCTTCTTTAAACATCGCACCAAAATCACTGGCATCCACATTCCAATGCTTTTGAAAATGAGAAACGGTCTCCCATTTATAGCCTTCGTCCCAATCTTCGCCTGAGTTACAAAAATCAATGTATTTATTTATGATTTGTTGATACTTATAATCATTGACGATTTCGGAAATGATTTTATAGGTTTCTCCTGATTTTGATACTTCAAAAGTTCCTTGGTATTTGGTAAAAACATATTTTTTTTTAGTATCTTTATAAGTAAATAAAATTTTTACCGGATACCTGTGTCTAAACCAAACCAAGTTATCATCTTTAAAAATATAATTGCCGGTTATTTCGGTTAGTGCGACAAATTGATTTCCATGCCTAACAACAACATAATCTCCTTTTTTGAGAGATAAAAAACTTTTTATCAGAGATTTCCATTTAGTATGTTCATCTTGGGAATATTTATCTAATTCTTCTTCTGTCCATTGATCAAACGGTTTGTTATGACAATTTATTTTTTTTGCATCATCCTTGTTTACGTCAATACCGATAAATCCTTTCTCAATTATTTCCAAAATATTCTGCACCGAATAATTCTGTAAATCAGCCGGATGTAATTGCATGTGGTAATAATTCATATTAGTTGCTTGTTTAAGTTTTGATTACGGTTTAATTCAGAAAATCATATTGTTTATACAACATTGTCAAAAATAAAAAGTTTTTTAATACCAACTTAAAAAAATGAAGTACAGAAACTAACGGTCATTTTTTATCTCTACTGTCGGCCTGCGTCAGGGATTGAAATGTATAAGCCCGTTGCCGTTACGTCTGATTGTTTCAGGGCGGGTGGCGGCGACCGCAGGAAGCCCCCGCACCGTCCTGAAAACAACAGTGCGGAACAAACCGGCTAGAAGTGGAAAGCCCGCCCGGACGCTCTAATAAATACAAAAATTTCCCGTATATTTGTCCGATGATATCCAAAGAACAATTTGAAAAAGAACTAGACTTCATCATTACCAATGCCTTGCAGGAAGATATAGGCGACGGTGACCACAGTTCGTTGGCGTGTATTCCGGCGAATGCTACGGGAATGGCTCAATTGTTGGTCAAAGATGAAGGTGTTTTGGCTGGTGTAGAATTTGCCCGGCGGGTATTTAAAAAAGTAGATGCAGAATTGGAAATGGATGTTTTAATTCCAGATGGCAGTCTTGTAAATTTCGGCGATATAGCCTTTAAAATCAGTGGACGGTCACTGTCCATACTGAAAGCCGAAAGGCTGGTGCTCAACGCCATGCAACGCATGAGTGCCATTGCTACCAAAACCCACCGGTATGTAGAAATTTTGGCCGGTTATAAAACTAAAATTCTCGATACGCGGAAGACCACGCCTTGCATCAGAGTCTTGGAAAAATGGGCAGTGAGAATCGGTGGCGGCACCAATCACCGCTTTGGCCTCTACGATATGGTGATGCTGAAAGACAATCATATCGATTTTGCCGGCGGAATAGAACAAGCTATTTTAAAAACAAACAATTACCTGAAAAAGAAAGGTTTAGATTTAAAAATAGAAATAGAAACCCGGAATTTGGAAGAAGTAAAAGAAGTATTGCGAGTCGGCAATGTGGACAGAATTATGTTGGATAATTTCAGTTTTGATGACTTGCGAACAGCCATTAAATTAATCGACGGACATTTTGAAACCGAAGCTTCGGGCGGTATCACCGAGAAAACCTTGCGACAATATGCCGAATGCGGTGTGGATTTTATATCATCGGGAGCTTTAACGCATTCGGTAAGTAATATGGATATAAGCTTAAAAGCTATCGCAATTTAGCGACTGCATCGCTACAACTTTTAATTTTTAACTCAGTAAAAATGAAACAAAAAAACATATTAATCACAGGCGGCGCTGGATTTATCGGCTCACACGTCGTCCGGTTAATGGTCAATAAATATCCTGATACGCAATTTGTCAATCTTGACTTATT
The DNA here is from genome assembly GCA_027024205.1 of Flavobacteriales bacterium. Lineage (GTDB taxonomy): Bacteria > Bacteroidota > Bacteroidia > Flavobacteriales > Flavobacteriaceae > WGBX01. The sequence continues at coordinate 31,129 of JALVST010000013.1, read as the reverse complement.
GACCTATGCCGGTAATTTGGAAAACGTGGTGGATGTGGCAGACAAACCGAATTATACTTTTGTTCGCGGGGATATTCGCAATGCCGATTTTCTCAAAGATTTATTTGAAAAATATCGCTTTGACGGGGTCATTCACTTGGCGGCGGAATCACATGTGGACCGGTCTATTGAAAATCCTTTGGCATTTGTAGAAACCAATGTCATTGGAACGGTTAATTTGCTCAATGTCGCCAGAAACCTGTGGCAAGGTAATTTTGAGGATAAATTGTTTTACCATATTTCAACCGATGAAGTTTACGGCTCACTGGGTAAAACCGGTTTGTTTACCGAAGAAACGCCATACGACCCGCATTCACCCTATTCGGCATCCAAAGCGGCTTCCGACCATTTTGTCCGCAGTTACCACGACACCTACGGTATGCCGACGGTCATTTCCAATTGCTCTAACAATTATGGTCCTAATCAGTTCCCCGAAAAATTAATCCCGCTGTTTATCAACAATATCAAACACAACAAACCGCTACCGGTTTACGGTGACGGTCAATATACACGTGACTGGTTGTATGTCATTGACCATGCCCGTGCCATCGATATGATTTTTACCAAAGGTAAACCGGGAGAAACCTACAATGTCGGTGGTTTTAACGAATATACAAATATCGATTTGATTCACTTGCTTTGTGATTTGATGGATGAAAAACTGGGACGTCCCACAGGTACTTCACGAAAACTGATTACTTTTGTCAAAGACCGCCCTGGACACGACAAACGTTATGCTATTGACGCTACCAAAATCAACCGCGAACTCGGTTGGAAGCCTTCCGTAAATTTCTCAGAAGGCTTGTCAAAAACCATTGACTGGTACTTGGAAAATGAAATCTGGCTTGATAATGTGACTTCCGGTGATTATCAGAAATATTATGAAGAAATGTATGGAAACAGATAGGATAAATTTGATTATCCAGAAGTATTACTAAATACAAAAAAAAATGTTTTTAAAATGATGAGACTGTCTCAAAAGTATCAGATTGGTCTATGAAAATTGAATATTTGAAAAAAAATTCCGGATACCTACTCGAATATGAAAACCCTTTTGAGACAGCCTCATACCTAAAATCTAATTCCTAAAATCTAAAATTTACTCCCGTCCGGGACTCCAAGGGGCGTCAATATCATCCAATTTTTTCGCAATCTTGTCAAGTTGTTCTGTTTGAATTTTATCCGCTTTTGGTTTCAATTCTTGTATCTGTTCTTTGACGATTTTCAATTGTGTTTTTTCCGTTTCCGTTACCGGGTCGGTAGAATTGATATGTATCCATGCCAAACGTGAAAAACGTTCAACTAATGGCAATTTGTGCGGTGGAATTTCTTCGTAACTGGCTTTTGGCTGTACGCCATGCAATGCAAAAACCAACTTATTAACGGTTTTTTCCGCTTTTTGAATTTCCGACATCAAACCGGACCCAGCTTTGGCGGATTTTAAAGCGGTTTGTTTCATCAAAATGATAGTTTTTTTCATTTTAGCCACTTGATGATCCAGTTTGTGCAGTTGCTTCATCGTATGTTGCAAATCAGAGAAATAAGCTTTAAATTCCTTATCATCTGCTGGCGGTAAAGTAGTGTTATTCAGTCGTTTGACTTGAAAATGAACAGGACCAGTCAATGCTTTTAATTGCCCTTTGTCATACAAATCCATTTTGACATAGTATATGCCAGGTAAAACGGGGATTCCGAAATCATCTTTTTCAAAAGGGTTGAACTTTTTCAAATCTTCATTGACCGGAAAAGGATTGTCGTATTTCAAATTCCAACTAATACGCTGAATCCCTTTTTGCGGTTTGGCTACCACTTTTTTGACGACATTGTTTTCATCGTCGGTAATGGTAAATAACAAATACGACGGTTCTTCCAATTTTTCATCGTGTAATTCTTTCCAAGTCGGCTGTTTAATTTTTTCTCCTTTTTTAAACAATTTCTTCTCTTTTTTTCGACGGGCTTCTGTGGTCGATAATGGCGCTTCTTTTAAATAATAGGTAAAAATAGCACCATAAGGTGGATTGGGTGCATAAAAATCCGTTTCGCCTTGTCCGTATTTTTTATGGGTTTGGACGTATTGCAAAGCATCTTTAACCGGGAACAAAAAACTGTTGTGATCTTTTAAAAATTCATTGGAGATTTGCCGCAACGGACTGATATCATCCAAGATATAAAAGCCACGTCCGAAAGTCGCCAAAACCAAATCATTTTCACGTGCTTGAATAGCGATATCACGGACGGCGACATCGGGAATGCCATTTTTGAGTTGTGTCCAGGTTTGACCGCCATTTACAGAGAAATAAATTCCCAATTCCGTACCGGCAAAGAGTAAATTTTTGTTTTTCGTGTCTTGCGAAATAGTATGAACCACTTGATTGTCCGGTAAATTACCGGCTATACTTTTCCAAGTTCTGCCTTTGTCGTTACTTTTGAGCAAGTAAGGTTTAAAATCATTACGTTTGCGGTTGTCAAAACTGGCATAAACCGTGTTGGCATCAAAACGGTCGGCAAAAACATCACTGACATAAGTGTACTGTGGTACACCCGGAAATTTGTCCATTTTTCGCCAAGATTTGCCACCGTTTTCAGTGACTTGTATCACCCCGTCATCCGACCCTGTGTAAATCAAACCTTCTTGCACGGGCGATTCGTCCAACGATACCAATGTCCCGTATAAAGATGTAGATACATCTTTGCCAACGGCCTCAACCGGCCAATACTTACCCATCACTTTCCAAGTGTTGCGGTCGATATGGGCTGTTAAATCGGGACTGATTTCCTGCCATGAATTGCCCATATCTTCACTTTTAAACAAACGTTCGGCAGCCAGATACAATCGCTTGTGATTGTGCGGACTAATAATAAACGGGGCGCTCCAATTCCACCGGAATGTTTTTTCATCTTTAGCTGGTATTGGTTTGATTTTCAAGTTTTGTCCGCTTTTTTTATCATAGCGGTACAGGTTGCCATATTGGTATTCGGAATAAACAATATCCGGATTTGTCGGATCAACGGCACCCCAAAATCCGTCTCCACCGACTGTCACTACCCAATCGCACTTATTAACCCCTTCCGCACTGATGCTCCGTGACGGACCGCCATAGCTGTTATTGTCTTGTGTACCACCATAAACATTGTAGAAAGGCATAGCATTATCCAAATATACGCGGTAAAATTGCACAACGGGTAAATTGGAAATATGCCGGAACGTCTGTCCGCCGTCATAAGTGACATATACACCACCATCACCGCCGATTAAAATATGTTTGGTATTATCCGGATCAATCCACATGGCATGGTCATCAACATGCCGGTTTTTAATACCGAATTTTTTCCAAGTTTTACCACCGTCTTCCGTATATTGTGTATAAGTTTGGGGCGAATAAACTTTATCTACATCCTCCGGGTCACAAAAAATTTCATTAAAATATTGTCCGCTGGTATGGTAATTACTCATTTTTTGCCATGACTCTCCTTTGTCAGTCGAACGGAAAAAACCGCTTTTACCTTCGGCAGCCTCCATAATCAGATAGACAACATTCGGGTCAACCGGAGAAACGGCAATACCCATTCCTCCGATATCGACATTGGGTAAACCTTTCATAATCTTACGCCAGGTTTCGCCGCCATCTTCGGATTTATACACTTTTGATTCGGGGCCGCCACTGATATGTGTAAAAACGTGTCGCCGGCGTTGTTCGGAAGTGGCATACAAAATATCGGGGTTTTGCGGGTCTCTGACGACATTGTTAACACCGGTATTTTCGCTGATATACAAAACTCTTTTCCATGTTTTGCCGCCGTCGGTTGTTTTGTATAAACCGCGGTCTCCTCCGCCCCCCCAAATAGAACCTTCGGCAGCTACCAATACGGTATTATCATCACGCGGATCAATATCTATCATCCCGATATGGAAAGATTTTTTCAAGCCCATATTTTTCCAAGACATACCGCCATCGACAGATTTATAAACACCATTACCGTAACCCAAATCGCGCTGATGATTATTTTCGCCGGTACCGAGCCATACTATATTGTGATTATGTGGCGAGATAGTGATACAACCGGTTGCATAGGCCCCGTATTTATCAAAAACAGGTTTGAAACTGATACCGTTGTTTTCGGTTTTCCAAACGTGTCCGGCAGCTGTCGCGACATAATATTCCACCGGATTTTCCGGATTAACGGCAAAATCGGCAATCCGCCCGGATGAAAAAGCCGGTCCGATACTGCGAAATTTTAAACCGCTTATCGCTCCGGCAAGCAAGCTGTCTTTTGTTTTTTTATGACGTTTTTTTTGAGCCGTAGCCGGAAGAGAAACGGTTATTAGTAGCAAAATTATTAATCTTTGTAAATTTGTCATTGTAAGTAAATTTAAATCGATTAAAGTTAGAAAAAAAATATGAATTGATTGATGATTTTATTCTTTTCATCCAAGAAAGATACACAACTATTCATCTAAATCCAAATTTTTATCCTTCTCCGCCGGTTTTTCTATTTCAGTTAAAAAACGTAATTTAGCCGGCAAACTTAAATTATATGGTGCAAAAAGAATTTTCCAGTCAAAATCAACCGCAATTACTCGGTCATCCGGTGGGTTTGTTCGTTTTGTTTTTTACCGAAATGTGGGAACGGTTCAGCTACTACGGGATGAAAGCATTATTAATACTTTTTCTTACTGCCAAACTTGTAGAAGGTGGTTGGGAATGGGATAAAAAAGAAGCTTATGCCCTGTACGGTTGGTATGTAATGCTGGTATATTTCTTACCTATGATCGGCGGTTGGCTGGCTGATAACAAATGGGGGCATGTCAAAACGGTTGTCATAGGTGCTTCGATTATCACGGCAGGACATGCCGCTTTGGCGATTGCCGATATGGATTTGGGATTCGATCTGAGTTTTGTATTCTATATCGGCTTATTACTTCTGGTTATCGGAACCGGTTTATTCAAGCCTAATATGTCGTCAATAGTTGGAAAAATGTATCCGCCACACAGTCCAAAAAAAGACGGGGCTTACACTATATTTTATATGGGGGTCAATTCCGGCGCATTTATCGGCACGTTGTTGGTCGGTTGGATAGGCGAACATTACGGATGGAAATTCGGATTCGGATTGGCCGGGGTTTTTATGCTGTTCGGATTGTTACAGTTTTATTTTGCCCGTCGAATTTTTGGTGACGAAGCTAACAACCCGCAACCTAAAATTATTGATTTACCCGAAGAAGAACGCCAAAAACGCGTACCTTTTACCAAATTGGAACAAATCCTGGCTGCTACCGGTATTGTATTGGCTTTAATTTGGGTCGTACACGGCATTTACAAGGTTATCACAAGAGGCAGTCATTTCCTGCCGGAAAACATTTATACCCTACATTTGTTTAAAGAAAACTTTAATTTGGGATTGGCTGATATTTTCTTTCCTTTATCATTGTTAATTTTAATCATTTTAGGACTTGAACGTCTGCCTAAATTTGAACGCGTTGAACGGGACCGTTTAAAAGTTATTTTTATCATAGCTTTTTTTGTGATTGCTTTTTGGGCCAGTTTTGAACAAGCCGGTACTACTATGAATATTTTTGCCCGTGATTATACGTCACGTGTCTTATCCGGCAATTGGGCAATGATTTACAAAATAGTCGATACGGTCATTTCAGTGGTTCCGATGTTGGTTTTAACTTATGTGATTTACAGTTTAGCTAAAGCCATTATCAACAAATACCCTTTGACTGTTTTGTTTACCGCACTGTCTTTTACCATTATATGGGGATTGGTTATCGCCCGTGTATATGATAAAATTTATGCCGAAACTCCCATAGTCGATACCACCTGGTTTCAAATATTAAATCCGGTTTTTATCATCACTTTGGCGCCTTTGTATTCCAAAATATGGCAACGATATAAGCTATCGGCAGCACAAAAATTTTTTATCGGCTTTTTATTTCTCGGTTCTGGTTTCGGAATGTTGGCTTACGGTGCAGCAGGTATTCCCGCCGGAGCGGAAACTGCCGCAGTCAGTATGATTTGGCTTATTTTGGCATATCTGTTACATACCATGGGTGAATTGGCTATTTCTCCGGTCGGATTATCATACGTTAGCAAACTGGCACCATTGCGAATGACCGGATTTATGTTCGGTATCTGGTATATTTTTACCGGTTTGGCCAACAAACTTTCAGGTTTGATGGCGGAAGCTTCCGAAGGTATTGCTGACAAATTTGGTATTTCAAGCTTTTTCTTGATTTTTACAATTATACCGTTTATAGCCGGCGTGCTGATTTTGTTGCTCAATCCGTTTCTAAAAAAATGGATGCACGGAATTGAATAAAAAACAGTATCATGCGGAACGTAGCGACGTCCCGTTAACGAAGTAAACGGGATGGCAAGTTGTAAGTTTTTTTTTGATGAATTAATGAATTGATGAGTTGAGCAATTGAGGAGTGAGGAATGAGGAAAAATATACAAGTTATAAAAAGATACTCAATAATTTATAAAACGTAATTACAGTTTGAACAGAAAACATTCATTAAAAAACAAAATATTCAATAAACCGGAACAAATCATAATTCATCAATTTATAAGACTAAAATATGGTATGAAACAAAAAACATTCATTAAACAACGGAATATCCAATGAAGCACAATAAATCATCAATTTATCAATTCCCAAGACGAACATAAGATATGAAGTAATAAACAAACATCAAAGTACAAAATAAGCTATGAACCGGCGCTTCGGTACAATTTTGCTCGTTTCCTCGCAAAACCACTCAGCGACCTACTTCTCAAATCATCAATTCATCAAATACTTATTCCCTACAAATAACGTTATTATAAGAAAATCAAATTATGTCGAAAAAAATTCTTTGGGTCGATGATGAAATCGGCTTGTTAAAACCCCATATCATCTTTTTGGAATCAAAAAATTATGAAGTTGTAACGGCTCAAAGCGGTTTGGAAGCTTTGGATGAATTGAAACGGCAAGATGTTGATATCGTTTTTCTGGATGAACAAATGCCCGGTATTGACGGTTTGGAAACATTGAGCCGTATTAAAACCCGTTTTCCGCACTTACCGGTCGTCATGATCACCAAAAGTGAAGAAGAAAACATCATGGAAGAAGCTATAGGTCAACAAATTACAGACTATATTATCAAGCCGGTCAATCCCAAACAAGTCTTGTTGACTTTAAAGAAAATTCTCAATCAAAAAGAACTGGTATCCGAAAAAACCAATCTGTCTTATCAACAAGATTTTCAACGCATTTCGATGGATATCAACATGATAGATACTTTTGACGAATGGGCACAACTCTACGAAAAATTGGTCAAATGGGAATTGAAAATGGATGCCATTCAAGACAGTCAGATGAGTGAAATTCTCAAAGGGCAATTTCAAGAAGCCAACCGGGCTTTTTTCAGGTTTGTCAAAGACAATTACGAAGATTGGGTCAACGGTAATGATGCACCAGTCATGTCTCATCAAATTTTAAAAAAATATGTTTTTCCGGAAGTTGAAGAGAACACACTTTTAATCGTAATAGACAACTTACGCTACGACCAGTGGTTAGCCATAGCCCCGATGATTAAAGATTATTACAAACCGGTCAAGGAAGAACTCTACTATGCTATTCTCCCCACTGCAACACAATATGCCCGCAATAGTATTTTCGGCGGTTTGTTACCTTTGGATTTAAAAAAACACTATCCACAATGGTGGAAAGACGACACGGATGAAGGCGGTAAAAACCTGTATGAAAAAAAATTTTTGGAAGCCCATATCCAACGCTTGAACTTAAATTTAAAAACAAATTATATCAAAATATTGAATTACAATTTCGGACAAAAGATTATCAGTCAATTCAGCCAATTTAAAAATTACGATTTAAACGTGGTTGTTTACAATTTCGTCGATATGTTGTCACATGCCAAAACCGATTTGGATTTGATTAAAGAACTCGCTCCGGATGATAAAGCCTACCGTTCATTGACCAAATCATGGTTTGATAATTCCCCTTTATTTGAAATCATCAAACTGGCATCGGCCAACAAGATGAAACTTTTTATCACTACCGACCACGGTACTATTAATGTTAAAAGACCGACCAAAGTTATCGGGCCGAAAGAAACCAGTTTGAATTTGCGATACAAAACCGGTAAAAGTTTGACTTATGAGAAAAAAAATGTGTATGCCGTTGAAAAACCCGAACAAATCAAATTGCCGCCCATTGCTATCAATAGTCCGTTTATTTTTGCCAAAGAAGACTATTTTTTTGTTTATCCCAACAACTATAATCATTATGTTGAATACTTTACCAATACGTTACAACACGGTGGTGTTTCCATGCAAGAAATGTTAGTGCCGTTTGTTCAATTACAACCGAAATAACATTTTTGATTTTTTTTATATTTGTTTTTTTATTTCCAATCAAAACAGACCCGGGAAATTAATGACCCGGTAAGTTCAAAATATTTCAATATGAAAAAGATTGCCATTTTTTGTGGAGCCAGTATAGGTTTTAATCCGGTTTATGCCAATGCCGCCCATGATTTGGGCAAATTTTTAGCCCGGAAAAATATTGAAATAATTTTCGGTGGTGGTAAATTCGGCATGATGGGGACCATTGCCGATGCAGCTTTACAAGAAGGTGGAACGGTTACCGGCGTTATTCCGGATTTTTTAAAACTCGAAGAAATTGAACACACAGGGGTGCAAAAAATGATTACCAGTAAAAATATGGCCGAAAGAAAAATGACTATTAGTAAAATAGTTGATGGATATATCGCTTTACCCGGTGGCTTCGGCACCTTGGACGAACTGATGGAAGCACTAACCCTGGGACAACTGCAAATTGAGCACAAACCTATCGGCATCTTAAATACCAACGGCTTTTACAACCCTCTGATAGCCCAATTCGATTTAATGGTCAAAGAAGGTTTTTTAAAACTCGAAAACCGAAATATGATTCTGGTCAATGAACGGATTGAAAAACTTTTTGAAATGATGCAAAATTACGAAGCCCCCAAAGTATCAAAAGTGGTACATACAGTTGCTTCAAAATAAAAAAAATATGTCCGGATTTGATTTGAACAATACATTGATTATGGGGATATTAAATCTTACCCCCGACTCTTTTTACGACGGTAATCGTTACAATAAGGAAACGGCAGCTCTCGAGAGAACAGCTCAAATGCTGGAAGAAGGAGCGGATATTATCGATATAGGTGCTTTTTCGTCACGCCCGGGAGCCAAATTGGTATCTTATGATGAAGAACGCCAACGTTTAATGCCCGTATTAGAAACCATCATAAAACATTTTCCCAAAACCGTAATTTCCATCGATACTTACCGGCATAAAATTGCCGAAGAAGTTGTTGAAAAAGGCGCACAAATTATCAATGATATTTCAGGCGGTAATTTAGACAATAAAATGTTTGAAACCATAGCCCGCTTACAAGTACCTTATGTTTTGATGCACATGAAAGGCAAACCCGAAAACATGCAAAAGCAAACCGATTATATTGATGTTGTCAATGAAATTAAAGATTTTTTTATTTCAAAAATCAAACAATTGAACAATTCGGGATTTGATAAAATAATTTTAGACCCCGGTTTCGGATTTGGTAAAACCTTGGAACAAAACTATAAAATACTAAACAGGCTTAGAGAATTTTCAGATTTAAATTATCCCCTCTTGGCAGGGATGTCACGCAAATCCATGTTGTATAAATTATTGGATATTACACCGGAAGACGCACTCAATGCAACGACGGTGGTCAATACAATCGCTTTACTGAACGGGGCCAAAATTTTACGTGTACACGATGTCAAACCGGCTGTTGAAACCCGCCGGATTGTTAATAAATTACGAAATGAGTAGTGAAGAGTGAGAAAAAATTAATTGAGAATGAAAAATTGAAAATTGATAATTAAGACTACGCTCTCGACTTTTATCAATATCCAAACCTAATAAAAAAGATAATTATTTAATCCATATAAATGAAAAAATTATTATACATCTTCGTCAGTTTATGGAGTTTAACCCTTATCCGTTGTAAAAAAGAGGAAACATATCAAATAGACAAACAAACATTGGAAATCAACGATTTTGTTTGGAAAGCTATGAATGCGTTGTATTTATGGAAAAACAAAGTGCCGGATTTGGCCGATACAAAATTCAAAAATCAAACGGAATTAAACCGGTATTTACAAGATTACGAACATCCCGATGATTTATTTGAACATTTGATTTACAAGCGTAATGAAATAGATCATTGGTCGTGGATTGTTGATGATTATATGGCTCTAATACAAATGTTTCAAGGTATCCGTAAAACAACCGGCATGCGTATAGGTTTAGTATATGAACCCGGTAGTTCGACAAATATTTTTGCTTATGTCAAATATGTTGTTCCCGGTTCGGAAGCGGCTCTCAACGGAGTACAACGAGGATTTTTATTCCGTAAAATAGACAGCCAACAATTAACCGTTAACAATTATCAAGATCTGTTAAGCCGGGAACAATTAAACATAGAATGGGCTACTTGGGACGGTACCCAATTGGTGGATACCGGTAACACTCTATTGCTCAACAAAACCGTTGTCAGTGAAAATCCGGTTTATTATTATAATGTATATAACACAGGAACTCACAAAACCGGATATTTGATATATAACGGATTTATATCCGATTACGACAGCCGGCTCAATGCGATTTTTAACTATTTCAAATCACAAAATATAGACAAACTGATAGTGGATTTACGTTACAATCCGGGAGGCAGTGTACAGACAATGACGTATTTGGGCAGTATGATTACCGGACAATTTACAGGACAAACCTACTTAAAATACCAATGGCATCCGGCCATGCAACAATGGATGCAAGAAAATTATCCGCAATATCTAACCCGGCAATTTGTCACTCAAATGATTAACGGCGAAAATATCAACCATTTGATGTTAAATGATATCGTATTTATCGCTACTAAAAATAGTGCTTCAGCCAGTGAATCATTGATAAATTGTTTACGTCCATATATCAATATAACCCAAATAGGAACAGCTACCCACGGCAAATATACCGCATCAATTACAATGTTCGATTCGCCTGATTTTTCGGGCAATAATGTCAATCAAACGCACATGTGGGCTATCCAACCTATTGTAACAAAAGTCAGCAATGCCAATGGTGAAAGTGATTTTGTCAACGGTCTGACACCTGATATTTATCAACCGGAAGACTATTTTAATTTAGGCACATTAGGCGACATTAACGAACCGCTATTGCAAACGGCCTTGAATTATATCAGTAACAACACTACAAATGTTTCTCGTCAAAACAAGCCGGTCTTAAACGAAATTTACTATACAGGTCAACCTTTTTCCGATGAAATGTATCTCGATAGCGATGTTTTAATCAAAATTATTAGTAGCAGCGGAGTGAAGCGACCTCTCGCTGACAAAGTGGAATGAATTGAGAATTATTAGTAAGATTTCTCACTACGTTCGAAATGGCACCAAATACAAAATCTCAATTCCTCAATTCCTTAATATTTTTACGTAATTTTGCCTTTCAAAAAATAACTAAATGGAAATAGCCCTAATATCACACGATGGTAAGAAACCCGAAATGGTCCGGTTTATAATGGAACACAAAAACGATTTATTGCAAAAAAATGTCAAAATCGTAGCAACCGGCACTACCGGAAAATACATACAAGAAACCGGCTTAAAAGTCAACCGTATGTTGTCAGGCCCATTAGGTGGCGACGCACAAATAGGCGCCCGTGTAGCAGAAGGAAAAACCAAAATGGTTGTATTCTTTCGCGACCCGCTCGACAAACATCCGCATGAACCCGACATATCCATGTTGATGCGACTTTGTGACGTCCACAACGTCCCGTTGGCAACCAATCCCGCTACGGCAAATTTATTATTTAAAGCCGTATTCGACAATTGATGTTTTTATATATTTTTGTCAACTTTAAACAACTTATTATTAATAACTCTGTTAATAACTTTTGCATAATAACGTGATTTTTTAACATTTAATAACGTAATTTTGCTTAACCACAAATAATTCAATTATGTCGAACGCAAATAATTATGAAGAACTCATTCGCCGTTTTGAAACCATGATGCAAACAAACGAAATATATTTTTTCGATTTGGAAGATTTTTTAACCATTATAGAACATTATATCAATTCCGGTGATTACGATTTAGCCCGAAAAGCCATCAAAGCAGGTTTATACCAACATCATAACAATATCGATATTCTCCTTTACCGGGCCGAACTTTATTCTCTTAACGACCAACTGGAAAACGCCGAAGAACTTTTGGCCTATTTAAGTGATCTGGATCCGGAGCGTTTGGAAATTCCCATGTTGGAAGCAGAAATTTATTCTAGAAAACATTTGCACGAAAAAGCCATAAACTCTTTACGCTATGCACTGAATTTATCGGGAGCCGACCCGGCTGAAATTTATGAAATGATGACAGTTGAGTATTTATACATGGATAAATACAACGAGGCACTTGAAATGGCTATTCAAGCCCTTAAATACGACCCCGAAAGTTCCATGTCATTATTCAACGCCGTATCTTGTTACGATTTAAGTGACCGTTCGGACGATGCTATTTTTTTCCTGGAAAATTTTCTCAACAACAATCCTTTTAGTGAAGTCGGTTGGAGTTTGCTCGCCAAAAAATATATCGATAAAGGGCAATACAACAAAGCCTTGGAAGCTATTGATTTTGCCATTGCTATCGATGATAAATTTTTAGCGGCATACTATGATAAAGCTTATATCTTTTCAAAATTAAGACGTTACGAAGAAGCCTTGATATTCTATAAAATAACTTTGGATATTGCCGATCCGACGGCTTTCACTTACTATCATATTGCCCGTATTTATCAACGTATGAACGACGCAAACCATGCAACCGAATATTTTTTAAAAGCTATCAATGAAGATCCCGGCCATTTCAAATCCTGGATCAAACTGGTAGAACTTAAAATGAATACTAACGATTGGCATGCTGCGTTGGATATTGCCGAAAGAGCTTCGGAAATAGTCAATCATCAAGAATTATTCGAACTGTTGGGAGATATTTATATTCATTTCAAAAATTGGGATAAAGCCATTGCAGCCCTGGAAATGAGTTTAAAATTGGGAGAAGCTAATTTACCTGACATCATCAAATTATCAGGTTTATACAAACGCACACAACAAATTGAAAAATTTAGAAATTTACTACTCAAAGCCAAACAACAATTTCCCAATTCCAAAGAAATTCAAAGTCTGATGTCAGGCTCATAAAAATCATTTGTATGAAATCTCCCAACCCTTTCAATCTCGTTTTATTTTTTAAAGGCATGGCAGTGGGAGCGGCAAACGTTATACCCGGCGTTTCAGGCGGTACTATGGCACTTATCACAGGGATATACGAACGTTTGATAAACGCCATAAAATCATTTGATATGACAGCACTGCGGTTGTTTATCAAATTTCGCTGGCGACAATTGGCACAACATATAAATTTTTACTTTTTATTTTCCATAGGATTGGGAATAATTGCCGCTGTTTTATCTCTTGCCAAGTTGTTTTCTTTCTTGTTTCGTGATTATCCCGTATTCATTTGGGCATACTTTTTCGGATTAGTCTTGGCATCAGTCTATTTTATCGGAAAAAATGTTAAAAAACGGCATTGGACCACCTATTTGAGTTTTATCATAGGAACATTAATTGCCATAGCGGTAACCACTTTACATCCGGCTGTCGAAAATGATAATCCCTGGTACCTGTTTCTCAACGGTATCATAGCCATTGTGAGTATGATTTTACCCGGTCTGTCGGGTTCTTTTGTCCTGATTTTGCTCGGCAACTACCAACTCGTTACCATAGATGCCATCAATCATTTCAATTTGAAGGTCCTTTTACCTTTTGTAGCGGGAGCCATTGCCGGTTTGATAGGATTTTCACATGTTCTATCATGGCTTTTTAAACGATACAGGTATCAAACCTTGGCTTTGTTGACCGGATTTATTTTAGGTTCGTTAAGTATTTTATGGCCCTGGAAAAAGGCCGTTTATCTGGAACACAACGGCCAAATTGTCCTCAAACACGGTAAACCCGTTGTTTCTTATTACAAGCAAATTTTACCAGCACATTTTGACGGTAATTTTTGGTTGGCAATTTTATTGATAATTACCGGCATCATCAGTATCATTTGGATTGAAAAAGCATCAGACAAAGAAGCAATATAACACATGACGCCAAAAATTCTCGGCCTAATCGGATACCCTTTAACACATTCATTTTCAAAAAGTTATTTTAAACAAAAGTTTGAAAAAGAAAAGATTACGGATTACATTTACCGCAATTTCGAATTACCGGACCTTAAAGAATTGCCGTATTTGATACAAAACACCCCAAATTTGACCGGTTTAAACGTGACTATTCCCTACAAAGAAAAAGTATTGACATATGTTGATGAAGTCTCACCGGAAGTAGCAGCCGTAGGAGCGGCAAATACACTGGTTATCCACCCTGTTTCAAAAAAAATAAGTGCCTACAATACGGATATTTACGGTTTTAGACAAAGTCTCCTAGCTTTCTTAAAACCTTGGCATCGTAAAGCCTTGATACTCGGCACGGGTGGTGCTGCCAAAGCGATTGACTACACGCTACAACAAATGGGAATTGAAACGCTCATGGTATCAAGACAACCTGAAAATGAACGGCAAATAACATACGATGATTTAACAGAGCAAATCGTTAAAATGCATTTATTAGTGATAAATACGACACCGGTAGGACAATTTCCCGATACAGAAAAAAGTCCGTTCTTTCCTTACGATTTTATTACCGTCCGTCACTTTTTTTACGATTTAATCTATAATCCGCCCGAGACAAAGTTTCTGTATATGGCCCGAAAAAGAGGGGCTGTTACTTGTAACGGATTGAAAATGTTACACTTACAAGCAGAAAGATCCTGGAAAATTTGGACCAAATAAGTTGCCTTGTAATTCAAAAAAAAATGTTAAATTTCGCTTCTAAAAAATAACCGGTAAATTTACTATTATGGTAGAAGAAAGAGACGAAAACCTGCAACCCGCAGATGGAATGAACGAGTCGGCGGAAACTCAAACCGATTCCGCACAAACCGAACGGGCCGATAATGTTCTTACAACAGACGAAAACACAGCAAAAACGGAGACAGCAGCAGACACGGAAACAGGTTCTGAAAGTCACAAACTTTTATCCGAAAAGTCCGTCGATGAAATTGTCGATGAGATTGAACAAAATATGGCTGTAGAATCGGAACAAGATAAAGAACAACACGATGAACATGTACCGTTTTTGTCATATAAGGATTTTGATATCCCTACACTTTTGAACGAAGCTAAAAAACTGTTGGAAACACATCCCGTTCAAAAAATCAAAAAACATTTTGAGGCCATTAAAACGGCTTTTGAAGATAAAGTAAATGAATTAACACAGCAATATAAAGAATCGCATCCCGATATCGAAAGAGTTGATTTGGATATTCCCGAAATCAAAGATTTAAAATACGTTATTAAAGACTACAAAGATAAACTTCACGCATACCGTAAAGAAATTCAAGCCCGTTTAGAAGAAAATTTAAAAAAACGCCAAGCCTTAATTGAAGAACTGAAACACATCATAGATTCGCCGGAATACAACTTTGATGAACGCATCAAAAAGTATAAGGAAATAAAAAAACAATGGCGAACGGCCGGTAGTATTCCCCGTTCACGGTACACTGATATTTGGGAAACATTTAAACACCACGAAGAGCGTTTTCACGATTTATTGGATTTAGACCGTGATTATCGAGATAAAGTTTTCAAAGAAAATCTTGAACAAAAACAAGGCATCATAGAAGAAGCCAAAAAACTCCTAGACTACGACGATGTGCACAGGGCTTTTAAAGAGTTACAAAAACTGCACAAAAAATGGAAAGAAGAAACCGGCCCCGTAGCACGTGAGCTTCGCGAAAAAATATGGGAAGAGTTTAAAGCCATAACCAAACAAATTCACGATAAAAGACGTGATTTTTATAAAAAACTCAAAGAAGAGTTTGCCGGAAATTTGGTTAAAAAACAAGAAATCATAGAAAAACTCAAAGAACTGACTGCCGAAATACCGGAAACACACAAAGAATGGCAAGAAAAAATCAAACAAGTGGAAGAATTGCGGGAACAGTTTTATAAAATAGGATTTGTACCACGAAAAAACAGGGAAGAAATCTGGGAAAATTTCAAAACGGTAATCAAAAATTTCAACAGGCATAAAAATAATTTTTACAAATCTTTAAAGGAACTGCAAAAAGAAAACTTGGAAAAAAAATTAACTTTGATAAAAATTGCCGAAGAACTTAAAGACAGTGAAGAATGGGAAACGGCCACGCAAAAATTTAAAGATATCCAAGAAGAATGGAAAAAAATAGGGCACGTTCCTCGTAAATATTCTGAAAAAATTTGGCAACAATTCCGTAATGCCTGTAACCATTACTTTGACCGTTATCACGCGCATATCCGCTCCGAAAAAGATGAAGAATACAACAATTTTATCAAGAAAAAAGAGTATTTAAACAAACTCAAAGAACAATTTAAAGATGTGGACAATTCGGCCGGTTATACCATAGACGATATAAAAAAAATTATCAACGAATGGAAAGAACTCGGCTATGTCCCTGACAACAAGCATTATATTAATGTCAAATTCAACAAATTTATCAATTCGCTTTACGACAAATTACACATTGATAAACGTGAACTGTCGTTTTTAAAATTCAAAAACATTGTTGACCAATATTACGAAGAAGGGAATTACCGTAAATTGGATTCAGAAAAGCGTTTTGTTCGTCAAAAAATCGAAAATATTTTAAAGGAAGTAGAACAATTGGAAAACAATATGATGTTTATCAAATCGGACGACGATAATAACCCGATAAAAAAAGAAGTAGAAAAAAACATTGCCAAAAACAAAGAGATATTGGAGTTTTGGAAAAAGAAATTACAATATTTGAATGCATTGGAATACTAATACGGCTGACTCAAAAATACTTATAAATAAAACAATCAACAGTGAAATATTTTATCTTTTTTTTACTGATTTTTTCGGTATCCGGTATTATTTCCGGGCAAGATTTGGATATTTACAAACATCAAAAAAATTCCAATTTCGAACTTCCTGCCATCCCTAAAGATATGACTTACGAAGAATTTAAAATTCTAAGCACGGATTTACGGATGCAAGATATGATGATAGCCACGATACTGCCCGGTCATATACATTTTAAAATCGGAGAAAAAAAGAAAGGCTATTATATTTTAGGCGCCCGTTCTATCGGTTATTTGAGCTGGATTTACTTATCGGTTTCCAATAAATCCTTAACCCGTATTATTTTGTTGGACAATGCCGGATTGGACAAAACCTTAAATACACAAGATGTAATTGTTGCTTACGGCTCTGTTGTTTTGATTATCGGTAGTTATTTGTATGATTGGATTCACGGCCGGTACGTCTTAGATGACAAACAAAACAGAATCAGATATAAATATGCACGGAAAAAATTACAATTTGGGATGAATATTATCAAAACACCCGGTTATCAATATCCGGGATTACAACTTACATTCAATTTTTAAATAAAACAAAATAGACAAAAAATTTGAAAATACAGGCTAAAAAAATTATCTTTGCCCGTCAAAATTATAATGAACTGAAAAAAACAGAAGAGAATGCGAAATAAAGGACTTGTTATAGTATTTGCTATTATTTTAGGATTGATAAGTATTTATACATTATCATTTACATTCAAAGCAAACCAAATCAGAAAAGAAGCCAAAGCTTTTGCCAAAGGCGACTACAACAAAGAAAAACAATATTTGGACTCCTTGGCAAACAAACCGGTATTCAGTATCTTAGGTTCCGACTTTACTTACAACGATATCAAAAACCGTGAGATGAACCTCGGTCTGGATTTAAGAGGCGGAATCAACGTAATCTTGCAAATCTCGGTTAAAGACATCTTGAAAAATCTGGCTAACAATACCAAAAATCCTATCTTTAACCAAGCGCTTGCCGAAGCCAGTAAAATGCAAAAAAACAGCGACAAGCCTTACATTGATTTGTTTTTTGAAGCTTTTGATAAAATAAACAGTCAAGCTGACAAACCGGTAAAATTAAGTTCACCCGAAATTTTCGGTAATCGCAATTTATCCGATGAAATCAAATTTAATATGTCCGATGATGAAGTTAAGAAAATCATCCGCAAAAAAGTGGATGACGCCATGGTCAGTGCCTTTGAAGTCTTACGTAAGCGGATAGATAAATTCGGTGTAACACAACCCAATATCCAACGTTTGGGCAAATCTGGACGTATCCTGGTTGAATTGGCCGGTGCCAAAGATATCGAACGGGTAAAGAAACTCTTGCAAAGTACGGCACAATTGGAATTTTGGCATGCCTATAATGCACAAGATGTTTTACCCTATTTGAAACAATTAGACAGGTATTACGCTCAAAATCAACAAGTAAAAAAAGATACGGCTAAAAAAGACGTCGATACTTTACTGGTTGATGAGCAACAAAAAGAAACTTTATTTAAATATTTAACATCCGGAAGTTATGCCAGAATCGGTATCGTAAATTTAAAAGATAAACGCCGTGTAGCACAAATGCTCAACAGCCCAGAAGCTAAAAAATTATTGCCAACTGAGTTAAAAGACGTTAAATTTTTATGGGGTAAACCGGATAAAAAAAGAGGTACGGTCTATTTATACGCTATCAAAGGCAACCGCGACAATAAACCTCCCATCAGCGGTGATGTTATTGTTGATGCCCAGTCATCCTACGACCAATTCGGCAAACCGGCCGTTACCATGCAAATGAACGGTGCCGGCGCCAAGAAGTGGAAAGAAATGACCACACAAGCCTTTAATGATAAAACCGGTATTGCTATTGTATTGGATAATATTGTTTATTCGGCTCCCGGCGTACACAACGGACCGATTACAGGAGGCCGTTCTGAAATTACCGGAGACTTTACCTTGGAAGAAGCAAAAGACTTAGCCAACGTGCTGAGAGCCGGTAAATTACCTGCCAAAGCTGATATTGTACAATCTGAAATTGTCGGTCCTTCCTTGGGACACAAAGCCATTGAAGGCGGAAAATTGTCCTTTATCTTTGCATTCCTCTTTATATTTATCTGGATGTTTGGATATTACGGCAAAGTCGGTTTATTCTCCGATATCGCTTTGGTTTTAAATATTCTATTTATTTTCGGTATTTTGGCCAGTTTGAATGCCGTTTTGACATTGCCCGGTTTGGCCGGTATCGTATTAACTATCGGTATGGCGGTTGATGCTAACGTGCTTATTTTTGAACGTGTCAGGGAAGAAATGCGTCGCGGTAAAACCTTACGCGATGCTGTTGACGACGGATTCCGAAACGCTTTATCGTCTATTATCGACGCTAATTTTACAACAGCTTTAACCGGATTGATTCTCTTATTCTTTGGAACCGGTCCTATCAAAGGTTTTGCTACTACCCTGTTAATCGGTATAGGTACTTCCTTGTTTACCGCTATTTTTATTACCCGTATTTTGGTAGAATGGTATATGGGTAAAGGCAAAACGCTCACTTTTGACACCAAATTAACCCGCAATTGGTTTACCAATATCAACATTGATTTTCTCGGCAAAAGAAAAAAAGCTTATATTTTATCTAGTACTATAATTTTAATCGGATTGATATCCATCTTTACAAACGGATTGAACCCGGGGGTTGATTTTGTTGGAGGCCGTACTTATATTGTAGCTTTTGACAAAAAAATCAATGTGGAAGAAGCCCGGAAATCTCTCACGGATCAATTTGTTGATGAAAAAGGTAATAAATTTGCCCCGGATGTTAAAAAATACGGCGGTGACAACCAGTTGAAAATTACTACTAAATTTTTAATAGACAAAGAAGGTGAAGAAGTCGATAACGAAGTTCAAAAACGTTTGTTTGAAGGCTTAAAACCGTTTTTCCCGAAAGGCTATACATATGAAGATTTTATCAGTAGTGACGAACATAAGAAAATAGGCCGTATGCAATCTATAAAAGTCGGTCCTACCATAGCCGACGATATAAAAAAGAGTTCGGTATATGCAGTTTTAGGCTCTTTGTTTGTCGTCTTTATGTATATCCTGTACCGCTTTAAAAAATGGCAATTCAGTGCCGGTGCTGTTATCGCCGTATTCCACGACGTATTGATTGTATTGGGTGTTTTCTCATTGACTTGGCGTTTTGCGCCTTTCAATATGGAAATTGACCAAGCATTTATAGCTGCTATATTGACAGTAATCGGGTATTCATTGAACGATACGGTAGTTATTTTTGACCGTATCCGGGAATATTTTAAAGAACATCCGTCTTGGCCGATGAATAAAAAAATCAATAAAGCTTTGGATACGACGTTATCCCGTACCTTAAACACCTCATTGACTACCTTAATCACTTTGATAGCCATCTTTATTTTCGGTGGCGAAAGTATCAGAGGTTTTGTTTTCGCTTTGATTGTCGGGGTAATTGTCGGTACTTATTCATCTTTATTTGTTGCAACCCCTATCATGTATGATTTGGTTGAAAAAAAGTCTAATAAGAAAAAGAAGTAAGATTTTAAAACACACTAAAAAAAGCTACTCAAAACCGGGTAGCTTTTTTCCTGTTTTCGCCACTGGGACACCCAATATTAATTAGTTTTTTATCATTACTTTTTTGCATCGCCCAAAAAAGTAACAAAAAACAAAGCGTCGCATCAAGCATATAATTATCCAACCAAGTTAAGTTCTTTTTGCCGATAACTGCATTAAAAATTTTAACCATAGCTTCAGCTATGCTGAAAATTTTATGCTTTGTTCTCAACAAAAATAACTTCAACTTTTCAGACATTATATGCTTGTATAATCCCTAAAACCAAATACCAACATTCTGAAAGTAGGTTCTGTAAGAAAAATTATTACAGAGTTCTTCTTTATTGTAATTCAATAAAGTTTTTGTATTATTAAAAAAATGATAATGAGATATAAAGTAATGATTTCATTCATTAAAACCGAACAACTATTAAATCGATATAGCCGGAAATTGTTCCTCCGCCTGAGATATTTGTAGCATCAAGTGTCCAGTTAGCTATAAATTCTTGATCATTTTTTTTCATTGTTAATGAAAATAATAACTCTACACCAACAGTTTGGTCCCCATTAAATGACCCTATTATCATATAATTTTCCTTCCCAATATTTATTCCTAAATTAAATAACTGGTAACCTGAATTTCTTGATCCTGCATCACAAGAAATGTTATCAATTTTAAATTTTTTAAAAATCTTTAATGGCATATTATCAAGTTTGTATTGCAACTTAGCAGGAGTTACAATTTTAGAATCATCTACTCCTTCAATAGTTTCTATTTGAGTTGCAATCTTTGCAAGTCCATTTCTGTTTTCGTTAGCTGTGCGACCGGATAGTTTTTTTGGGGTAATAATACAAGCATCATCAGAATCACTATTTGCTTGCATTTGGGTTGCAATCTTTGCAATACCCATTTTCAATTCGGTCGCTTGTTTAGTTCTCTCGCTAATGGTAATTAGCGCATCTAAACGGATAAAATCACTAAAAGGAATATCTTGAAAGCCTTCCCCCGGGTTGCCCGGTTTGGCGTATCGTTTATAATATGTAGGTAATGATTGTAACTGTCCTGAATTTGACGGATCGGTATTATACTCAACATCCGTTACTTCCTCTACCAAAACAATTGTACCCGTATGAATACCACCATTAAACGTAAATATTTCACCTTGATAAATTAAATATCCATCTGAAATTCTATTGTTTATGTCAATTTCCATACCGGTCAAAATAACGGCATCATTTGTTTCAATGATTTTGCCTAGGGCATTAGCAATCATCTCATAGCTGTCTTTGATAAATTTCCAACTCTCTGTAGTACCCGGATAGCCGGTACTTGCAATGTTTAACTTATTCATATTTGATAATGTATTTTTTTGAGTAAAGTTTATAATAATCAACCAACAAACTTACCTGAAGTTCAAACGCTTCAATTTCCGGCTGCGTTGCCGGTTTTAAACCCAACGGCATAACCACTTCAAAATCTGCATTAAGTTCGTTAAAGTCCGTAGGCGAACGAAAATAGACCGGAACATCATCAGCCGTATCATAATAGTACACCGGATTTTGCTCCTGTGCGTCATAATGCCACACGGGTTCTAATATCTCACTATTCCTGACTTTTATCCGCCTGTCGTTCTCGTCAAACTTATCATTCAAAACCTTTTGTAAATAGACTATTTGAGAGTTATGCGACATTTTATATAACGACTTTTCACGAAATGCCAATAACCGTGTATAGATTTGACGCACCGGAACCATAATAACGCCCAGCCAAACCACCCGCACCGTCCGGCGCAAAAAAGTTGCCAAATTCCAAATAACCAACCGGTCATATTCAATATTAAAGATATTTATTACTCGTCATAAGGAATATAATTAATGACCGTATTCGCTTCATCCAACTGCAACCAACCCGCATCCGGATTGTAAAACTCTTCTCTTACGCCGGTAGTCATATTAAACAAATCCTCATAAGTGCCGGTATCTGTACGTGCCGCCGCATATTTCAATACCGGCAGCTCCACGCCCTTTGCCTCTTGCAGAGCATCAACCAACTTTGTAAGTATCAAACGCCCGTCAAAATCCATTTGTTTTAAATAGCTTTTAATGGCATTTAAAACAACGTTTTCACCCGTTTCAATATCCGCACCGGTATTGTCAATGAGTTGCCTATTATAATAAATATCCAATTCCAGCTTCAATTGATCCGCTGGTGTCGATGTAGGCATTACCATTGTCCCGGCGTCGGTAATTTGGTTCATATAATCGGTAAAGCCGTCCAACTCCGTTTGAGTTAAAACTTCCAAATCTCCGTTATTATCTTTACACACTTTTACGCGTAGCGCCCCGTGTCCGGATAAAATGATTTTACGAACACTGGCATATTTCACTATTTGTTTATCCGTATCAATCACATCATACACATCACTTTCATTCAGCGTATCGCCGTATTGATAAGCCAATGCTTTCTCGCGATACCAACGGCGTGTATGCACATGCGTAGCAGCAATACGCTCTTCAATCTCTATTTTAAAAACATCAAACAATTTTTCTAACGTCCAAATAGCCACGGCTACTACCCAAACCCACGAACGCCACTCGCTTACTTTACTACCACTATCCACACCGGAACTTTCGGCTTGTGTCAAAATACTCAAAGCGTCCAACTCCTGTGCCGATGCCTTAGCATTTAGAATCTCTGTTTGTATCTCGTTAATTGTTCTTGCCATTTTTTAATTTTTTATGATATGATACTTTTCAAAAAGTCTCAACCACTTCCGTCTCACCCGTAACCGGATGCAAACCGTTCCGCCGGTAATATTCAACCACTTCGGGCTTTATTATTTTCTTATCCGCTTCCGGTAATACCAATTCCTGACCGGCGGTGAGCAAATCCGTCACACCCATATCGTTGGCCATTGCCAATTCAAATACCGCCTCAACGGTGCCATACTCTTGTATGGATATGTCCCAAAGAGATTGGTTATTTTGTACTTTTACTTTTCTCATGCATACTCTTTTTATAAGCCGAAAATTCATCTTTCAACTTCCGGTATTTCGTTTTCCACAACTCCAAATTCGTCCGCAACCGGTTGATTTCATCTTCCAATTCATTAAATTTATCATTCCACTTTTTTTCCAATTCAACCAATTTATTATCGTGTTGCGTTTGCAATTCGGCAATACGCTCCTCATAGCGTTTTTTCAAATCGTCAAGGGCTTCCTGATACAAGTCCATTAACTTCCCCGTCGCATCGGCGTCCGCTTGTTTCACGGCTATTTTTTTACGCTTACGCTCTATCAAACTGCCACCTATCAACCCCGAAACGATTGCTATCAACTCACTGATATGATCCCGGAACAATTCGTAATAATTCATAACAATTTATTTAACAATTTTTGAACAATCATTAAAACCAATATAAACAAGCCCGACCACAACAAATAAACATCACGCCAAACAAATCCATTTCGCTGTTTGTCTTTTTCTTTAATGTTAACCGCTTCTTTTTTTTCATAAGTCTCCGTTATATGTTGCGGTTTTTGTTCGCATACCACTTTGATAATTTTGCCTTGTAAATATTTGGTTTTGAGCAATACTTGTTTATTCTCGACCACAATAGTAGTATCCTTGTAAATAACATGCGGGCGGTAAACAACACTATCTTTCGGAATATCAATAATCCGTATCCCACGCTCCTGCCTCATAAGCTTTGTTTTTTTTAAATTTTTGACAACACCGCACGATGTCAATGATACTATTAATAATATGTATAAACTAATATTGCGCATCTATTTTAATCTTATCTTTGGACACTTTTACTGCCGGTTTGACGACACCGTCGTATTTCAATTGTAATTTGATATGTTTTTCAAGTTTTTTCATAACCTTGTAATGCCACGGCGACAAACCGTAAGAACGGATACCGATACCGGCTAACGGAAACGCCTTTATCTCTCCTTTTTGTGCCAATAGCAAGGTTTCAACATGTTGCTCATCCGAATAACCGGCAACAAAGTCGCCGTTTTTTATCATCAAATCATGTTCGTCGGTATGTAAATAATCAATCGCCATGTGTTACTTTTTGATTTTCCAAATCCGTTTTAACCGTATTTGACAACATCGATGTCATCCAAGTGCTTGCCGCCAATTTTAATGCACTGCCACCGTCACCGCCGGCAACAGTCCAACCCGAAAATATCTGTTTCAGATTGTTGATGTCTTGTTTTATGGCATTCAATTCATTGGCAACTTCTTCACTGATAACCAAACCACCTTTATTATTACCGTTCAATTCCAATAGATTCAAATCCAACAAACGTATTTTATCTATCTCCGAATAAGCCACCACAAAAGAGCTTTCGGGCCGGTTGTCAATCAATCCCACCAAAACATAGCTTCCTATTTTGGGATAAATCAAAATGCCAGTTTCCTGACCGTCGATCACCGAACGCAAACGCACATCCAACCGGTCGGCACGACCGGCAATTGACACATCTACCGTCATATCATTTTCATTGACCGATAACACTTTACCGGCTAATATCTGAACCGGTTGCCGTTCATCGATTATCTTATGTATAACATCTTTCAAATTCATGACCTTGGCCCTAAACTGATTTTTTGTCTAAATCCGTCTTTACCGAAATTATAAACAACCTTATCAACCCAATACGAACCCGTTTTGTCCGATTCACCGGTTTGTTTATGCAACGATACTATGTCGCCGTGTCTGACAAGCGGCGTGCCGAAGGCCGTAAAATCACCACGCCAACCGTCATATTTCAACCGCGACAATTCACGCTTGGCCGCTTCTTGCAATGCAACTTTCGATAAATTATAAAAATTCAATGTCCTTACATCTCCTTCATCATCTCCCAATTCCAATTCCAATTTACTGCCGTCAGCATTGTTTGATATGGCTTTTACCTTTATCTTAACCTGATCCTTGCGTTTATATGACAATTCATCGTCCGCAATATTATAATCCAATATAAAAGTATGTTTCCGGGCTGTCGATACATCATACTGTTTACCTACATACAAAATATCGCCCCTAAAAAAAGCATACAAACCGAAACTCCCTTTCAACTGCTCCAAAACCTTAACCTTATTCAAATTGTCAATAACCATAGTCCCCAACGAAACATCTATAAACGCATGTTTATAGCTTTTAAAATAACGGTTCAACAGCTTTTTAACACTCATTTGACGTTCCGAAGCCGTAATACTTTCCTGTTTCAAACGCCACATCTCGTCTTCACATTTGATACTGACCGGAACACCCGGATGTATATCAGTGACATAACCTTCAAAGACCGTATCCAATTCGCCATCATATCCCAATTTGATAACCGTTTTATCTCCGAATTTGATATAATCCAACAATTCGTCCTTATTGATTTTCAAATGTGACGGCAATCTTATATCAGCAGTATCAGTAAACATTTGCCACGACGATACAATCTCTACCGATCCAACCCAATCAAATTCCAACTGACCGATGACAATATGACTGCTCAAAACTCTCATAAACCGTCTATAATCAATTCAACAGGTTCATCACTTACGGCACTTATCGTATATGGTTGGATATTCTCAAATGCAACCGGCGGAAAAGCATAATCCGTGACAACTATCTCGTAAATGCCCAATTCGTTCAGCTTCTCATTGACCACTTTTATCGAACCTTTGTGTGTCAAAAAATCGTGCAAATTACTCAATTCATCTTTTGGATAATACACACTGTCGCTCGACAATATACCGCTTATCTTTATCTGAAAATCACCATTATTGACAAACTCCTTGACACTTGTATCACGACCTTGCACGACCGTTACAACAATATTTTTTTGTCGCGATATTTCAACTATCGCACTATCCAACAACAAATCTTCGACACCTTCATCATAACCTTCCAATATCAAAGGCATAAACAACGGCAATCCGAACAAATCGCCTTTATACGTCTCATCAATATCACGCACTTGTATTTGCTCATAACCCATCAATTGACGCGTCACTTCACGCTTGGCTTCCCGGTATGACAATTCGTTTTCCGGACGCAACAACCGGTTTACAACACCGGCCAATTGTGGCGTATAACCACGCAAACCATATAATTTTAACAATTCCGGTATCGTATATTCCATAACATCAACTCAATGCAACTTCCGTATCACGAACCGCAGATACAAGCGCTTCGCTTACCTTTTCTTTGATTTTTCCGGTGCTTTCTTGCAGGTGTGTTACCTGCACAATGATTTTATCCACCAACCGTTCAATATGCACGTTTACCTCCTTTTTGGCCGCCGACGAAAATCCGCTACCACCTTGACTTTTTCCCGTATGAACCGACAAACCTTGTTTACCTTGATTATTAAATTGCAATACCGGTTTACCGCCGGTAGTTACGGTACCCGTATTGGTTTGCTCTTCCTGTTTATGTGTGACGGTTATCTCCGCCTCCGCTTTTTCATCGCCAAAACCTAAAATACCCTTTAACCATTTCCAAGCTTTAACCAACGGTTGAATAAAATTCTTGTCTATCCAGTTCCAAACATTCTTAAAAAAACCGATGATACTTTCTTTTGCTCCCGGAAAAACTTTGTCAACCAAATCCAATATCCACATATTAAACCGCATAATAGCCGCTATTATCTTATCCCAGTATTTTACCGCCAAAACGATAACTCCTATCAATGCCGAAATACCCAATATTATCAAACCTATCGGATTGGCCGACATGGCAATATTCAAAGCCCACTGACGAACCGTCATAACGGCTGTTACAACTCCGGTGCGTATTTTCAATGCTATATCTTTCAACATTGCTCCTATCGATTTATAAGTCTCCAATCTGAACAAAATCTGTGCTTTGCTCAATGCAGACATCAACGGCAATAATTGTGATATGGTAACCGCCGTCCCGGAAAGTGCTTCCATATAAGGCACAAGCATTCCGGTTGCATTCGTTAGGCTTATTTTAAAGTCATCGATTCGGGCTTTCATCACTTGCATCTTATGCGCATAGGTATCCGTATTGATAGCCGCTTGCTCATAAGCCACTTTTGTCCCGGTTACTTTCCTGGTCATTTCATCCACCGCCGATGCATTCTTAATCAGAAACTGCGCTGCCGTTACGTTTTCAACGCCAAAAACCTTGAACATATAGGTAGCGTCGTTAAGTTTGGGCTTTAATGACTCCAAAGCCTCGGACAAAGATGTTTTACTAAAATCAATACCCAGCACCGTTTGCATTCGCAAAATAATGTTACGCATGGCCGTTCCGGCTTCGGCACCTTTGATTGAGTTCTTACTCAATACTTCCAAGCCGCCGGTCAATTGTTCAATATCCAATCCGGCAACGGCTGCCGCCGAACCGGCTTGTTTGAAAGCTTGCGCCAATTCCGGTATCTCCGCCGCACCGTATTTGGAACCAGCTGCCAATACATTGATTACACGGGAAGCTTCCTTGGCTTCCAGTCCGAATTGGTTAATAGCTCCGGCCATGGCATTGGCCGCCGTAGGCAAGTCTAATCCTGACGCTTGCGCCAATTTGATGGTTTCCTGCTGCAATATTTTCAACCCGGCAATACCAATCTTATCCACCTGAATTTGCGACGCCAAATATTTAAAGGCTTCCGCCGCCTTGGAAGCACCCAAACCGGACGATTTACCAACATCACGAGCCGTTTGACTCAATTCTTCCAAATCCTTGCCGGCAATACCCGTAATGGACGATAGATCCGCAATAGATTTTTGAAATACAACACCGGGTTGGGTTATATCACGAAAAGCATCTACCGTATTACGAACAGCATCAGTAATTGCTGTAAAATGAATAACATTAACTCTATCAGCAATTTTTTGGAAAGTATTAGTTGCGTTTTGTTGTAATGCCTGAACAGACTGGTTGATTTCCAAAAATTCAGTCTGTAATTTTTTAAGCTGGATGAAAATATCCCCCAAAACATGAATATCTATATTGATTTTATCGCTCATTTTTTGTATTTTTGTAGCATGTTTAAGGCTTACAACATATTAGCTTTGATCATTATAGGGCTGGCTATCTATTTCTATTATTCAGCTTTTAGCCCTGAGGACTTATCGTTGAGAGATCATATTCTTATTTTACTTTTTAGCATTCTATTCTTTAAATTTTTCAGTTGGCTTTTTCGTAATGCTTTTTAATCCCCTTCTCCAAACATCCGGCTGACAATTCTGCCCAATGCCTCTTCCATAATGTTTACTTGATATTCCCGGATAAACGGCAATTCGCCAAGCAATCGTATGATTTCATCCTCGGTCATCCGCTCCGGATCTTTGCCGTAATGATAGCGTATCAAAGCATAAGCTTTTGCCCAAGACAAATGCCCGGATTCCAAGTCTATCGAACCCGAGCTTAAAGCTTTTTTACTTCCGCTTCTTTTATCTTAAACAATTTGCCCAATTGCGTGAGAACACCCATTTTGGCTTCATCGTCGGTTTTAATGACATCGTCGCCGTCAAGCCAGCAATTCTCCAACAATACCTCTCCGCTCTTAATCGGATCCGTATCGGCAAAACGGCTCGCCGCCGCTATAATGTTCAAATCGGGCTTGCGAAAATAACCAACGGCTTTTTGCTTCCCCTTATCGTCCAATTTGACCTCAATGGCATACACATCACCGTATTGTGACTTCCAACGTTTTATTTGTGCTTGACTGACCTGTTTCATATCAACTCCATTCTATATGTGAAACAATCAATTCCAATTCAATCTCAAACGTGCTGTCTCCTTGTTTCAATTCACGTTTATTACCGGTAAATTCAGCATTACGGATGACATGTGTAACTACCTGACCCGAATTATCCATAAAACTGACAACAATATCAAAAGCCGGAACATCTGTCAATCGTTTGCCCGGACCCAAAGCCCGTTGTATCGCTTCAACCTCATAATCGTATAAGGTAACTTTCGCCGATGCCTCATAATTGCCATAACCTCTGTGAACAGGATAACGGCCGGCACCATAATAATTCTTCTTTTCGACCTTCTCTTCGTAATTGATAGCCGTTATACCGGTTACGGTCCTGCCAAGCATATTGGCTTTAATATTTCCCCAGTCGTAGCGTTTTCCGTTTATTAATGGTTGCATAGTTCCTCGTTTTTTTATAAGCCCGGATTTTTAAATCCGATTGTTACACTGATTTTCCTTGCTGTACCGGTAGGTATCAAACTGAATTGAATCTTCAATTCACTCGTCCCGATAATATCTTGCAACGGATCTACAAAAATATCCATACCCGATATTTCATCTTCCGACAACATAACTTCCAAAGCCCGTTTACCCGTCATCTCAAATTGTTTGATAACTTCCGGTGATAAACGACCCGTCTTAACATCAACCTGAACCGGTGATGCCAATTTTGGCAACAATGCCGAACGAACCAAACGGATAGCCTTGTTTATCGTCCGGTTCGACTCTATATAAGCAAAATCATCCGTGAGAACAGTCGCCGTATAGCTGTCGTTCATGTAGATACCGGCATAACCCGGATAGGTCTTAAAAAACAAATAACCTTTATCATCAAATTGCGACAGGCTGCCGGAAGAATGTGTATTCAAACCTTGACCAAACAAACCGGGAACTTCCAAATTGTCTCCGGTTAAATTAAATTTCTCAACCCAACCGATTGACTCGTTTACACGGGCTTTACTCACAACACCCAATACCGTTCCAACAGCGGCATACTCACTGCTAAATGAATTGGCAATTGCCAAATTTTGACCGACAACAACACTTACTGAAGGCGCATTTTTGGTATGCAAATCCTGCTTTGTATCTACATTTCTTCCTTCCACCAGAACAACTAATGGTTTTTGTGTTTGTGCTGCCCAATCGGCAAAACTTTGTAATTGCCCTATTGCTGTCTGAACTTCTCCATTACCTATAGGATTTGTAGGATTAAAAGCTATCGCCAATTGTTTTATCTTGCCTTCAGCATCTCTAACTAATCCATATATATTACCGTCATTTTGATGAAATATATCACTGATTGATTTATCACGTGGTACCAACATCAAATACAATGTACCGTCAGGATTTAACCGGAAAAATTCTTTGATATGCTCATAAACAATAATATCGTTATTAGTATCATAATCCGACGTGATGCCAATAGAAATAGAGTCATCAATAGATTCCAATCTATATGTCGTGTACAATTGAACACCGCCAGAAACAGCAACACCCTGAACCAGCAAACCGCTGACACCGTCCTCAGTAGGCATACGACGTCCCAAACCGCCATTTGTCTTTTGTATAATTAATTCATTCATAATACACGTTTTTATTTCTTACCACTTTGACCGGATTTCTTACCTTTACCCGAACCTTT
>JALVST010000012.1:6551-7441 GCA_027024205.1 Flavobacteriales bacterium | reverse complement strand
TCAATCCTGAACGGTCGTAAAACGGTACGATACTAACTTTTGAAATAGTGCCGTCAGCCAATTTTCTGTCCGGTAAAGCTTCCGATATTTCTTTGATTTTTTCTTTGACGCGTTGGATTACTTGCAACGGATTGGCACCATAGCGCGCCACGACAACCCCACCGACTGCTTCGGTGCCGGCTTTATCCAACCCACCCCGCCTTGAAGCCGGACCAACTTGAATATGGGCAATGTCTTTAAGCCGGATAGGTACATTATTACGTTGTATAATCACGGCTTCTTCCAAATCTTTGGTTGATTTGATATAGCCCAATGAACGAATGAGATATTCGGCGCGGTTAAACTCCAAGGTACGCGCGCCTACATCGAGATTGGAATTTTTAACGGCACTGATGACTTGACCAATATCGATACCGTATGTTTTCATCGCTTCGGGGTCCACATCTATTTGGTACTCTTTGACATACCCGCCGATAGAGGCAACTTCCGAAACACCTTTAACCGAAGTTAAGGCGTATTTGACATAAAAATCTTGCAAGGAGCGCAACTCTTGCGGGTCCCAACCACCGGCAGGGTGTCCCAAGCTGTCACGACCTTCAAGCGTGTACCAATATACCTGTCCCAAAGCGGTCGCATCCGGACCCAAAGTGGGTGTAACGCCTTCCGGTAATAAGCCGGCGGGTAGGGAATTCAGTTTTTCGAGTATCCGGCTTCGTGACCAGTAAAAATCCACACCTTCGTCAAAGATGACGTAAATACTTGATAAGCCGAATATGGAACTGCTACGAATGGTTTTAACCCCCGGAATACCCAGCAAAGAGGTGGTCAGCGGGTAGGTTATCTGGTCGTCAATGTCGCGTGGCGAACGACCATTCCATTCGGTATAAACG
>JALVST010000012.1:0-6541 GCA_027024205.1 Flavobacteriales bacterium | reverse complement strand
ATCCGGAATGGCATCCACCGGAACAGGATCATTGGGTATAAAACCCGTTTGCCAGCCGAAAGGTGCCGTGGCAATTCCCCAAGCAATCAAAACGATTAACAGGAGAATGGAAACCAGTTTGTTTTCAAGGAAAAATTTTATGATTTTTGAGAGCATGTTTTTTGTTTTTTAGACCTACTAGGTTTTCAAAACCTAGTAGGTTTTTTTAACGTTCTTTAGACCTGACAGGTTTCCAAAAACCTGTCAGGTCTTGTGGTTAAATTGATTTTTATTGTACGACAAGTTTTTTCACAATTTTGGCACTGCCGGCATAAATTTCCATCAAATACATACCCGGTTTTGAAAATTTAATATCCGGATTGTTTTGAAAATCAAAGTCTTGTTCAAAAACTTTTTGTCCGGACATATTCGTTAGTCTAATTTTGGTAACCGGTTTTTCAGACTTGATATTGATGATTTGTGTAGCGGGATTAGGATATACGCTTAAATCAAAAGAAGTATTTTCATCAACGGCATTAGTTGATTGCACCACAAATTGTCCCATCATGCCGCCATCTTCGTGAGTGAGCATGTGACAATGGTACATATAGGGTACGGCATCATCAGCAAAATCAGAAAATTGTGCAATAAAGCGTACCGTTTCCATAGGTTTGACCAGTACCACATCTTTACGACCTTGTTCGGTAGCCGGTGGCGGGTTGCCGTTGCGGTCCAGAATGTAAAACTGTACATCGTGGATATGAAACGGGTGTGCAATGGCAGATTGGTTTTGCAGTTGCCATATTTCAACATTGTCCAACGGAATGCTATAGTTGATTACATTCATATCAAAACTACTGTTGTTGATTAAAAAGTTACCGTTGAGTTGGTTCATACCCGGATTTTGCGGTGAAAAGGTTAAAGTTCTGGTAATATTGGCACTACTTTCGTCAAGCGGTGTGTCGTTCGCTAAAGTGCTAGGGATACTTGTAACGGGATTGGCGTTTTGAGCCGTTACATTAATTTGCAAAATATCAAAATCAGCACCGTTTAAGCTATTGGGGTTATAACCGTTCATAGTCATATTTGCATTCATGCCGGGTAATGTAGCTCCGTAAATACCGTTTTGAAATTCGGAGGCATAACTTTTTAGAAATAAAGTTTGGTTTTCACGACCGTTCAAATCAACTAAGATTTCGGCTCTTTCGCCGGGAGCCATTTGCAATCTTGTGGTTTGTAAAGGTGCATTGAGTAAACCACCGTCGGTGGTAATCAAATAAAAATTCTCGTTATTGGATAATCCCAAATTGAAAACCCGTTGCGATGAGCCGTTCAAAATTCTAAAACGGACTACTTGTGCCGGCACGTCAACATAAGGGTTGATGGTCGCATTGACCATTAAAACATTGTCGTTGTTGGCATGATTGACAATTTGATTATTGTTGTCAAAAGATTTGGTTTGAATAACTAAGGGTATGTCGTCAACGCCATAAGTACGGGGTAGGTCAAGCGCTGCTTCTTCGGCATCTTTGACGATAATCAATCCTGCAATACCTTTTGAGACGTGCAAATCCGTATGGGTATGCAGATGCGGGTGGTACCAATAGGTAGCCGCTTTATCCATAATGGTAAAAGCCGGTGTCCAAGTGCTCCCGTCAGTAATGACTGTATGCGGACCACCGTCATTGATAGCAGACACGTGCATGCCGTGCCAGTGGATAGTGGTATCCTCACCGAGTTGGTTATTGACACTAAAATTGACAAAGTCACCTTGATTTAAGATTAAAGTAGGACCCAAAATGTCACCGTTTGCCCCCATAGTTTGGGTGATTTGTCCGGGGAAAAATTGATATGTGCCGTTTTGCAGGTTTAAGTTGATATTGGTACCTGTTAGAGTAGGGGGTATGGCTAATTGGTTTTGTTGAGCAGTTAGTGTTAACCCCAACAAAAATATAATAGATAAAAATATTTTTTTCATGATTTATGATTTTATGTGATGATAGATTTTAATAATGATTTAAACTTAAAAAGACCTGATATGCGTCTTTAAATAATGTCAAATCATAATCTAAAAACACACAAAAGCGCTTGTGTATTACCGTTTGGCGGTTTTAACCATTTTCTATTCAGGATTTTTGTTTTGAAATTTTGATGATAAAAAGCAGTCAAAATTTCATGGTGATAAAATCCAAAAGAATTTGAAGCCTTTCCGGACTTTTGTTCCGGTAATATATTTTTTATTACAGGAACAGCTTCTTGTTTTACAGGTTGCTGTTGCTTACAGTTACAATGATTTGAGTTTTTGGATTTTGTCCCGTGAGAATGTTTGGACAACATCATTTTACAATGTCCGGTAGTACAACAAGACATACTTGCTTCGCATGAGCATTCGGTCTTTTGATCGACAACAGTCAGATATGACGGATTATTCCATAGGAGTAATCCGCTTAAAAGAATGCTGATGATGTTAAGTCCGGTTGACATTGGATTATTATTATTTCACAAAAGTAGCGACTCATATCACTATTTGTTTTACACAATTTTGGAAAAAACTTGCATCTTTTTGGTATGGAAACGGCAAAAAAGACTTTGAGAACCCAATGATCCATGCTTTACACTTTATCCTCCTTCATGCGCGACATTTGACATCTGTTTTCCAAAAAAAAGACGGATTTTAACAAAAAAACCTGAAATGAGTACTAAATGAGTACCCTTTGAGTACCAAACGAGTACCCCTCTAAGATGAATTTTTCCTTCTAAGGTTCATAATTTTGAACAAAGAAAAAGAAAACGAGCTATGGGAAAATCGGTCTATAAAAAAGAAAAAGTAGTCACGTATTCACAGGCCTGTTTAATAGGTGAAAAAGGGATATGAGCAAAGTTAAACTCCATTATTAATTAAAATTTTCTATGATGAAAAAAATTATCTTCTCCATGTTGATCTTCATGAGTTTATTCATGGTATACCGTATGCATGCCCAAGTAGGCATCAACAATGACGGTAGCAGTCCGGAGGCTTCGGCTATGCTGGACGTTAAGAGTACTACCAAAGGGATGCTCACTCCCAGGATGACAGAAACCGAACGCCTGTCGATTTCATCACCCGCTACGGGTCTTATCGTATTCCAAACGGACGGGAATATCGGATTCTATTACTATGGTGGTTCGGGTTGGGAAAAAATGGCGGATTATTCCGAAAAAAACACCCTTGATCAAGCTTACGACCAGGGCGGTGCCGGTGCCGGTAAGAGCATTATTGCCGATAACGGTGCCGTACGTGTGGATGGTACGGATGGTTTTTTGGTTACAGGCTCTATCAACTCCGGACAAAGCTTTGATAATGAAAATGCCGGAAATGGTCCCCAAATGTTCTTTTATCCCAGAAAAGCCGCTTTTAGAGCCGGATATGTAAATGGTATTCATTGGAATGATGTTAATATCGGTTATTATTCTATTGCAATGGGAAATAACACAATCGCATCCGGCTTGAATTCTACGGCATTAGGAAATAATACAATGGCATCTTTTATGGACGCCACGGCAATGGGGTATAGTACATTTGCATCCGGTTTCAGTTCCACCGCAATGGGAAATCATACAACTGCATCGGGGCATAGTTCTACGGCAATAGGGAAAAACACAACCGCATCGGGGAAAAATGCCATTGCCATGGGTGAATACGCAACTGCATCAGCGCAAAACGCCGTATCTATTGGAAAATATACCACCGCATCCGGAATCTGGTCAACGGCTATGGGATATAACTCAACTGCCTCAGGTTACTTATCCATTGCTATGGGAAGTGATGTAACCGCCCCTTCCTATGCGGAAACAGCAGTTGGTCGGAATAATACAGATTATACCCCTGCCGATATATCTCATTGGAATTCTTCCGACCGTTTGTTTGTAATAGGTAATGGACAAGGTTCATTAAGCCAACACAATGCCCTCACCATATACAAAGACGGACGTATGAACATCAATGACGAATACTTTATGCCGCAAACCGACGGAACGGCAGGACAAATCATGCAAACCGACGGTAGTGGTCAGGTGAGTTTCGCGGATGCTCCCGTATCAGCAGCCGGTTCTATCGACACGCATTCGGATGTGGATGTTTCTGCTAATCCGCCCGCAACCGGACAAGTTTTGGGTTGGGACGGTAACAACTGGGTTCCGGCAAACGATCATAATACCACTTATTCGGCAGGAACGGGATTAGATTTATCGGGTACGGTTTTTTCTTTAAACAGTGGAATAGATAACTTGACAGATGTAAATGTTTCGACTAATCCGCCCGCTACCGGACAAGTTTTGGGATGGAACGGTAACAACTGGGTGCCGGCTGATAAATTTTCGGGCAATTACGATGATTTAACCAATACACCGGTAACCTTCTTAAAACCCAATGGCAGTTTACCTGATAACATCAATGATAATATGTATCACTCCGGAAATATAGCAATCGGAACTTCAACCGTTAATTCCGATACAAAAATTACGGTTCAACAAACAGGAAATTCAACCGGAAACTATATCGGTGTAAAATCTATTGTTTCGACCAATTCGGGCTCCGGCTTAATTAATCAATACGGTTATTATTCAAAACCGGAGGGGGGTAATACCGGACTCAATTTTGGAATTTATAATGACATGTCCGGAACGGGAATCGGTCCCCAATATGGCGTATATAATTTGATGTACGGTAACAGAACAGGAGAACAATATGGTGTTATGAATGACATTAACATTGATAACAATTTTAAACAATATGGAACCTATAATGTGTTATTCGGGTCAGGAACAGGAAATAAATACGGCACTTATAATAAAATAAGTTCAACAGCCGGTGGTACACATTACGCTGTATATGGTGAAGCCGAAAAAACGGGAAGTTATGCCGGTTATTTTAAGGGTGAAGTGACGACGAGCAAAGACTATAATTATGTAACGCCCAAAACTTATAAATTTAATACCTTAGGGATTGATTTTAGAGTCTCAAAGGCATCAGAAACAGATGTTTACTATAACAAGTATTATAACGGAAGCATAAGATTTGTCGCAAATAACGTATTGGGAGGATTTGCCACAATAGTGAAAGGGGTTCATCTTCCCGATGGTGCCGTTATTACAAAAATAACGTTATATGCTTCCGGACATGTTGAAGATCAAAATTATATAGTTTTCTATTTTGAAGAAAAAAATTTAAATACCGGTGTTGCAACAACCGCTACATCTAATGTATTTATTAATATAAGTAACTATCAAGCATATACTACCATCCCATCACCACCAATTGTTATAGATAACGATAAATCGTATTTCATATATATGAGATTTTCCGGTAGTGATGATGGTGACGCTATAAACATGCACAATGTAACCATAGAATACACCATGGATAAGGTTAGTCATTAAGATAAATTGGTTGATATCAAAAGTTTAATCATATTTTTATATGTAATTCGTCATTTATAAAAAATAGTTTTTTTCATAGTAGTAGTAATTCCCGGGCCGCCGTATTTCCGAAGGAAATGTGGCGGTTCTTTTTGTTCTTTTTGGTATTATACCAAAAGCAATTGTTTTTTAGTCCAAAATAAATTGAAAAGAGACCCTTGCAAAACTCATTATACAAAAAGATTCGAGGCGGAAGAAATTTTTCAACCACAGTGATCTCATTGATCATGAGGATTAAAAAATTTCGACAACGAAGAAGATTGAAGTAGAATGAGTTATTTTCCATGTGTTATTAAAATTGCAAGGGTCTCGAATTTTTTTCTGTATCAAGGCAAAAAACGCAGTAGAGGCGTTGCATGCAACGCCTCTACAACGATTATTTGATCCGTAAATTCATTCAATATCCACATTTTTTTACCCCTTTACCGCAGAGAAAAACCAAAAAATCCACCCCTTCACTTTACACAGCCTTACCCGCGACATTTGACGTCCGTTTTCGAGTGAAATCGCAAATTTTAACAAAAATACCCCGAAATGATGACCAAATGATGACCTTTTTAGGGTGATTTCAGTCTTTTTTTTCGCCGGAAGTTATTTAATTTTGAACTGTGCATAACGAGCTATGGGAAAATTCAGTATAAGAAAAAGAAAAAGTACACGAGCCTTTACCGGTTTTTTCTCTTCTGAACAGAACACGGTTTTTTGTGCACCGGCTATTGGACTTTATTATTAATGAAAAATGATTACTATGAAACGAACAATTATTTTATTCAGGTTTCAAAATGTTAAGCACATGAAAAGATTATCACTTCTTTCGACGATCGCGCTCATGATGTTCTTCATGACAAACCGGACCCATGCCCAAGTAGGCATTAACAATGACGGCAGTAACCCGGATAGTTCCGCCATGCTGGACGTCAAAAGCACCGACAAGGGAATCCTCATTCCCCGTATGACCGAAGCACAGCGCAATGCCATTCTTTCGCCGGCTACGGGATTGATGATTTATCAGACGGACGGTACCACCGGATTTTATTACTATGACGCTAGTAACGGTTGGACGCATGTAGTTGACGGTACAACAAGTAGTGAAAAAATAGATGAA
>JALVST010000011.1:9076-53464 GCA_027024205.1 Flavobacteriales bacterium | reverse complement strand
GTATAATACCGCTACTACATGAAAATAGGACAATTTATTGGACTATATTGAATGTGTAAGCGGTATTAAAAACAATCTGCTGTTTGAGCAAAATGAAAGTTTCATGAAAGTTAAAATATTTTATCAAATGAAAATAAAGATTAAAAACAATAGGCTTTTGCGAGTTCAGATTTTTTAGGGAGAAAAGCGTAGAAATTAGGAAAAGTTTCGTAAGGCTAGCGTTTTTTGTTACTTTTTTGGGCGATGCAAAAAAGTAATGATAAAAAACTAATTAATATTGGGTGTTCCAGTGGCGAAAACAGGAAAAAATAATAACCGGCTTGTTTTCAAGCCGGTTATTAATTTGTGTTGTTAACCTAAAATTCACATTATGAAAAACGATTACTAATCATTTATCAATGCAAATATAATAAAAATAAATAAATTCTGCAAATTTTTTAAAAAAAAATAATTTTTGGGGCACTTTAACATTTAATTTTTTTGTTTATATAGCCAGTTATTATTTTTTCTTTATTGTTGTCTCATCTTTTTTATCATTTCTTCGCCTATTTTTTTATAAACACCTGATTCCAATTTACTTCTGACAGATGAAAATGCTTTGACCGTGATATCTATATCTTCCTGAGTATGAACAGCTGTCGGAATTAATCTCAGAAGAATCATACCTTTGGGGATAACCGGATATATGACAATGGAAGTAAATACATTATATTTTTCGCGCAAATCTTTAACCATTACCATGGCTTCGGCTACACTGCCTTCCAAATGAACCGGAGTGATAACCGTGTCGGTTGCTCCCAAATCAAAACCTGCTTCGCGCAACCCTTTTTGCAAAGCTGTTGCTATGGACC
Organism: Flavobacteriales bacterium; assembly: GCA_027024205.1. Taxonomy (GTDB): domain Bacteria; phylum Bacteroidota; class Bacteroidia; order Flavobacteriales; family Flavobacteriaceae; genus WGBX01. The sequence continues at coordinate 52,613 of JALVST010000011.1, read as the reverse complement.
ATAATTTGTTTTTAAGTTCAGGACTTTGTCTTAATAATTCCAAGCGTTTTAACGCCCCTTCAACCATTGGCATCGGTAAAGATTTGGCAAAAACTTGTGAACGCATATTATATTTAAGGTACTGGATAACATCTCTATCTCCTGCTACAAAAGCACCGATACCCGCCATTGATTTGGCAAATGTAGCAAAGTAAATATCAATATCGTCTTGGACGCCTTGTTCTTCTCCGGCACCGGCACCGGTTTTGCCCAATGTACCGAATCCGTGTGCGTCGTCAACCAGCAAACGGAAATTGAATTGTTCTTTTAGTGCAACAATTTCTTTGAGTTTTCCTTGTTCACCCCGCATACCGAATACCCCTTCTGTGATAACCAAAATGCCGCCGTTGTTTTTGTCGGCAACTTTGGTAGCCCGTTCGAGCATTTTTTTCAAACTTTTAATATCGTTGTGTCTGAACGTGTAACGTTTTCCTTGATGCAAACGACAACCGTCTATAATGCTGGCATGTGAATCACTATCGTAAACAATCACATCGTTTTTAGTCACCAAACTGTCAATGATGGATACATTGCCTTGATAACCGAAGTTGAGCAAATAAGCCGATTCTTTTTTTACAAACTCGGCCAATTCTTTTTCCAACTGTTCATGTTTGACGGTTTGACCGGACATAGCTCTGGCTCCCATTGGATAAGCCATCCCCCATTTGGCAGCCGATTCGGCATCGGCTTTTCTGACTTCGGGATGATTGGCTAACCCCAAATAATTATTGATACTCCAAATAATCATTTCCTTTCCGTTGAATTTCATACGGTTGGAAATCGGCCCTTCAAATTTTGGAAAAACAAAATAACCTTCTGCGATATCTGCATAATTTCCCAAAGGCCCTTTATCTTTTTTTAATCTATCAAATAAATCTTTCATTATTAATTGTTTAATGCAATCTAAATTCCTGCCACAAATGTAAGAATATTTTGTGGATTTATTAAACTCTAACGCCATAACTCTTATCTGATCTTGTGTTTTTTGTGCTTATTGTCATTTTTTGTCAAAAAAAAAATTTTAAAAAATATTCAAATATTTCTTACATTTGTTTTCATCCTAAAATTTTACTTTATGAAAAATTACATTTATCTTATCTTACTGTTTTTTTCGGCATATTCTTGTCAAAATAGTAAAAATAAAACAAATGACGCTAAAATGTTAGAAACCGGACAAAAAAATATTTTATTACAAACATGGGATACGCCTTTCGGGACGCCGCCTTTTGATAAAATAAAAAGTAAAGACTATTTGCCGGCTTTTGAAGAAGCTATGGAGATTCATAACAAAGAAATTGAAAGCATTATTAATAATCAGGTACAACCTACTTTTAAAAATACAATTGTTGCATTTGAACAAAGCGGTCGTTTACTCAAACGGGTAAGAAATACTTTTGATGCTTTGGAAGCAGCAAATACCGATAAGATATTACAGGAAACCTCAAAAAAAATCAAACCGGAACTAGCGGCTCATTTTGATAAAATTAAAATGAACCGCTGGTTGTTTAATCGCATCAATACTATTTATCAACAAAAAGATAGCTTGGATTTGGATGATGAGGATAAACGTTTGCTTGAAGAAACTTATAAAAAATTTGTGCGTTCGGGCGTTAATCTCCCGGCAGATAAACAGAAACGCTTGCAAGTCATAAATAAAGAATTAGCGGCTTTGCAACAAAGCTTTAATGATAATTTACTGGCCGAAACCAATGACTATGAACTTTATGTGACGGACAAAAAAGATTTGGGAAAAATGCCCAAACAAGCTATGGATGCAGCGGCAGAGGAGGCCAGTAAGCGAGGTCATAAAACCGGTTGGTCTTTTACTTTGCAACGCCCCAGTATTTATCCTTTTTTAGATTATTCTCCCAACCGGGTTTTGCGGGAGAAAATTTTTAATGCATATGCCAATCGCGGTAATAATAATAATGCACACGACAATAAAAAAATCTTGGAAAAAATGGTACAATTACGTACCGAAAAAGCTCATTTGCTGGGTTATGAAAATTATGCACAATATATTTTGGCCGAAAATATGGCCGAAAATCCCGCTAATGTTTATGATTTGCTCAATAAAGTTTGGCAACCGGCTTTAAAAACCGCTACAAATGATAGAGATCTACTGGTGGATATGATGCGTAAAGACGGCATTTCAGGCGATTTCAAACAGAGTGATTGGCGCTATTATGTTCGTAAAATAAGGGAACAAGCATATAATTTTGATGAAAGTGTAACCAAACCGTATTTTGAAGTAAATGCCGTAAGAGACGGGGCGTTTTTGTTGGCTCATAAGCTTTTTGGATTGAACTTTAAACCCTTAAAAAACGTAGCGGTTTGGCACAAAGACCAACAAGTATTTGAGGTGACTGATTCTACCGGTAATCATATTGGTGTTATTTATATGGATTTCTTCGCACGTCCTAGCAAACGCGGTGGGGCTTGGATGAATGAATTACGGATGCAATCCAATGTCGATGGTCATTTTGTAACGCCTATCGTTACCAACAATTTTAATTTTCCGGCTCCTACCAAGTCTATGCCGAGTTTGTTGAGTTTTTCACAAGCTCAAACGGTATTTCACGAGTTCGGTCACGGTTTGCACGGTTTGCTTTCCAATGTTAAATACGGCTCTTTGTCAGGAACCAATGTGCCACGTGATTTTGTAGAGTTTCCTTCGCAAGTTATGGAAAATTGGATGAGTCATCCGGATATGTTAAAACTTTATGCCAAACATTATCAAACCGGAGAAATTATTCCACATGACCTGATGAAAAAAATGAATGAAGCCAATACTTTTAACGAAGGATTTAGAAGCGTGGAATATCTGGCTGCCGCATTTCTGGATATGGATTGGCATACAATCAATGATACTTTACCGCGAAAAACTTTGGATTTTGAAAAAAAATCCATGCAAAAAATCGGGCTGATATGGGAAATTATTCCACGTTACCGTTCTACCTATTATGCCCATATTTTCGGAGGTGGCTATGCCGCCGGTTATTACAGTTACCTGTGGTCTGAAGTTTTGGACGCCGATACCTTTGATGCTTTTGTAAAATCAGGTGATATTTTTAATCCCGGTTTGGCTCAACGTTACAGAAAGATGATTAGTAGTGGTGGTACCAAACCGGCTATGCAATTTTATAAAGAATTTATGGGACGTCCACCCAAAATAGATGCTTTGTTGAAGAAGAAAGGTTTTAGCAACAAGTAGAGCGCTATTCCAAACGATTACCAATTTTGGAAGTGTTTTTAATTTAAAAAAATACAAAATTTAAACCGATTGGAAATAGTTTGGTTAAATAGAACTATATCTAATGTGTAAACGCTCAATCCCAAAAATTACATAAAAACCTTATTATTAAATAAATGGCATGCTTGTTGTCCCTTTTAAAATAATAAATATACAATTATGAAACGCTTTCTATATTTTTTAATGTTAAGCTTTGTGATACAAGTAACGGCACAATATCAAAGAAATTTGGTTTTGACATCAGAGAATGGCGAACCGATGAAAGTCTTTATTAATGGGAAACCCATTAATCAGCAACCGTTAAATGAATTACGGATAACCGGTTTGACGGAGAATTATTATCAAGTTAGAATAAAATTTAAGCATGGTCGGTCACGCGGTGTTACGGCGGAACTGTATGTGCCACCGCTGTCGGAAATTGTCTATGAAGTATTACCGCCTGCAAGACGGTATCAACGTGCCGAGTTTGTAATCAAAGCGGTATATCCTATAACCGAAGCGTTGCCTGTTAATGATTCCGGTGCTGTTTTTGCTTTTGGTAGTCTCATAAATAATAATGGGAGACAAAATATCCAAAACGGGCAAATCAATATTAACATTAATAATACCAATGGTGTCCAACCACATGGGATGCCCGTTGTGTATGTCCCCGGTTATGAAGGTGCTATCGGTTGTGTCCCGCCTGTGACGCCCGAGCGGTATAAGAGCATGTTGCAAGCCGTTAAAAGTCAAGATTTTGATGACAATAAATTAAGAGTTGCCAAACAAATTATCAAACAAAATGCTTGTATGACCGTGGATCAGTTAGTTGGTATTTTACGACTTTTTGATTTTGAAAGAAATAAACTGGCTTTGGCTAAATTTGCTTATCATTATGTGTATGATATTGAAAATTATTATAAAGTAAACAATGAGTTTGACTTTGACAGCAGTGTCAAAAAACTCGATGCATACATTAAACAACAGGAATAAATTTACATCGTTGACTTTGCCGGGTTTGTCCGACAGCTTTACTAGGCTTGTTGGAAAAGTGCACTTGTGATAATGGGGGCAGATGACAAATTTTACAAGGGGTTAGCCCTAATTTTCTGATTTATTCCGGACTGACTTTTTCAGATACATTCTTAACCATACGGCAAGATGCTAAATGGTATCTTTTGCCGCTCGGTGTTTTATATAAATTTTGAGATTGACTTTGAAAGGCAAACAATGCAAAAAATGATATGGATAACAAAAATTTCATTAAAAATGTTTTGAAAAAAATAGAAAAAAATCAAATAATCCGTTTTACATCGCTTAACCAGTGCGAATAGCGTTGAAATTTACGGCTCCAAATACCTTTTTCATCGATATCATCGATATGGGCATTACCATGTGAATGAAAAATAGTGCCGTTCCCGAGTAAGAATCCGACGTGGATGACTTTTCCTTTGTCATTGGTAAAAAAAGCCAAATCGCCCGGTTCGGCTTCGCTTAATTTGATAGAAATGCCTTGTGTCACTTGATCTTTGGCGTTGCGAAGCAAATGATGTCCGCAAATTTTGTATGCCATTTGGGTCAATCCGCTGCAATCCAATCCGAAATGGGTTTTGCCACCCCATAAATACGGACTGTTTTCATATGTAAAGGCAAATGCCAAAACTTGTGCTTTGTTGTGTTTGCCGGTGATGTAATTGCCGTTAAAAACACCGGTTTCATTCCCTATTTTCAAAGTCATTTTTTCAGGATTAAAATGTGGCAACACACTTCCCATAGGTAATAAAAACCGGCCTGATTCCGGAAAAATCACTTCACTTACAATATCTGTGGAATAGTATGGTTGTTGTTTGTTTAATAAATTAAATTCTTCATCTGGAATTTCAAATACAACTTTTTCATCTATCCAGCCTTCGTAATGGTCATAAGCCGTTTTGATATAACGCCATTGATTGTAAGTGTCCAAAACTTCAAAGGTGTCACTGAAGAGCATTTGGGTCATGATTTCCGCTTCGTCGGCGCGGTCGGCACGAACGGGAACGATTGTAGCAAAATTTAGAGCTTTCATACGTTAGTTGAAAGTTAAAAGTTGAATGTTGAGACGAAATATTTTTCGCCTTATTTTTTTTGAGTTTTTATAATAAAATGTGTTCTATTATTTCGAAGGAGATTACAACTGGGAAATCTAAATTTGAGATTTCTCACTTCGTTCGAAATGACAACAGAAACTTTTATTTTATTCGTTTTCAATAATCATAGCACCGGCACCGCCGCCGCCGTTACAGATACCCGCGGCACCGTATTTGCCATTATTACGTTTCAAAGCGTTAATCAATGCCATGATGATGCGTGCTCCACTGACACCGAGCGGATGACCGAGCGAAACGGCGCCCCCGTAGATATTACATTTTTCAGGGTCTAAATGCAACAATTCTTCATTGACCAAACTGACAACGGAAAAGGCTTCGTTGAGTTCAAAGAAATCTATATCTTCAATTTTTAAACCGACTTTTTTAAGGGCTTTTGGAATGGCTTTAGCAGGTGCTGTTGTAAACCATTCGGGTTCGTGTGCGGCATCGGCATAAGATACTATTTTGGCTAAGGGCTTAATCCCCAACTCTCCGGCTTTTTTACGGGTAGTTATAATCAAAGCGGCACCGCCGTCATTTATAGTAGAGGCATTGGCAGCCGTAACGGTTCCGTCTTTGGTAAAGACCGGTTTGAGAGTTGGAATTTTGTCAAATTTGACATTATTATATTCTTCATCTTCGGCAAAAATAAGAGGTTCCCCTTTACGTTGCGGTATTTCCACGGGTATCACTTCATCGGCAAAAACATTGTTTTTCCAAGCAGCGGCAGAACGATGATAAGATTTTATGGCATAAGCGTCTTGTTCTTCACGGCTTATATCATATTTTGTAGCACATAAGTCGGCAAAAACGCCCATGTGTTGTTGGGAATAAACATCCAGTAAGCCATCGAGTATCAAACCGTCTTTGGCTTTGACATCACCGAGCTTGACAGCTTTGCGGCCATAGAGGTAGTGTGGGGCTTGAGACATGTTTTCCATCCCGCCTGCCACGATAATTTCCGCATCGCCTGCTTTGATAGCTTGGGCAGCCATACTTACGGCTTTCATTCCGGATGCACAAACTTTATTGACCGTAGTGGCCGGAACCGTATTGGGTATACCGGCAAAAATACTCGCTTGACGGGCAGGCGCTTGACCTTCACCGGCTTGTAAAACATTACCCATATACACTTCATCGACCAAAGCCGGATCCAAATTGATTCTCTTTAAAGCACCGGTAATGGCAATGGCGCCTAATTTGGGTGCGGGAATGCCGGATAAAGTCCCGTTAAAACTGCCAATCGGGGTACGGGCATATGAAATTATAACGATATCTTGTGGTGATTTCATAATTTGATTTTTTTGATTGGCTAAAATTACAAATAATTACTCAATTAAACTTTCTTTTCAGTAAAAAAATCTTAACTTTGGCTAATTTAGTTGCCTTTATAAATTTATAGATGAGAAAAATTTTAAATTTCATTTACCGTAAAACGTTTTTAATTTACAAAGTACTAATTTTGACCGGTGCTTTGATAATGATTATTTATTTGTTTTCGCAAACAGGCTCGTTTCAATACGAATATGTCAAAAACAAAGCTTGGCAATATAATGATTTGAAGGCGCCATTTGATTTTACAATTAAAAAGACGGATAAAGAGATTCAAAAAGAAAAAGATTCCATAAAACGGCATATTCCTTTGTTTTTCAAGAAGCAAGAAGTTGATGTATTTCAAATTACGAACCGGTTAAATGCATTGATAAAAAAAACAGGGAATTCTGTTGAGACTATCAAAGAATTGGTCCGGTTAAACCGGCAATTAATTCCGGAGATTTATAGTAAATCTTATATAAAAAATCTACCGGACAATTATCAGTTACCGACTATTTTTTTGGTAAACGGACGTGTTTTGAAAGAAGTGCCTGTTTATACCGTATATACGGCAAGTAAGATAAAACATCTTTTGGAAAAATATCTATCACAACAACCTGCTAATTTGCAATTGATGACCCGGTTGTATTTGGAAAATTTACCGGAAGATTTAAAACCGGATACCTATTTTTATAAGCGGTATTTACAACAAAAATTGGCAAGTGTTAGTGTTAATAAGGGTTTGATTTTAAAAGGATATACGATTATTAAAAAAGGGGAAATCGTTACCCCTGAAAAATATGAAATTTTAAATTCTTTAAAATTGGCCTACGGTCAAAATACCGGAAAATCAATACATCAAATTTGGATTTATTTGGGGTATAGTGTATTGGTAGCATTGGTTCTGTTGATGTTGATTTTATTTTTAAAACAGTATCGGCCTGAGATTTTTGAGAATAATGTCAAAATCAGCTTGATTATTTTTAATATGTTGTTAATGCTGGGCTTGATGACCTTCACGGTCAAATATTATCCGGCTTATGTTTTTGTAGTGCCATTGACTATATTACCTTTGATTTTAAAAGCTTTTTTTGATGCCCGTACTGCTTTGTTCGTTCATATTTTGACGGTTTTATTGTTGGGTTTTGTCGTGACCAATAGTTTTGAATTTATCTTTTTGCAAATGATTGCAGGAATCGTGAGCATTTTGACGGTTTCTGAATTGACCAAACGTTCCAATTTGTTTACATCGGTGGGGAATATAGTGTTGGTTTATACCATAGGTTATTTGGCTTTTCATTTGATTTATGAAGGGGATTTTTCTGTTATAAATTACGGTGTGTTGATTCAATTTATTTTTAATGGTTTATTGGCTATTGCACTGTCGCATCAATTGATTTTATTATATGAAAAATTATTCGGTTTGGTTTCAGATGTATCGTTACTGGAATATACCAATACTAATTCCAAGTTACTCAAACGGCTGGCTGACAAAGCGCCCGGAACGTTTAATCATTCCATGCAAGTAGCTAATTTGGCCGAAGCGGCTGCCAATGCTGTGAAAGCCAACTCGTTACTTATCAGGGCAGGAGCGTTGTATCACGATATCGGCAAGATGCTCAATCCGTTTTATTTTACAGAAAATCAGACTTCCGGAGTCAATTACCACGATGATTTACCACCCGAAGAAAGTGCCAGAATTATCATTCAGCACGTATTAGACGGCGTAGAATTGGCCCGTAAAAATAATTTACCTGACAGAATCATAGATTTTATACGAACCCATCACGGAACCGGTTTGGTACAGTTTTTTTATAAGAAAGTTTTGGAAGAAAATCCTGACATTGATGAAAGTAAATTCCGTTATCCAGGTCCCAATCCGTTTAACAAAGAAACGGCCATACTGATGATGGCGGACTCGGTGGAAGCGGCTTCAAAAAGTTTAAGAGAACCGACAGCTGAAAAAATAGATGAGTTTGTCGATAAAATTATCGATCATCAGTTATATGCAGGTTTGTTGGATAATGCGAATATAACTCTGAAAGAGATATCGATTATTAAAAAATTATTTAAGAAAAAACTGAAAAATATTTATCATTTGAGAGTGGCATATCCTGAATAGTTGAAAGGTGAAAGTAGAGACGCATGCCCCGTGAGTCTTAATTGAAAATTTTCGTCAATTCATCAATTCATCATTTCCTCAAAAAAAACATTTAACTATGAAACATCTAATCATTTTAGCAAGTATTGTTTTATTTGCTAGTTGCAAATCACATCAAAAAGTATCAAAAAACGAACCTTTTGCTTACCAATTGTTAGCTCAATCGACCTTACACGGTAACGGTGCGGAAGGTTTTAAACCGGGATTATACAAAATTACCGATGAAAGACAATGGCAAGAATTTCTAAAAAAAATCAATACGGTAAATAACGAAAGTGCCAAGTTCAAATTGGACCATGTAGATTTTGATAAATATATGATAGTGGCTATTTTTGACAGAGTTTTACATCAAGGCGGGACAAAATTTTATATAAAATCCGTTGAAAATACAAAGGATACGGTTAAATTTATTACAAGTCATGAAGTGCCACAAGGTCAGTTTGCCATTCAAGTGATAAATCAGCCGTACATTTTGATAAAAATTAAGAAAACGGATAAGGCGTTAGCGGTTAGCAACGAGTAGAAAGTCGATTTGTTTGTCGGGTTCAAGGTGTCTGAGTGTCACGGCGAAGGCGTGATGTATCGAAACCACCGGCATTAATGAAAATAAATGGAAAGGAAAAATACAACCATTATCAATTTATTATTAATCATCAGTTTGTTGCTGCAAGCTTGCGGCTTGGATAAGTATGTGCGTCGTGAATTTACTTATACTAGATCAGTCGATACACACGCCAAGAAAATTGATTTTCAATCTAAAAAGTTGTATCGTGCCGGACATATATTTGCCGATAACCGTTTTGACGGGGCACGGCTCAATGATTTTACACAAATCAATGATTCGACTTATCAAGTGTTGATTACCCCTGAAAATACGCCGATCAACCCCAGTCCGTGGTATGCTTTTAAAATTTGGTCGTCACGTCCGGATACAATTTATTTGCAATTGAAATACCGTTATGCCAAGCACCGTTATTGGCCTAAAATCAGTCAAAACCGGAAAGATTGGACCAAAATCGAAAGTTTTACTTACAATGCCGATTCAACAGCAGTGAGTTTTAAATTGCCAGTCGGGAAACAAGCATTATGGATAGCCGGACAACCGGTTATCAATTCGGCTGATACCAAAATGTGGTTAGACAGTTTGACTTCCAATCCGTTTGTATCACCTGTACGTATTATTGGCAAAAGTCTTAAAAACAGATCAATTTATATGCTCAAAATAGGGCAGGGGGATACCAAAAACAAGAAAATTATTGTGTTATTGAGCCGTCAGCATCCGCCGGAAGTAACAGGTTTTTTGGCATTAAAGCATTTTGTCAACGAATTGGTGCAAAATGATACCTTGACACGGACTTTTTATCTAAAATACGAAGTATGGTTGTTCCCTTTGCTCAATCCCGACGGAGTGGATTTAGGGCATTGGCGACACAACGCCCACGGCATTGATTTAAACCGCGATTGGGCACATTACCGCCAACCCGAAATTGATGCCGTTACAAAATTTATTGTAAACGAAGCAAAAAAATATCATGTCCAACCGGTACTGGGTATTGATTTTCATTCTACTTTTAAAGATGTTTACTACATTTTTGACGATAGTTTTCATAGTGTCTTACCCGGGTTTTGTGAAGTGTGGACTGCCGGTATCGACAGAATGGTGGCACCGTTCAAAACCCTTAAAAGCCCGTACGGTATGTCACAACCCATATCAAAAAACTGGTTTTACAAGCAATTTAAAGCCGAAGCTATGACCTATGAAGTTGGGGATGATACTCCGGATGATATTATCAAACTCAAAGCCCGGGCAGCGGCCGTGACCATGATGGACTTGTTGTTAAAATATTGAGTTTGTTATTGTTTTTGGTTTGTGTTATTGAATATGCTTCGTTTGATTTTACGGTTATGTGTGTGAGTAGTGGGGATTTTTACATCTCTGAACTTTCATTTTAGCAGTATTTTTGATTAAATGTAATATGCTGAATATTAGTAACTAAACGGCATTATATATACACAAAATTGCACTTTTTTACTTAATTTTCCTAATATTATAGTTTACATTTTAAATTTTGTTAGTATTTAGCATTGGAAAAGACATACACATCGGCAAGTTTTGGTTTGAGTATTTGTTCGTTCAACTTACCAATTTGTATAGCTTTATGAATTGGTTTCATTTAACAAATCTTCTAAACTTTTTTTAAATTCATTTTCATTCTCGTTATTATAAAAAGGCACTCCTGTTATTAAATATTTATCGGCGTCTATCATCAAAACTTCTTTTTTAACTCTAATTTCTTTTAAAAATTCCTCTTTCCATTTATCATGTGCTTTCAAATGATTTCCCTTCGGCTCAATGAAAACCTGATAAATAAATTGTTCTCCTTTTTTTTGTTTACAAAATAAAACAAAATCAGGTTCAAAAGCTCGTCCTTTTTTATCATAAATTTTCAGTTCTCTTTCGTTTCTAATTAAGTAAATATTTTCAAAATTTTGTTCCAATTTCTCAAATCGTCTTGCAAACATTTCTACAAATTTCTTTTCTTCACTTGTCCCGTAATTGGCGTTGTAAACATACCAAGGTTCATTGGTAACGAGTTCTTCTTGCCCATCTGCCCGTTGGCTATCTTTGTAAACTTTTATTTCTTTGTCTTTAAATATTTTATGCACATAATCATTCATCCATTCTGAACCTGTGTATTCTGTTAGGTTAGCTTTTATGTCCGTTTCAATTGTTTGTAATAGACCCTGAATAGCCAATAAATAATCAAAGTTAGATATTTCATTAAGTCTGTTTCTTGTGCCTTTAAAAGTAATTTCCAAACTACCGAGATAATTTGAATTTGTAATAAAATTAGACAAGGATTCTAAGTTTGGAAAATACCTTTCTAAATTAGAATAATAGAAAAACGGATTTTGGGTCAAAGCATAACGAACGATGTGATATGGAATTTCGGAAACTTTAATATCCTTTTGAGAAATAATTTCATCATTTGATTTGGGATTTTCCATTTCAAAAAAGGCACTTGATATTTTTCCCACACCTGACGAAAGCATAAAGACAAAATTTCGTTTTTTCACCCCTAAATCAGTAAAGGATTTTACATTGTTGTAACTCTTTTCTACTTTCTTATTAAAAACTACTTTACCTGTTTTATAAAAGTCTGTTTTCTTAAATTCCGGTTTTAGTTTAAGTTGTTTTTTCTCTAATTTATTGTCATCTTCATAAATACCGGTATCTATTAAAGCCTTTTTCAGTTCTGAAATGTATCGGTTATCTTCTCTTGTGTGATAGTAAAGTTCTTCCAATATTCTTAAATCATTTGATAAATCATTATCAAATTTCCGGGTATATGGGTCTTGTCCTTTTTCTAATGTAAAGGGAAAATATCTTGCACCTCTACCAATTAATTGCGCTTCTGAAATAGTTGTTTTTCCCGGTTTACCGGCTTTTCCATCCCGACCTTCATACAAACGGACTATATCAAAAAGATTTAGAACATCCCAACCTTCGTTTAATTTTTGAACGGCAAAGACGGCTCTAATCGGATTGTTTTCATCTTCCAATGTGTTGAGTAGAATCTGATTGCGTTCGGCTTCCTTGTCGTTATTGGCACTGATACAATTTTCTTCTCTGAAATTTGCCTTTATCCTCTTTGCAATCTCTGTTGATGATATATTGTTATTTTCAAAAAAGGCAAATGTTTTCTGAACGATTGAAACTGTTGAAGTTTTTTTGATTTTTTCTACCATTTCAGCCGAAAATTCATCTATTAGCTTGTGAAAATTGGCTTTGTTTTGTTCTGATTCTTTGATAGTTCTCTTTGCTTTGAAAAGAATGACAGGTTTAAGATTAATACCGTGTTGTATTGCTAATTCTTGTCGGTATAAATTTAAAATTAAGGCTTGTATAATTCTTTCTTTCTCATCATAAAGCGAGCGGATAAGATTTATTTCTTTTGAATAACCGTCTAATCTGAATTGTGCCAAGTCGTATTTAAAAATGACTTTGTCTTTGTATTTTTCTGCAATTTCCCTGCTTTCATAATCCAATGTGGCGGTAAATTCCAATAGTATGTTGTCAAAGTTTTGGTTTAATATTTCTATAACCGTGCCTTCCCAACTACCAAACAATTTTCCATTATTTTTTGTCGCAGAACTTAAATGATGTGCTTCATCGGCAATTAAAGCTATTTTTTTATTTTTAAAATCTTCGTAAGTAACGCTATTCTCTTTTGTGTTATTTAAGTCAATATGTAACTGTTGAATAGTAGTAAATTTGATATTGATATTTTCTTTGTCGGCTTCTTCAAAGTTTTCAACCTCTTTTATTTGCACTTCGTTACCGTCAATAACGATTTTTTCGGTAAACAAATATTTTGATGCTTGTGGGTTAAGAAAATTATCTATGGTTTTATTGATAATATTGTTTGAATTAACAAAAAACAAAAAGTTACGATAACCTTTTTCGTAAAGATAGAGTATCAACCCCGCCATTACCAATGTTTTACCACTACCGGTTGCCATATTGAAAAGTAAATGGTAAGGTTTGTTTGGTTTCGCTTCAAAATCATTGTTATCAAAAAAAACAAAACGCTGAAATGCTTCTGTTTGGTATGGTCTGATTTTAAATTTCAGATTATCTTGTATAAAGTTGGGAATATCAACATTAAACATTCCCATTCTTTTTAAAGTATCAAATTGTTCATATAAAAAAGCCATACTTAATCCTTTTTAATTTGGTAAAAATCTTTGGTTACTTGCTTTTCTTTTTGACTTACTTCGAAATCTTTATCGTTCATTGATGTAAGATTTACATATAATTGATTCTTATCTAAAATCTCTATCAAATGTTGTTTTTGTTCCTCAATACTCAATTGCTTAAATTCTTCAATGTGTTCTTCTTGTTTTTTAATATCTACATTATAGTTTAGGAATGAACGCTCTTTCATCTGCTCCCATATTTCAAGTAATTCATTGGTTGTTTTGGCTTCTTGGATTTTTTCAATAAAGGTTTCATTGTATTTTTTGAGTTCTAAATAAGTGAAATTTGCTTCAATGTTTTCTTGTTTTATAACCTTTTGATTTCTTTCTATACAAATATTAATGTGCTCATCTAATTGCTCTATTAAAATAAATTGCCGATTTCCACCATCTTTTTTATTTAACTCTAAAACTGCATGCCCTGTTGTTCCACTGCCCGCAAAAAAATCTAAAACTATATCATCTTTTCCAACCATTATTTTTATAGTATCTATTACTGCATATAAAGATTTTGGGTAACTAAATACATTTTTTCCTAAAATTTTTTTCAATAAATTTGTACCTTGAAATTCGGGGAAATATTTTTTATCTGTCCATAAATTTTTAAATACCTGCTGTTCGTAGAATTTATTACATATTATTATTTTTCCGCCTTCTTTTTTCGCCACGTACTGATTATCTTCAAGTCTTTTTTTAAAGGTATCTTTTTTTGTTTTCCAAGTATATTCAATACCTTTCTCAATAGGATAAACTTCAATAAATCCATCTTTTTCTTCAGCAGAAATCTCAGATAAATCTTCTTTTACATATATAGGGTAAAAAAAATTAGGTTTTTCCTTTCTAGTAGTGTTTGATCTTATTCTTGTAAATTTATCTAATCTGTATCTTCCTTTTTTATCAATTAAATTAAATTTTTTAGATTTGTTTTCATCAATAGTCACTTTATTAAATTCAGCCTTATTTATGTTTTTTGTATATACTAGCATATACTCTGTTGAAGCAGAAAAAAACCTTTCGTGTTGTCTGCCTTTTGGATTTATATATATAGTTACGATTCCTACTCTATTTTCCTTGCCAAAAATTTCATCTGCCAATGTGCCTAAATAAAACAATTCAACGTGATCAATTGTGATAGCAATAAACCCATCATTTGATAATAAATCTTTTGCAATATTTAGTCTATTTTTTATAAATGTTAGCCATGTTGAATGTTTAAAGTTATTATTATATGTAAAACTATCAGATGCTCCACCAGTATTATACGGCGGGTCAATGTAAATCAGTTTCACCTTTCCGGCAAATTCTTTTTTGAGAGAATGCAGAGCCAAAAGGTTATTGCCTTTTATAATCAAATTGTCGGTTATCGTATCTTCGGGCAATCCTCTTTTTCTGTTTAGTTCGGCATCTCTTGTAAAACCTGTAAATTTGTGTTCTCCGTCTTTGTCGTAAACTTTTGCGTTGGTTAAAACTTTCGGCTCAAACAGTTGTGTAATTTCGTCTTGTGCCAAAATTTCATTAAAAAATATTTCTTCGCGTTTTTGTTCTTCTTTGGTTTGTCCGCCTTCTAAAACACAATCTTTGTATGGCCAAACAAGTGCAACTTCATTTCGTTGTTTTAGGTATTTTCCATCAATAGTTAATCCAACTTTGTTTTTGTATTGTGTGTAGCTGTCATTCAGATAGTTTTTCATTTCCATAAAAGTGATAAATTCCTCTTGCTTAAAAACAAGCGTTTCTTTCACTTCCACGAAAAACTTTTCTTTAAGCGTGTCGTTTCCCAAAAGCAATTTAATCAGCACAGGGTCGTAATTTCTGGCTTTACCAATCACAACCCACTTTTTTAGTTCTCCTTCGTCAGTAACGAAATTGTTCTCTTTTTTCAGCTGATTTTCTAATGTTTCGTATAGTTTCATTTATTCAATTCCTTTTTAAAAATTTAATTTTGCAAGATAATTATTTTTTGAGTGTTGGCTTTCATTTTTATACTTTCTTGTAGCAAATTCTTTTCTTTAATCAGTTCATTCATATTCCAACAATCTTAAAGCCGCTTTTACAACTTCGCTTATTGAAGCATACTTACCTGATTTAACTTGTTTATTAACAAAATTGTTAAAAAAAATCATCGAGCAAAATAGATGTGTTTTTTGACGTAATTAATAATATTTACACAATGATACCAATTCTTAGTATGATTTTAATAATATGAATGCTAAACTATATCCATCCGTCCCTGTCCAAGCTACGGTATTGAATAGCTTCGGCAATATGGTGACTTTGAATGTTTTCAGTATTTTCCAAGTCGGCGATGGTGCGGGCCACTTTTAAGATACGGTCGTAAGCGCGGGCCGACAGATTGAGTTTTTCCATGGCATTTTTGAGCAAGCTTAAAGATACATCGTCCAACTGGCAGTATTTCCGGATTTCTTTACTGTTCATTTGGGCGTTGTAATGAATTTTACCATGGTTGGCAAAACGTCCGGTTTGGATTTTACGGGCGGCTATCACGCGTTCTCTGATGATTTTACTCGGTTCGCCGCGTCGTTCATCGGACAGTTTGTCAAACGGTACGGGATTAACTTCCACATGGATATCAATACGGTCGAGCAAGGGGCCGGAGATTTTGTTTAAGTAACGTTGCATTTCCGCCGGTGTGGAAGTCATCCGGCTGTCGCCGTCGTTGAAATATCCCGATGGGCTGGGATTCATACTGGCTACCAGCATAAAACTGGCAGGATAAGTTACCGAAAAGCGGGCGCGTGAGATATGTACTTCACGGTCCTCCAAAGGTTGTCGCATGACTTCCAATACACTGCGTTTAAATTCGGGTAATTCGTCCAGAAACAAGACGCCGTTATGTGCCAGTGAAATTTCTCCCGGTTGTGGATAACTGCCCCCACCGACCAAGGCGACATCCGAAATAGTATGATGCGGACTACGGAACGGCCGTTGACTGATGATACCGGTCTCGTTTTTCAATTTGCCAGCCACCGAATGGATTTTAGTGGTTTCCAGGGCTTCTTGCAATTCCATAGGCGGCAAAATGCCTGAAATCCGTTTGGCAAGCATGGTTTTACCACTTCCGGGAGGGCCTATCATGATGATATTATGTCCACCAGCAGCGGCTATTTCCAAGCAACGTTTGACGGTTTCCTGACCTTTGACATCGGCAAAATCAAACTCGGGAAATTCCAGTTGCTTGTAAAATAATTCTTCTAAATCGATATGAGCCGGTTCCAGTGCTTTTTTACCTTCAAAAAACTTAATGACATCCAAAATATTTTCAACGCCGTAAACTTTTAAACCGTCCACTATGGCGGCTTCTTTGGCATTTTGATCCGGTAAGATAATCCCTTCAAACCCCAGTTCTTTGGCTTTTAACGCGATAGGTAATGTGCCTTTGACAGGTTGCAAACCGCCGTCGAGTGACAGTTCACCCATAATCATATATTTTTCCAAATCTTCGGTGATGACTTGCCCTGTGGCGTGTAAGATTCCAATGGCAATAGGTAAATCGTAAGCGGAGCCTTCTTTGCGCAGATCGGCAGGGGCCATATTGATAATGTATTTTTTGCCTGGCAAGCGGTAGCCGACATTTTGCAAGGCGGCTGTTATCCGGTAATTACTTTCATTGACGGCTTTGTCGGGCAAGCCGACCAGATGATAACCGATTCCTTTATCTACATTGACTTCAATGGTGACAGGATGGGCGTCGATTCCGTAAATAGCGGCGGCGAAAACTTTGGTAAGCATAAAAAAATAAGATTTTGCATGAAATAATTTCAACAAAGTTAGTGATATTTTTTTAATGTTTTTTTTGTTACATTTGTCACTTAATGATTTTAAAACAAATATCTTAAAAAATGAATAATATTCTTTCGGATTTACAATGGCGTTATGCCGTCAAAAAATTTGATTCGCATAAAAAAATAAGTAAAAAGCAAGTGGATTTGCTGGCCGAAGCTTTTAATTTGACCCCGAGTTCTTACGGTTTACAGCCCATTCGCCTGATAATTATCACAAATGATACGCTTAAAAAAGCATTAGGAAAGGCCTCGTATCACCAAAAACAAGTGACAAGCTGTTCACATTTGCTAGTAATTTGTTACCAATCTGATTTCAGTGGTAAAGATATCGATCGTTTTACGGAAATCAAACTGAGTTTAATACCCGATAAAAATGATGAAATTATCGAATATGGAGAAATTTTAAAATCACGATTTGCTGACAAACCGGTAGCGGAAATCGATTTGTGGGCACGGGAACAAGCTTTTATTGCCTTGGGCAATTTGTTAACGGTTTGTGCTGTGGAAAAAATCGATTCATGTCCGATGGGTGGTTTTATACCGAAAGAAGTCAGTCAAATTTTAAAACTGGAAGAAAAAGGATTAACCCCGGCAGCCTTGTTACCGGTAGGATATCGTGCCAATGACGATATGCACCAATATGACCCCAAAGTGAGACGGCCGCTTGAAGAGATGGTATTTTATTTGTTTTAGATTCATATTATTGTATTTCTTGTCAGACATCATTTATTCTCCTTCCGCTGCAATGACAGACGTACTTTTTACTTGGTACTATAAACTTTTATACTACCGGTCACTGAGCTTGCCGAAGTGTCAACTCTTTATGTATCTTTGCAAATAAAACCATATTTTTTTGACACCGGAAGACATTTTACATATCTATCAACAAAGTGTGAAGCAACATGAATTGACGGACTTATTGCAGACGGGGAGACATACGGGTATTGAAAATTTGAGGGAATCGGCATTGAGTTTTGTATTTACGGCTTTGTATCAACAGCAAAACCGGCCTTTTTTATTGATTTTCACAGATAAAGAAGAAGCAGCATATTATTACAATGATTTTCAAAATCTTGCCGGCGAAAACCGGGTTTTGTTTTTTCCGGAATCATACCGGCGGGCATATCAAATAGAAGCAACGGATAATGCCAATGTTTTGCAGCGTGCCAAAGTGTTAAACCATTTACAATCGCGTCAAAAACCGCAGATAGTGGTGACTTATGCGGCTGCTTTGTTTGAAAAGGTTGTTGTAAAGAAGGAACTGGCAAATAATACGCTCAAAATCAAAACCGGCGATAAGTTGTCGATGGATTTTCTTTACGATTTAATGTTTGAGTACCAATTTGAACAAGTTGATTTTGTAACGCAACCGGGCGAATTTTCCATCAGGGGTGGTATATTGGATGTATTTTCATATGGAGATGATCTGCCGTATCGCATTGAACTTTTTAATGATGAAGTGGAGAGTATCCGAAGTTTTGATATTGAAACGCAATTGTCAAACCGGAAACTGAAATCGGTTCAGATTATACCCAATTTGTCTGATAAAACCTTGATACAACAACGCCAAAGTTTTTTGGAGTTTATCAAAAAAAATACCTTGGTATATCTTAAAGACAGGAAAGGAACTTTGTCGGTTTTAGATAGATTGTATGATAAGGTGCGGCAATATTTTGATGAACTCCAAACGGAAACTAAACATCTAAATCCGCCGGAATTGTTTTGCAGTGCCGGTTGTTTCGAGGAAAAATTAAAAGTTTTTCAACTTTTGGAAAATAAACCGGAACATGCGGAAAGTTATGTTAAATTTGATATTCAACCACAACCGGTATTTAACAAAAGTTTTGATTTACTGACTGAGAATTTGCAACAAAATACAGCAGCAGGTATCAAAAATATAATTTGTTGTACCAACGACAAACAAGCGGAACGCTTACAAGCTATTTTTGACGATATGGATGTCGAAGTACGGTTTGATACACTGGTTTTGCCGATGTATCGTGGTTTTGTCGATAATGATAACCATTTGGTTTGTTATACCGACCATCAGATTTTTGAACGGTATCATCGTTTTAAAATCCGGAAAAATACTCACAAGCAACAAGCTGTAACTCTCAAAGAATTGACATCACTGAGAGAAGGCGATTATGTGGTACACATCGACCACGGTATCGGGCGGTTCGGTGGTTTGCAAAAAATCGAACGGAACGGCAAAGAACAGGAAGTTATTGAAATTATCTATAAAAACGGTGGCCGTTTGTTTGTCAGCATTCACAGTCTGCACAAAATCAGCCGTTATAATGCCAAAGACGGCAAGGAACCCAAAATCAATAAACTTGGTGGTGGAGCGTGGAAACTGCTCAAACAAAAAACCAAAAAACAACTTAAAAAACTGGCTTTTGACATCATAAAATTATATGCCGAACGTAAACTCGAAAAAGGATTCCGCTATGCGCCCGATTCGTATTTGCAAAACGAACTTGAAGCTTCTTTTATATATGAAGATACGCCCGATCAATACCAAGCCGTAAAGGATGTTAAAGCGGATATGGAGAGTGACAAAACTATGGACCGTTTGGTTTGCGGTGATGTTGGTTTCGGTAAGACCGAAGTGGCAATACGGGCGGCTTTTAAAGCCGTGGATAACGGCAAACAGGTAGCTGTTTTGGCCCCGACAACTATTTTAGCTTTTCAACATTATAAAACTTTTAGCGAACGCTTGAAAAATTTTCCTGTCGTGGTTGATTATCTCAACCGGTTCAGAACTGCCAAAGAAAAAACCCAAATAAAAAAAGATATTGCCGAAGGTAAAATAGATATTATCATCGGGACGCATGCATTAGTCAATGATAGGATAAAATACAAAAATTTGGGTTTAATGATTATCGATGAAGAGCAGAAATTCGGTGTATCGGTAAAGGAGAAACTTAAAGTTATTCGTAAAAATATCGATACATTGACTTTGACAGCAACGCCTATTCCCCGGACACTTCAATTTTCATTGATTAACGAACGTGATTTATCGGTTATTAACACCCCGCCGCCTAATCGTTATCCGATAGAAACACAAGTGATCCGTTTTGATGAAGAGATTATAAGGGATGCCATCACATACGAAATCCAACGTAAGGGACAGGTCTTTTTTATACATAACCGGATTGAAAACATTCAGGAAGTGGCCGGTTTGATACAGCGGTTGGTACCCGAAGCACGTATAGGCGTGGGGCACGGACGGATGGAAGGGAAGAAATTGGAACGTCTAATGCTGGATTTTATCAATGGGGAATTTGACGTCTTGGTAGCAACGACTATTATAGAAAACGGTTTGGATGTCCCTAATGCCAATACGATTTTTATCAACAATGCGCATCAATTCGGTTTGGCGGATTTGCATCAAATGCGTGGCCGTGTCGGACGTAGCAACAAAAAAGCTTTTTGTTATTTCATTACACCGCCATACAGTGCTATGACTTATGATGCCCGTAAACGGATAGAAGCCATAGAGACTTATACGGCCTTAGGAAGTGGTTTTCAGATAGCTATGAAAGATTTGGAAATCCGTGGTGCTGGCGATTTGTTAGGGGCCGAACAAAGCGGTTTTATCAATGAAATGGGTTTTGATACGTATCAAAAAATCTTAAAAGAAGCTATTACCGAACTCGAAACCAACGAATTTAAGGATTTGCTTGAACAGGAAGGCAAATCATCAAGTTTTGAAGTGGAAACACAAGTGGAAACGGATTTTGAAATTCTCTTTCCTAACGATTACATTGAGCAGGCCACAGAACGGCTTAATCTGTATAACGAACTGGCCAATCTCAAAACAGAGGAAGAACTGGAACGTTTTAAATTGCAATTGGAAGACCGTTTCGGACCTTTGCCCCCGCCTACCATTGATTTACTGAAATCCTTAAAACTTAAATGGCAAGCTCAAAAATTAGGTTTTGAGAAACTGGTTATCAAAAAAGGTAAGATGCTGGCATATTTTGTGTCTAATCCGGATTCTCCTTACTATCAATCGGATATTTTCGGGAGGATATTGCAGAAAGTACAGCAGACTGCTTGTTGTCAATTTAAAGAAAAGAAAATTCAGAATAGTCAGCGGCTGTATCTGGTCTTTGAAGGAGTTGAGAGTGTTGTAGGAGCTTTGGAGATGATGTCAGTGTTCCAGTAGGTCGCTGAGTGATTTTTGACGAAGGAAAATTGTCCCGAAGTGACCGGGTTATTTGAGTGGAGAGCGTTAAAGTGGTAGTGCCTAGTGGAAAGTGCGAAGTGTAGCTGTCATTTCGACAGAGTGACGAAGGAGCGACGAGATATCTATATTTTGAACCATAAAAGGATTAAAAGATCATAAAAGGTTCATTTAAGGTTTTCTTTTATGGTTGGTTTGATTTTATATATCCTTAATAAAATCTTTGTATTCAAGAAAGATACTTTCCAATTTTGGCATGGTTTCGTTAAAAAACGCATAGATTTGCGCCCATGAATTTTTGTTGTGGATGCTCACGCCTGTCAGTTCCGTATAGATGCGGCTGATAGTTTTGCCATTTTCTAATGGATGTTCTTTGTCAAAGATTAAATCCTGGAGTTCGGTTTTGAAGATGTTTTTTATAGACAAGAATTTGTCAAAATAAGCTTCGCGAAACAAAGGGTCTTTCATTTCTATGTCAATCATCACACGGGCTTTTTTGGTGTCGGCATAAAATTTTAAGGACAAATCTTTGATTTTGGTGTTGTATAACAACCATTTTCTTGGAAAAGATTTACCGAAGCTCGTCCAAAATTCTTTACGTAAACGGGCGGATTCTTTTTTGCTAAACAATTTGTTTGCAATTTTTATTCAAAATTTTCTTCAATCAGTTTTTTAGCGTTCTCAATATATTCTTTTGGAACCCAAATGCTTACTTCCGCTATATTTGTATCGGGAAACATGGCGTTGGCAATGACATTTTTTAACAATACGGGAATATCATTGATTTCCATTAAGTTTTTAACCAATTGCGCTTCCATGCCGTCGGTGCAACTGTACACTTGTTGCCAATTGATTGCAGATTCTTGATTATTCATAAAGTGACAATATTTGGTTAGTATGTTCTTTGGTTTTGACTTTTTTGATAACGTGCTCAATAACCCCGTTTTCATCGATGATAAAAGTCGTCCGGAAAACGCCTTCGTATTCTCTTCCGTAGAGTTTTTTAAGCCCCCAAACGCCATAGAGTTTGATTATTTTCTTTTCATTATCAGGTATTAATGAAAAAGATACTTGATGTTTTTCTTTAAATTTTTTTTGGCGTTTTTCATCGTCGGGGCTGACACCTACCACGTCAAAACCTTTACTTTTTAACAGGTCGTAATGTGTTGCCAAATCGACTGTTTCGGCCGTACAACCGGGTGTCATGGCTTTGGGATAAAAATATAAAATCAATTTTTTACCTTTAAAATCAGTCAATTTGATAGTTTGTCCCAAACAATTGGTTGCTTCAAAATAGAGTGCTTTATCACCGGGCTTTAAATCTGTCATAATTTATCTATTTTTGCATTGATACAAAGATACAAAATAAATGACCAAAAAAGAAAAAGTGCAAATTATCATGGATACATTACAAGAGTTGTATCCTAATCCACCCATTCCTTTGAAGCATACCAATAACTTTACTTTTTTGATTGCCGTATTGTTATCGGCACGTTCTACCGATGCCATGGTTAACCGGGTAACGCCACAATTGTTTCAATTGGCTGACAATCCGTATGATATGCAAAAACTGAGTGTGGAACAAATCAGGCAG
Organism: Flavobacteriales bacterium; assembly: GCA_027024205.1. Classification (GTDB taxonomy): domain Bacteria; phylum Bacteroidota; class Bacteroidia; order Flavobacteriales; family Flavobacteriaceae; genus WGBX01. Next base: position 29,391 of record JALVST010000011.1, on the reverse strand, counting down.
ATTATTAAACCCGTAGGCTTGTCCCCGCAAAAAGCCAAAGCTATTCATCGTTTGTCGGAAATTTTGGTAGAAAAATACCAAGGCAAGGTGCCGGACAGTTTTGAAGCTTTGGAATCTTTACCCGGGGTAGGACATAAAACCGCCAGTGTCATTATGAGTCAAGCTTTCGGGCAACCGGCTTTTCCGGTTGATACCCATATCCACCGCTTGATGTCGCAATGGGGGTTGACCAACGGCAAAAGTGTGACGCAAACCGAAAAAGACGCCAAAAGATTATTTCCGGAAGAAAAATGGAACGATTTGCATTTGCAGATGATCTACTACGGCAGGGAATTTGCCCCGGCGCGGAGCTATAAGCCGGAGAAGGATATCATAATGAGAAAAATTTACGGTAAGTAAAGGGTAGCCGGATCAATCGATTAGATATAAATTTTAAAATTAAGCAAAAAAAAAAGCCGCCCATATTATAGCGGCTTTTTTTAATCTGTTATTCCGTATAAAAAATCTTGATTCCTTTTAAAGCACTGTTAGATGTTCCTGACCAGTGATCGCCTGAAACGGGATGCATAATTACAAAATACTGATAACTGTTATCTACCGTTTCGGAAATATTAACGGTATGGGTCCTTATATTATTGATATTTCCACTAGTTACAAAGTTGTCAAGCTGAGTAGTAAAAAAGTTATTTATTTTAGATTTTAGAACTTTAATCTTGTAATTATTTGCCGTATTGTCTTTATAAAATATTACTATTGTTGTTATTTGGACATTAGCGGGTAAATTTATAGGAATTACAATTCCACTTATAATAGAATTATTAGTAATATATGCCCCATTGTAAGCACTTTTCACAAGATAATCGGAAACGTTACCGTTTATAACGGTTGCATTGACTGGCCCCAATGTGAGAATTTTATTTTGAGCGGGTAAATCACTCCAATGTCCATTACCGTTGGTATCCGACATAAAAATTTTACCGGCGCCTTGTGTCCCGTCTTTAATTGCCAAACTACCGTTAATGGTCAATTCATTAGTTAGAAAATCGCCGTAAATTAACGGATTAGGCGTACTGGAATTGTCTATATATAATTTTTCATTCCCGGTTTCATCTCTTCCCGCTTGATAGCCTATAAACACATTTCTTCGTCCTGTTGCAAATCTTCCTGCATTATGACCGATATAAACATTATATCCCTTTGTAGTTACATTTTGACCGGCATTATGGCCTATAGCAACATTATAATTTCCTGATGTTAATGAATTTAAGGCATAATTACCAATACCAACCGAGTAATTGGCACTTGTAACATTGGGCATGACATTGTATCCGACACCAACCAATTGGTTATTTCCGTTAACGTTTGTACCGGAATTATTTCCGAGAAAAATGCTGTTTGCAGTTGTTTTAGCATCTGACAAATCGTTAACGGCTTGTACGTCATCGGTGCTATCGGTGTCCCAGTTTGTAAAGTCAACACCTGTACCGTTTGTGATGTTTAGTTGGGTACCGCTTAATGATAAATCTTGCAATTCGTTAGCCGGGTCGTGGTCAGCATCGTTGACATCATCGCCGTCGGATAAGCCGACAGGTACATTGGTCAAATCATTAAAATCGCCGCTGAATACATTCCCAGCTTTATCGGCGTATTTGGCATAAGGCACATATTTCAGTTCGCTGGTACCAAAATCCTGATAGCCGCTGCCGGTATCGATTTCCACTTTTAAGAAGTAAGTGTTACTACCCCAATCAATGGTGGAAAAATCACCTGAAACCACAGCGCCTTCGCCTATGTTAAAGGCAATAATTCCATTGGTATCCGTATCTCCGGTTTGGGTTTCTTGATATACGGCTGTTGAGCCGTTTTCAAGAATCGTAAATTTAATGCTGACAACTTGATTGGCCAGCACGTTTCCATTGTCGCTGATAAGCGCTTTGTAGTTAAAGCCGTTTTGTGCAACAGCAATGCTTGTGATTACTAATGCAATGATGCTTAACAATGTTTTTTTGAAAATCACTAGTGTTTTCATGTTTGTAATATTAGATTATTATAGAAATTAGATTTTGATTTATTCTGAGGAATTGAGGATTTTTTTTTTAGTGGAAAATGTCATGTGACCTCACAACCTCATCTTCTCAATCTTTGATAATTTTGAAGCTCTTTTTCAATTTGTTTTTTCTGTCAATAACAATCAACATATAACCGGATACCGGCAACTGGCTGACTTCAAAAGTCTCTTCGGATTTTTTTGTTTGCCGGTATAGGATTTGTTTGCCTTGCAGATTGTAAAAGTACACTTCGTAAGTGCCGTTTTCAGGTAAATTAAGCATAAAATAATCTTTAACGGGATTAGGATAAACGGTAATACCGGTTAGCGTTCCGTAGCCGGTTATGCCTAAGGCTTCCGTAATATCAGGCCCGATAAAACCTTCGGATAAATGTATGTTACCCGTATCCACTTCTTGAATATTGGTTTCGCCAACGGTATAAATTATTTCTTGGCTACCTGAGATCATCACACCACCGGATGTGGAAATGCTGTTTTTTTTGATACTGATTTGCGCAGTTGCTACAAACCCAAACAGCAAACTTATAATTAAAAATGTTGTTTTCATGGCATTTATTTATTGTTTATTTTTATTTAAAAGTATTTTTTCCAAAGCTTGTATTCTTTTTTCCTGTTCTTGCGATTTTGTTTCTTGTTCACCCAATTTTTGTTTTAGCCGTTCAATGATTGCTTGTTGTTCTTGCACGGCTTTGACTAACGGCACTACGAATTCCGCATAGCGAAGTGCGTAGTAGTCTTCCTTATTTTTAGGTTTGTCCACGCCCGAGAAATCATAGCCGATAGAATTGGCAGCTTGTTCGACTTCTTGGGCTATAAAGCCGGTTTGCAGTTCGGTGGCTTTGAGTTGTTCATCTTTAGTCAGGCGGGCGCTCTCCGGTGTTTTGGTAAATTTGACAATGGCATCCACATTCAGATGATAGGTTACCGGGCGTAGTTTTTTTATAAATACCAAGCCCGGCACGTTTTCCTGCACATCCGTTTTAAACCGCACATCCGACACATTACTCCAATTGGCATATCCCCCGATGCTGCTAACGGAAACATCTCCTATACGCACTTGGTTGCTGGCACTGATATATGCATTGTAACCGATAGCAGTCGAATTGTGATGATTATCTCCTACATAAAAGGCTAAATATCCTAATGCAGTATTATTATAACCGGTGATATTGTGAGAAAGCGCATCAGTTCCGTAAGCTGTATTGTTATTGCCCGTGGTATTGTGATAAAGTACGCCATTGCCGAAGGCAGTATTGTTATAGCCTGTGATGTTGGAATAAAGTGCTATTAATCCAAAAGCGGCATTATCATTACCTGTGGTATTGGAATAAAGTGCTCCGCCTCCGAAAGCGCTATTACTGTAGCCACTAGTGTTGGAATAAAGTGTATTGCTTCCGGAAGCTGTATTCCAATTGCCCGTAGTGTTATAATACATTGCTTTGGATCCCATAGCAGTATTGTGAACGGCTTCCCAGGTATTTGTAGCGCCCTGTCCGTTGTGATAAAGAACCGAATCGCCAACGGCCACAAGATTGCTTCTATCGGTGTTTAAAAATAAGGCATTTGAACCAATAGCTATATTTAAAGAACCTGTGGTGTTGTGATAGAGTGCTTCATATCCGGATGCGGTATTTCCACTTCCCGTGATATTGGAATAGAGCGCCTTATATCCGGAAGTCGTATTAAAATTCCCCGTGGTATTTGCATTCATCGCTCGGTAACCAAGACCAACATTACCGTTATCAGTTTGGTCATCATTGTCACCGGCACCTATACCAATAAAGATAGAAGAACCGTTATCGGAGCCGTCGTTGTCGGAACGGGCATCGTTCAACTCGTCCAATTTGGTAGCACCGGTAGATAAGGTGACTGTGTTACCTTGTGAAATACTCAGTTGATTGCCGTTTACGGAAAGGTTTTGAATTTCATTGGCAGGGTCGTGGTCGGCATCATCGATGTCGTCGCCGTCTGAGAGTCCGGCAGGGACGTTGGTCAAATTATTAAAATTGCCGCTAAACACGTTACCGGCTTTGTCGGCGTATTTGGCGTAAGGCACGTATTTGAGTTCGCTGGTACCGAAATCTTGATAGCCATTGCCGGTATTTATTTCTACTTTTAAGAAGTAAGTGTTGTTACCCCAATCTATGGTGCTAAAATCTCCTGAAACCACACTGCCTTCGCCGATATTGAAAGCGATAATTCCATTGGTATCGGTGTTACCGGTTTGGATTTCTTGATATACGGAATTTGTACCGTTTTCAACAACCGTAAATTTAAAACTGACAACTTGATTGGTCATTACGTTTCCGTTGTCACTGATTAGCGCTTTGTAGTTAAAGCCGTTTTGTCCAACAGCAAGGCTCGTGATAACTAAAGCAATGAAGCTGATAATTTGTTTTTTCATAAATATTTTTTTTTATTGTTTAACTTGTTTAACCGGATGTTCTTTAACCTATGAATGCCGGAGTCGGAACCGGGATTTATTTGACATCCGGAGCAACGTCTTTAAAATATCACTTTTTTATCGTGATTTTTGTATTTATATCTGGGATGCAAGTCGCTGAGTGGCATAATAATAAAATGAGTTTGGTTTATAAATTTATTCAATTTTTGTCCCGATGTCAATCATTATTTTACGAATGGTAGGAATGAGTTTATATAGCGTTTGATTTTGAGTATGAATGACTAAGCATTAGTATATAGTTATACTTAGACAAGCCCAGTAACCTCAGTTGAAAGTTGAGAGCCACAAGTGGTAAATGAAAAGTGTGGAAGTGACGAATTATATTTCGTCTTAAAACACATAAAATACTGTTAATTTTAACATTATTATGTATTTTATTAACATTTTTTATAGTAATACGGTTAAATTGGTGTTAAAAGTTGTTTAATCATTAATTTATTTGTTACCTTTGAAAAGGTATAATTATAAAATCTAACCCAATGAAAAAATTATTATTGATTTTAGTCTTGTTTTGTGGTGTCATAGGTTTTGCTCAGCAAACGGATAAGCCGGTTCGGATTGATAAAAATATTATCAAAACAGATGTGACGGAATTATTATTGACCACCCGTTACCATTTAAATGTGTCCTGGGAACATTTAATGAGTAAAAAAGCGGGTTTGCAATTGGATTTTTTATTTTCAAACTATGGGGATGATTTGGTTTACGATGATTTGTATGCGCAATTAGGAGTGTCTTATCGTTTTTATTTTAACAAGCATGCTAACATGATGAAAGGTTTTTATGTAGCTCCGGCCGTTCGTTTACATTGGCGATATGCTGCCGGTTCAGACAGTAATCATGATTATAATGCCTTATATCCGACAGGCGGCATTAATTTGGGATATCAGTGGCTTATCAAAAAGAAATGGACATTGGATCTTTATGCCGATTGGCAAGTTAATTTACGTACGAATCGCTTAAATGCCGGTTACGGTAGTTTAGGGATAAAGTTTGGGTATAAGTTTTAATAAAACAGCCGGCGCAAGCCGGCAGTTTCTTGTTATTTTTGAATATCGTAGTAGCAACGTTTCGGGGAGTAAATTTTGCCTTCTTTTTTAAGCTCTTTAATGTATTTACTCACTACCTTGCTTTCGACATTAATCATTTTGGCAATATCGCCGGGACGCATGGGTTTGCCGGCTTGCTCAAAACTTTTAAGAATTTGTTCTTTGGTGTCCATAATTTAATATTTTTAGGTTAAACAATTCAGAAGAATGAAGCAGAATGAGTTTTGTGATTATTTTCCTAGGGTTGCAACCATTACAGCTTTAATCGTATGCAAACGGTTTTCAGCTTCGTCAAAAACGATGGAATGTTCGCTTTCAAACACTTCTTCGGTTACTTCCATGGCACTGATACCGAACTTTTGGTAAATCTCTTCACCTACTTGTGTATCACGGTTGTGAAAGGCGGGTAGGCAGTGCATAAATTTGACATTGGGATTGCCGGTTTTAGCCATCAAGTCGGCATTAACTTGATAGGGCAGGAGTTCCCCTATACGGTCCTTCCACACTTCTTCGGGTTCGCCCATAGATACCCATACATCCGTATAGACAAAGTCAACCCCATTAACACCTCCACTGACATTGGAAGTAATGGTAATTTTAGCGCCTGTTTGTTGGGCTATTTCCATAGCTTTTTCAACCAGTTCTTTTTCGGGTTGTAAATCTTCCGGAGCTACCAGTCGCACGTCCATACCCATTTTGGCACCGCCTATCATCAAAGAGTTACCGAGGTTGTTACGGGCATCGCCCATATAAGCAAAAGCTATTTGATGTAAAGGTTTGTCGGAATGTTCCTGCATGGTTAGAAAGTCGGCAAGGATTTGGGTCGGGTGATATTCATTGGTCAATCCATTCCAAACCGGTACGCCGGCGTACTTGCCGAGTTCTTCTACGATTTCTTGATCGAAACCACGATATTCAATACCATCATACATACGTCCCAGTACGCGGGCGGTATCTTTCATAGTTTCTTTTTTACCGATATGTGAGCCCGTGGGTCCCAAATAAGTTACATTGGCACCTTGGTCGTGAGCAGCTACTTCAAAAGCGCACCGCGTACGGGTTGATGCTTTCTCAAAGATTAAAGCAATGTTTTTGCCTTTGAGCAGTTGCTGTTCCGTACCGGAATATTTGGCTTTTTTGAGGTCGGCGGACAGGTCCAGTAAAAATTTGATTTCTTTGGGTGTGAAATCTAATAATTTTAAAAAATTTCTATTGCGTAAGTTAAAGGCCATTTTTTTTTGGTTTTTGTGATTTGTGGACAAATTTAGTGATTTTTGGTTATTTGGTTAATCGTTTAATCGGTTATTTGAGTGCCAAGTGCCTAGTGAAAAGTGCCAAGAGCGGATTTTCTTTTCATAGAGCATTTTGTTTTTTTGATGATAACTTAACCTTTCTACCTTCTAATTTGATGAAATGAGAAAAGGTCGCCGAGTGTCCAGTCTCATCAATTCCTCATTCCTCAAAAAAACTTGTTACTTGATACTTGCTACTTGTTACTGCGATAATACTTCCGGTACTTATAATAAGCCAAGCTTGCCAACAGGGCTACAAATAATAGAAAATAATACACAAAAGCCGGTGTTTGTTGCGGTTCGCCTTTGGCGTAAGAGTGCAAGCCGGCTAAGTAATAATTTACCCCGAAATAGGTCATGGCAATTGAGGCAAAAGAAATAATTGCCATTAAATTGAAGGCAAATAATCCTCGTAGTCCGGGGACAAAACGGGCATGAATGACCAAAGCATATACTACAATACTAATCAATGCCCAAGTTTCTTTAGGGTCCCAACCCCAGTAACGTCCCCAGCTTTCATTAGCCCACTGACCGCCTAAGAAATTACCGATAGTAAGCATAACCAAGCCGATGGTTAATGCCATTTCGGTGATAATGGTCAATTCCTTGATATATGTTTCCAGTTTTGTTTTGTTATGTTCGTTGGTCAAAGCCATTAAAAGTAAATTGATGATACCGAGTATCATACCAATGGCAAAAGGTCCGTAACTGGCAACGATAATGGAAACGTGAATATCAAGCCAATAGGAATTTAAGACCGGAACCAGGTTTTCTATTTGCGGGTCCATCCAATTCCAATGCGCAATCATCAACGTCATGGAGCCGACAAAAAGCCCGGCGGCTAAAACCAATGCGGATTTTCTACCGAGTATCAAACTGAAAAGAATAATGGCAAAAGAGACATAAATCATCGATTCGTAAGCGTTGCTCCAAGGCGCATGTCCACTGATATACCAGCGTAAACCCATAAAGAACAACATCCATAAAAAGAGCAAAAGACTGATACCATATAATATTTTGTTGAGATAACACCAAATTTTAGATGAAATGAAAATCTGAACAATGGCTAAAATGAAAACCATCAATGACAACAACATAAATTGCCAAAACAGTGAGCGGAATGCATCGTATTTGTTGTAAAAAATCTCCCACTTGATATGTTTTTCAGAAGGATAAACGTCTTTACCGAATCTTCTTTGATATTTGTCGATACCATTTAAGATTTGGTCGGCCAGTTTATAATCACCGGTTTGTTTGGCATTAAAAATTTCTTTTGCCCAAAGCGGTATGGCATTCATAGCGAAATTTTTGTCATCTTTGTTAAAATCAAACTGCTTGATGTCTTGCCAAGAATACCATTTATGATTAGGGTCATTTGGGAGTGGAAATAGTCTTAAATTAGTGGTCATCAACGTGTTGTAAAGCAGGTTAACCCGCCCGCTGACATTGATGACGTCCTTGTCAAATTTACCTTTAATCCGTTTTTTCTGTGCTTTTTCTATAAAAGATTGCAATTTGTAATTCCCTTGTTCGTCAAAGAAATCTACTAAGCGGGCATATTTTTGATTTTTGTCAATACCGATGATATTGCGGAGTGTTTCGTCACCGCGTTCGATATAAATGACAGGCACATACCACCAACCTTCGGGATAGCTGATCATTCCCGTAAGGATTTGGTCAGCGGTAAAAGTTTGACCACCGGAAGTTTTGTAAGTGTCGTGTTTGGTCAGTTTGCGAAGTAATTCGGAACTGTAAGTATTGACGGGCTTCATCCGGCCGCCGTAATCTTGAATGACCAGATGTCCAAACATTTCGGCTTTGTCTGCCGGCGCAACGGTTTTAATTACAATAGAATCAATATTGATACGGTTTTCTTGCGCATTGAGAATGCTGCCGGTAGCCAAAAAGAGTAATATCACACAAGTTTTACGGGCTTTTTGCAATTTGTATAAATGTTGTCGCAATTTGTAAAAACGAGTCCCTTTTGAAACGAAAATCATCAACAATCCGAAGTAGAGCAGGGCATACCCGATATAAGTTATCCAAGTGCCCCAAAAATCATGATTGACAGATAGTTGTGATTCTTCATATCGCGGTGTAATACTGTATGAGGATTGATAAAAACGGTAACCTTTGTAATCGAGCACGTGGTTCATGTAAATACGGTAATCAAAAGTGGTGTCTTTGTCTATCACAGTGACTTCACTGGCATAGGATTTAGGCATTTCCGAACCGGGATATTTTTCCAGTTGGAAGTCACGTAATTTGATTTGAAAAGGTAAATGCCGGTAAACGGAACCGAAAGTCATCCGGAAATTCAAACCGCCAAGATTAAACATTTTCGGATTTTCGGGCAGATATTGGCCGCCGTATAAACCGACGATTTTATCTTGATTGCCGGCGGTTACTTTGACTTGTAGCAAATCGCGGGCGTTGCCGTTTTTGGGTCCGGGTATATTTTTTAAGAAACCTTTAACCGGTGCTTCCGGAACGACAAAATTCAGATTGTCAAACCGGTATAAACTCGCCAAATGAAAAGGGACAACAGAATCTTTAGGTATTTCAAATTGTTTTTGGTCACGCATCCGCATATAGGTACCGGCAACCGGTGACAATAGAAACAAACTATCGTTTTTTTGAAATACATTGATGGCATCGTTGTAGGTGTTGTTAAACGCCAAAGCTATATCGCCTACCATCTTTTTCTCGCCGGATTGAAAATACAAATCTTGTCGTCCCTGTGCCGAAGATACCACAAATTTAAGATAGGTCTGCCCGTTGGCATCTTCTATCAAACTGTCTTTGGCGTGAGGGATGTAATTCAGTATTTGGATGTCGATAGGTTTTCCTTTAAAATCCAATGTGGTATGATAATGATTATCAGTCAGTAAAGGTACCTCGATAACTGATAAATTCAAGGCTTTTTGAAACGGTGGATCAAATTTTTCCGTACCGTCATCCACGTCTATTTTCAAATAAATTTTATCGGATAAAAACGTATCGGTGGTTTCACCTTCACGAACAGGCATCATGCCTTCAAAACTGATATAGCGGGTTATAGCGGCGCCAATCAAAATGATAAGAAAAGCGGTATGAAACAAAAAAATTGCCCATTTTTTCTTTTGAAACATTTTAAACCGGATGATATTGCCAATCAAATTAACGGCTAAAAGAATCATCAACAATTCAAACCAGAAGCTGTTGTAAATCAAAGTGCGGGCGGTCATGGTGCCGAAATCGTTTTCAATAAACGTGGCTACGCCCATAGCTGTGGCAAAAAGCACAAACAAAACCGTCATAGTTTTGGTAGAAATCAAGAGGTTATATAGTTTTTTTGTTGTTTCGGACATAGTTGTTGTTTTGATGAGCAAATTTACGAGTTGCTGATGAAATCAAAGCTATATTTAACAAAAAATTTTGATGAAGTAAGGCAAGTACAATAAATAATATTTATAGTATATGGAAAATCTAACTTTTTCTTTCTGTATCTTTTTGAAATGTGATTTTATAAATGTTTTTTCTCCCTAAAAATGAAACGGTTGGAAACACCTCCTGATTTTTTTTACAAAAAGTTTTGCAGTTTAAAAAATATGTTTTATTTTTGCGTCAGTAGAAACCCCTAAAACCCGTTAGCCAAAACTTAGTTTATAAATATTTTCAAGCATACCACAGTACAATCACTCGGTTGTATTGTGGTATGCTTTTTTTATGTCAAATCTTAATATTAATTTAATTTTAAAGCCATGAAAGAAAAATTAAACAAAAACATCAGTGAATTATTAACCGGATTACAAACAGGTGAGATGCAGGTACATAACTCGATGGCGGTATTTCCGTTACTGTCGAAGCATAGTGCATTTGAAGGTATGACCGGACTGGATGAAGCTTTTGAGAAAAAATGTATTGAATTTAAAGAAGTAAGTAAATCCGGTAGTGTGCCGAATTTATTAGCTATTAATAAATGTAAACACAAAGTGTTGATTTTGGAAGGACAAGAGTTAAAAGGTGCCAAGCAAAACCGCACCTTAAATACTCATATCTTATTGGCGGAAAATTCTGAAACTGTGATACCAGTAAGTTGTACGGAGCAAGGGCGTTGGAGTTATAAAAAAACGCATTTTGATCTGACAGATAAATTGGTATCGCATAATTTGCGTCGTAAAATCAATATGTCCGTTAAAGACGGGTTAAAATTTGATAAGGCATTTATATCCAATCAAGCTGAGGTATGGGATGAGATAGAGTCGTATATGATATCTTTTAATAAATTTAATCCGACAAGTTCGTATGATGATTTTTTTGAAGAGATAAAAGTCGATTTGAGAGATTATGAAGGAAAATTCCCGGTGCTGGAAAATCAAGTGGGTGTCGTTGTATTTATTGATGGTAAGTTGGAAGGCGTTGAGTTTGTTAACGATACAAAAATTTACAAGCAAAATCATGATAAAATTATCAAAAGTTATATGATAGACGATTTTAAGATATATACCGGTAAACGCAAAAAGAAATCGGGTAAATTTGAGCTTGCGGATTTAGATTATACGGCACGGGAAGGTGAAATGAAAGCGATAATCGATAAATTTTTTAAAGAGGTGATTGTATCATATTATACGATACACAAATCTCCCGGATTGGGTTCGGAATACCGTTTGACGGAGAGTGAGGTGGAAGGCAATATTTTGGTTTTCGAAGAAAAACCATTGGTGGCACATTTGTTTCCAAAGGAAACAACAAATCAAAATAATAACGTGAATATCAAAAAGTTCTATGATAAAATACGTTTTAGAGGTGAAATTAGAGATGAAATAAGATATAAAATGGAAACAATTTTGGATTTAATAGAAAGGCTAAGACAATTGAACCGGTATGAAACAATTAGTAATAAAGATCAGATTGATCATATTTTAAGTGAATTACATTTCCTGATGATAGATATATTAGATGCATTAAACAGCTAAGAAAGAAAATTGTTTTTTATTAAGGCAAAACATCTTTCGACACAAAGGGCCTGCCGAAATATAAAACACCGGCAGGTCTTTTTTTTGTTTTGTAATTTGTCCGGAAATAAATAGTACAATTTATTAAAACTTTATATAAAACAATAAAAAATACATTTGAACCCCGTAGGAGTGACATTATTATAATTAAAAGTTCATAATGTTTTTTGGAACAAAAAAATGCAAATTATTTTATTCAAAAAATCGTAAATTTGAACCTATTATTTTATTAATGAATAAAACATTTCCTCAATTCTAAAAAATCCTCAATTCCTCAACAAAGATGAAAATCCCCATAAACAAATGGTCCAAAGACGACCGTCCGCGAGAAAAACTGTTGCACAAAGGCGTAGCTGCTTTGTCCGATGCCGAGTTGATTGCCATCCTGATAGGTTCGGGAAACAGAGATGAGTCTGCTGTCGCTTTGTCGCAGCGGATTTTAAAAGATACCGGTAATAATTGGCACGAGTTGGCCAAATTGTCGCTTAAAGATTTGATGAAATATAAAGGTATTGGCGAAGCCAAAGCTATCGGTATTGTTGCGGCATTGGAAATCGGGCGGCGGCGTAATTTAACAGAAGCGCTTGAACGGAAAGCTGTTAAAAGTTCACGGGACGCTTTTGATTTATTGTCACCTAATCTGTCAGACAAATCCGTTGAAGAATTTTGGGTGATTTATATGCGTAAGAATACCGTTTTAGACGTCAAACAATTGCACCAAGGCGGATTGGACAATTCTTTGGTTGATGTCCGGATGCTGTTGAAAAATTTGATTGACAAGGAAGCGACCGATTTTATCGTGGCTCATAATCATCCGTCGGGCAGTTTGCGTCCCAGTGAATCGGATAGAAAATTGACCCGTAAAATCAAAGAAGCGGTTAATTATTTCGATATCAATTTGTTGGATCATTTGATTGTTGCTGGGCATGATTATTACAGTTTTGCTGATCATCATGAATTATAATTTGTTAATAAAATTTTTTATCCTAAATAAACTATGTTTCAAGTAAAATTTAAAACCATTTGGGCTAATTTTGACCCAAATAGACATATGCGGCATTCGGCTTACAGTGATTATGCAGCCGAAGTTCGTGCGCGGTTTTTTCAAGAACACAATCTGTCACTCGACGATTTTGCCCGGCTACACATCGGACCGGTCTTGTTTGAAGAGCAAACAAAGTTTTTAAAAGAAATACAAATGGGAACTGATATCACGGTTAATATGTGGTTGTTTGCAGCAACAGAACATTTTGAGCGTTGGGAATTTAGTCATGAAGTATTCAACGATCAAGGTGATTTGTCAGCCATTATAAAAGTCAAAGGCGCTTGGATTGACTTACAAAAACGAAAATTGACCGGCCTGCCTGAAAGCATTCTCGAAATATTAAAGCATATACCGAAAAGTGAAGATTTTAAAAAATCATTCGTCAAGAAAAATAAGGGTGATGTCTTGAAAAAGAAAAGATAAATTAACGCTATTCGTTCAAAAATAAAATGTATTTTTGCTTGTTATTTTAAATCATTCTAAATAATTATGACTAATATATTCGAACATCATCAAAAAAAGAAAGTGCTTAAAGACAAACTTTATTTTTATGCTTTTTATACTGTGCTACTGTATTTGCTGGCTTTAACGATTGTTTTAATAAGTAAGGATACGCAAACTTGCTTGTTTGACTGGTATTGTGTATCATCTAAAAAACAATATTTTCAAGCGGCTTTGATTTTGTATGTTTATTTGTTGGTAATAGTCGTTATCATTGTACAAACTTATAAGTTGCTTGAAAAATTGATTGCCAGGAAAAACCATCTCCGTTATTTTAGTTATATTTTTTATGCATTTCCGTTTGTGGTGGCATCTATTGTTTGGATAGCGGATACCCGCTCGTATGATGCATATATGATAATAATTTTTGCTTCAATAATGTCCGTTTTGGGCTTGTTGATGATAGAATTTCGCAAACGTCCCGGCAATAACCGTTAACAAGGCTTTTATAATTACTTCAACCTTTTTTGATGTTTTTTAGCTTTACGTCTCATTTCTTCAATTCATCAACCCGGTCACTTCGATACATCCCGTCACTTCTCCGTCGTGACGGGACACTCAGTGACCTACTCCTCACTCCTCAATTCATCAATTCCTCAGTTCATCAAAATATACTATCTTTGTCATAACAAACAAACTTACTAATGTTTAAGTATCTTTTACCACTGATAGTTTTAAGTTTATTCTCGTGTAAAAAAACCGAGAGGGGGTACACTTATGACAATATTGATTTTAAAGAGGAGATGCGTGATTTTGTCATTCATATCGGAGATTATGCCCGTTCGGTAAATTCCGGTTTTATTGTTATACCTCAAAACGGCGTTGAATTATTGACTGTAAACGGAGAAGTGGATGCCGGTATTCATCAAGAATATATGGAGGCTATTAACGGTCAATCACAAGAAGATTTATTTTTCGGTTATAATACGAATGATATACTGACACCGGCGTCTGTTACAGAATATTTAAAACAATTTCTTAACAAAGTTAAGGCGGCCGGTAAAACGGTTTTAATAACTGATTATTGCAGTTCGCAAGATCATATTATTATGTCGCGTGACAGTATTGCTGCCAATGGATACATCGGTTTTACGGCTACGCATCGCGAACTGGATGTAATACCGCAATTGCCGGTGCCAAATGAAAATTCTAATGATATAGATACTTTAACACAAGCCGGAAATTATTTGTATTTAATTAATTATCAAAATTTTACACACAAACAACATTTGCTTCAAAGTATAGCTGCGACAAATTACGATGTGGTTATTATGGATTTATTTTACCAAAACCAATCCCTTACTTCTCAAGATTTGTCCCAAATACGATATAAATCAAATGGCGGTAAGCGTTTATTGATTGCTTATGTTTCCATTGGAGAAGCCGAAGATTATCGTTATTATTGGCAGTCGCAATGGCTAAATGACCAACCTATTTGGTTGGATGAAGAAAACCAGGATTGGCCGGGCAATTACAAAGTCCGTTATTGGGAAAAAGATTGGCAAAAAATCATTTACGGCAATAGTAATTCCTATATCAAAAAAGTTATAGATGCCGGGTTTGACGGTTGTTTTTTAGATGTCGTTGATGCTTATGAATTTTTTGAGGAAAAAACACAAGGAAATTGAAGATATTAAGGCTGATTAACAATAATTTCTACATTAAAGTCTTGATTTTCTTCAAGTTTGGGAATGAGTGCATTGTATGTTACATTAGGCGCTTCTGTGGTATCGCTCAAATCAAAAGTAATTTTTAAATTTTGATTGCATGTTTCACAGTTTTCTACCAGTTTGTATTTAATTGTATCAAGTCCGTTTGGCAATCCCTTTTTCCCGATAACCAAATCATACGTATTAAAATCAATATTTGTTTGACAATTGGCAATGACATATTGAGAATAATCCGATGCGTTACGGATAATCATATAGGCATCGGACAAATTAATATCTACATTTGTACAACCGTATTCGGTTTCAAGATGTTTGACTTCAATCACCCTGTTGGAACAATCAATTTGATCTTTTTGACTGCAAGAATATACCCCCACTATGAATATCGTAATAAATAAAGTTTTGAGTTTCATGATAAGTAAAATTAACTAACCAAAATAGCATTTTTTCCCAATTCAAAAGCATCTAGGTTCATTTGGACAATACGGTCGCCTTTGCGTTGAAACAAATCGCTAATTACTTTTTTGAGTAATTCGTCATCAAAAGGCAGTAAGTCTGAAACGGCCCCAATCATTACGATATTGGCTGCCCTGAAATTACCGGCCCGTTTGGCTAAAGTGCGGGCATCTACAATACGATGATGCGGAAACTGTTCGATTTGTTTTCTTAAGTCTGTTTCATCAGGATAATCCGGAATGTTTTTAAACGGATTGATATCGGTTACCAAATAACCGTCCGGATGCAGATAAGGTAAATACCGTAACAGTTCCATCGGTTCGACTGATAAAATCAAGTCGGCTTTTCCTTTGGGTATCAAATCCGAATAAATGGGTTTGTCAGATATACGGACATGTGCTTGTACAGCCCCGCCGCGTTGACTCATTCCGTGCACTTCCGATTGTTTGACGTTATAGCTGCTTTCTAAGGCCGCTGTATCCAAAATGGCAGAAATGGTCAAAATCCCTTGACCGCCAACGCCTGATATGATAATGTCTTTTTTCATTTTTTTAATAGATGAAATGGTTAACTGGTTATTTAATGCTGGTCACTTCGACACATCACTCCTTCGTCGTGATACTCAGTTACTTACCAATGCAGGTCACTGAGTGATTTTCAACGTAGGAGAAAATCGTATCGAAGTGACCGGTGTTAAATCTCATTTATGTCCCTACCAATGCAATTTGTCTCTACTTTCAACTCAATTAATAGCTAGGTTCAAACGTATTGAATTTCCTGGCCAAATCTTTTTTTTCATTGGACATAGTCACACAGGGACGTTGTGCAATAATTAACGAAACGCCTTGATAATCCAATTCTTTTTTGATGATTTCCACGTTTTTATCGTGATATTTTTTTAACGGGATAATCACTTTGATATGCTCTTCTTTTATGCCCAATCCTTTGCCAATATCATAAAGCTTGCCCATAGCTGCCGAGGGTTGTGCGCCGGTCATGGCGACAGCCGAATTATCGGAAATAATAACTGTAATAGGCGAATTATCCCAGATAGCGCTCAACAAGCCTGTCATACCCGAATGTGTAAAAGTGGAATCACCGATAACGGCAATAGCCGGTAAAAGTCCAGCATCTGCGGCCCCTTTGGCCATGGGGATAGAAGCCCCCATATCTATCAGGGTATCAATACTTTCGTAAGGTTCCAAAACGCCTAACGAATAACAACCGATATCCGAAAAGACTCTGTCATCGCCTATTTCGGGAATGATATCGTTGAGCTCTTCATACAAATCGATATGACCGCATCCCGGACATAATTGCGGCGGTCGTCCGGCAACAATTTCCGGTATATCCTCGTCAATTTTATCTTCCAATCCGAGGGTGTAAGCCACGATATTCGGGTTGAGTTCGCCTGTTCGAGGAATGTTTCCGGTCAATCTACCTGTAACTTTTTGTTCCCTGCCCAGATAGTCGCTAATCATCTCTTCTATAAACGGATAGCCCTCTTCCAAAACCAATATTTTATCGGTCCGGTCAAACATTTTTCTTACTTGCTCTTTCGGTAACGGATAATGACTGACTTTCAAGACGTCGTAAGGAACGCCTCCGGGAAAATTTTCCAATAGATAATTAATGGCAATTCCCGAAGCGATAATACCGAGAGATTTATCCGTCCCTTCGATATAGTTGTTCCATAGGGAATTTTCTGCTATTTGTTCCAATTCCTTTTGTTTTTCAATCAAACCGCGGTATTGGATTTTGGCAAAAGAAGGTATCAAAGCAAACCGCTGGGTATCGTCCAGTAGATTTAACGTATTTTGTTTACGTTTGTCTTTCACTTCTATATTGGCTCGGGAATGGGATAAACGGGTTACAGAACGGAACAAAACAGGTAATTGTGTTTTTTCAGACAGTTCGAAAGCATATTTCATCATATCGTAAGCTTCCTGTTGATTACTCGGTTCCAAGATAGGTACCATGGCAAATTTTCCGTAAAAACGGCTGTCTTGTTCGTTTTGCGACGAATGTTGCGACGGGTCATCTGCTACAACGACAACCAATCCGCCGTTGATACCCGAAATAGCCATATTGATAAAAGCATCGGCAGCTACATTCAGTCCGACATGTTTCATTGTAACGATAGCCCGTTTACCGGCAAAAGACATTCCAAGAGCTTCTTCCATAGCCACTTTTTCGTTGGTGGACCAATGGGCTTTAATTTTTCCGGCTTTAGTTTCCGGTTGTTTCTTTATATATTCAATGATTTCGGTAGAAGGCGTGCCAGGATAACCGTAAGCACCGGATAATCCGGCATCGATGGCACCCTGCGCTATCGCCTCATTTCCGAGAAGTATTTTTTGCATAAAATTTGTTTTTCAGAATACCGGATAAAGATAAGAAAAAAATAGCTTATTTTTATAATTTTTTTGGATTTTTTAACCGGATGATTTTTTTGGATTTTTAACAACCAAACGTAGAGATGCATAAACTGTGCGTCTCTACCGGAAATTATTGTAGATAAAAAATAAAATTATATTATTGAGCCCTGTTGGAGCGACATTAGGCGACATTATTTGATTTCAGCCTTTTTTGAACCACATAAGATGTAGAGAATAGAAAACCCCTTTGAGCCCCGTAGGGGTAATATCTTTGTAACGAAACAATAAGAAAACTCCTTTGAGCCCTACAAAAGCGTCCTGTTTGTAGATAAATACAATAAAAAAATACCATTGAGCTCCATAGGGCGTCCTGTTTGTAGAATAAATTTTATCTTTGCGCTACAAAAATTACAATCATAAACCAACAGGATGAACCAAAACGATATACTTAAAAAGATTGACGAAAATTTACAAGGTGGCACTACAAAGTATTTTCAAGCACCTGAGAATACCAAAAAAGTTTATATAGAAAGTTATGGCTGTCAGATGAATATAAACGATTCAGAGATTGTGGCTTCCATCCTTTTAAAGCAAGGATTTAATACGACAGACAATTTGGACGAAGCCGATTTGGTATTAATCAATACTTGTTCTATACGTGAAAAAGCCGAAACGACCGTTCGCAACCGGTTAAAACATTTTAACAAACTTAAAAAGAATAAACCGCAGACCAGAATAGGTTTGATGGGTTGCATGGCCGAACGGCTTAAAGAAAAGATTTTGGAAGAGGAACAATTGGTTGATTTGGTAGTTGGACCGGATGCTTATCGCGATTTACCCAATTTGATAAACGAATTGGAAGATGGACGCAAAGCGGTTAATGTATTGTTGAGTAAAGATGAAACTTACGCTGATATAGAACCTGTGCGGTTAAACAGCAATAGTGTATCGGCATTTGTATCTATCACGCGTGGCTGTGACAATATGTGTACGTTTTGTGTAGTTCCTTTCACCCGCGGACGGGAGCGTAGTCGCAACCCCGAAAGTATTTTGCATGAAATAGAAGTTTTACAAGACAAAGGTTTTAAAGAAGTAACCTTGTTGGGACAAAATGTCGATAGTTATTTGTGGTATGGTGGCGGATTGAAAAAGGATTTTGACAAACAACCGGAAGAGATTAAAAAAAATGCCGTCGATTTTGCCGCTCTTTTGGACATGGTAGCGACCCGTTTTCCGGGAATGCGTATCCGGTTTTCCACTTCCAATCCGCAAGATTTCAGTTTGAATGTGATTAAGACGATGGCCAAACATCCTAATATTGCCAAGCATATTCATTTACCGGTTCAATCGGGTAGTGACCGGATATTAAAATTGATGAACCGTAAACATACGGTGGCGCAATATAAAAAAACCATTGATGCTATCAGAAAATATATTCCCGATGTGGCTATATCACACGATATGATTGCCGGATTCAGTACTGAAACCGAAGAAGATCATCAAGCTACACTTGATCTAATGGATTATGTCAAATACGATTTTGGCTTTATGTTTGCTTACTCTGTACGTCCCGGTACTTTGGGGGCCAAAAAACTATCTGACGATGTGCCACATCATGTTAAGTTACGTCGATTACGTGAAATTATTGACAAACAGCAAGAACACAGTTTGTACCGCATGCAACAATTTATAGGTAAGCAAGTCGAAGTGTTGATTGAAGATAATTCAAAAAAATCCGACAAACATTGGATGGGTCGTAATTCACAAAATGCTGTCGTGATTTTTGAAAAAACAGGAAAAGAAAAACCCGGTGATTTGGTGCAAGTAACAATTAATGATTGTACTTCGGCAACGTTATTTGGAGAGTTGATGAACTGATGAGTTGATGAACTGAGAAAATTGTTTGTAGTATCATTTCGCCAGAACGACGAAGGAGTGACGAGAAATCTTTATTATTTTTGATGAATTGATGAATAATGGACACAGATTAATAAATATCGATTTTAGAAGTATAGGGGAGGTGAAAGTAAGTAACAAGTATCAAGTATCAAGCGGAGCGCAGCGACGTCCCGTGCCTCCGACGTAAGTCGGGGGAGCGGGATAGAGACATTGCACACAATGTCTAAATCGAAAATCTGAAATCTGAAATCAATAAAAATCCTCAATTCATAAAACGAACAATATGGTTCATAATACCAAGCAATCATCAAAAAACGGATTATTCAATGAACCTGAACAAATCCTCATTTCCTCAGTTTATGAAACAAAAATACGGTATGAAGTAAAAAACAATCATCAAAGAATGCGATAAGCTATGAACCGTAACTTTCAACTAAGGTTACTGAGCCTGTCGAAGTGCAACTTTCAACTAATATAATACCGCCACGGTTTTTCC
>JALVST010000011.1:0-8976 GCA_027024205.1 Flavobacteriales bacterium | reverse complement strand
AATACGGTATGAAGTAAAAAACAATCATCAAAGAATGCGATAAGCTATGAACCGTAACTTTCAACTAAGGTTACTGAGCCTGTCGAAGTGCAACTTTCAACTAATATAATACCGCCACGGTTTTTCCGCCCAATCTTTGGCATAGGCTACGCCTATCCGTTGACCGGTTACAATTTTTTTTTCGGGAATAACAAAGCCTTCGTCGGCAACCCAGAGACCGGTGTCCGGATGTAGTGGTAATTTGTTTAAACTTTTATCAATTTGCAAATGTTTGGTCAATTTGCCCGGTCCGTCTGTTTTTACAGGTAAAGCTTCGGTTTGTCCGTTTTCGACGAGTTGCAAGTTGGAAACGCTGCGTATCAGAACAGCAGCCGGAAAATCCTTGGGCATGGTTACAAAATTGAGCATGTAATACATTCCGTAAATCAGGTAAATGTAGATGTGACCGGGTTCATCATACATCACACTTGTACGACTGGTTTTACCCTTGCTACAATGGCAAGCCAAATCCTTTTCGCCGTGATATGCTTCCGTTTCGGTAATGAGGGCTCTATATAAAATATTTTCTTTTTGCCGGTAAAGTATTTTGCCCAATAATTCTTTGGCGACAACACGGGTATCGCGGTTAAAAAAGTCTTTTCCTAAAAATGTTTTATTCATTGTATTGTTATAAAAAAATAACACTGAAAATACCGGCCAACATCCAAAGTTTATATAGTTTGGTAGCGTTTTCATATTGTTTTTTGTAAACGGTATGCACACTTAACAATGCTATTAAAACGCTAATTATCAACAAGATGCCGAATGTTACCCCATCAAAATAAGTTTTGAAGTAAAACAATAAGAAGGGCGTCGCTAGACTTAAAAACATCAAAAGATAACGACTGAGATTTTCATGAAGAACCGGTAAGGTTTTGAAACCGGCTTTCCTGTCAAGATTTTTATCTTCCAAATCTTTGGCTATTTCGCGAATGAAAGTCAACCAAAATGCAAATACCAACAACAAATTCAAAATGTGTTTGTCAATTTGGATATCTTTGGCAAAAATTACCGGCACGTAAATAGCCAAAACCGTCAAAAAGGCGATGGTTAAATTACCGGCCAAAGCTATTTTTTTTAAAAAATAATTGTATAAACTTAACAGTAATGGGACACTGATGACGGTATATAGTAAATTCGGTTTGAAACTCATATAAAATGCTGTAAAACCGGTAAGAAAACCTAAGACCAAAAAAAGGATGTTCCATATCAAATAAGTTGTTATGTTAAAATCGATAAAATCTTTTTTTTGCCGGTCCCTTTCATAGTCGGCAATGTTATTTTGGATGTTACCGAAAATACCGAAAAAAGCCATGGAAAGGGTTAGAAAAAGCCATGCATCTGTGATGGAGAAATGTTTTCCGGCTAAAACAAAGTAGATAATGAACTCCAAAATAAGATAAATCAAAACGTTTTTCCACCGGATGATTTTAAAAAATTTAATTAGCGGCTGTATCATTTTTGTCAAAATTAAAAGTCCATTTTCCTTGAACGCGTAAAACCTGTTCGATAACGTCGCGGACACAGGTTTTACCGCCTTTTTTGTGTGATATGTAATCTACGATTTGCAAAACTTCTTGAACGGCATCACGTGGGGCAGCGGACAAACCTACTCTTTTAAGCAAAGGTATATCTGGGATATCGTCGCCCATGTATAACACTTCGGAAGGGGATAGACCGTATTTTTTTAAAATTTCTTCAAAAACCGGTAGTTTATCATCGACACCGATAAATATATCTTTGATGCCCAAGTAAGTCAATCGTGTGATGACATTACTGTCGCGTGCCCCCGATATGATGGCTACTTTATAGCCTTTTTTTAAAGCTGTTTTAACAGCAAAACCGTCTTTGGTATGCATGGTTCTCATCAAGTCGCCCGTGCTGGTAATGTGGACGGTACCGTCGGTTAAAACACCGTCGATATCAAAAATAAAAGTGGTGATATGATTGAGTTTTTTCTTATACGAATTTTCCAAATTATTTTTCATAATCCGTTTTTAAAAGCAGCTGCAATTTACGTAATTGAGTTGAAAGTTGAAAATGAAAAGATAAAAGTTTTTTTTCTTCAACTAACCTGTAACAGCAAAAATCATTTGATAATATCAAAAAATCTGCTTACTTTACGGGTCTGAAATTAGACAATTATGATAGCACAGATATTATTTACACTTATTTTACTGGCATGTGTCGGATATTTTGTCAGAAATATCAAAAAAGCCGTTAGGAATATAAAACTGGGGAAACCGTCGCCCCGTAACGACCGTAAGGAAGAACGGCGTAAAAATATGATGCTTAAAGCTTTTGGACAGCAAAAAATGTTTAAACGACCCGTGCCGGCTTTATTACACTTGGCAGTTTATCTCGGTTTTATCATTATTAACATTGAAGTGCTTGAAATTATCATAGACGGGGTATTCGGAACACATCGTGTGTTTGCTCCGTTAGGGGCTTTTTACAATTTTTTGATTGGGAGTTTTGAATTTTTGGCCTTTTTGGTCATTTTAGCTGTTATTATCTTTTGGATTAGGAGGAATGTTTTGAAATTATTGCGGTTTAATCAGCCGGAGATGGAAGGTTGGCCCAAAAAAGATGCCAATCTCATTTTGTATTTTGAAATGATTTTGATGACAGCTTTTTTGATTATGAACGGCGCCGACCGGAAATTACAGATGCTCAAATACGGACATTATTATTTCAAAGAGGGAATTGTAGGAAGTTTTCCGTTCAGCCGGTATTTAGAAAATATTTTACCGTCTGACCCACATGCTTTGGTGATGATTGAACGCGGCGCATGGTGGTTTCATATCATCGGTATCTTGGTGTTTTTAAACTACTTGTATTTTTCAAAACATTTGCATATTCTTTTTGCATTTCCCAATACATATTTTGCCAAATTACCCCCTTTGGGTAGGATTGAAAATTTAGAGTCCGTTAAAAAAGAAGTGGCATTGATGATGGACCCCAATGCTGGCCCTTATGCTGTTCCCTCTAATGATGTGGAAGAACCCGGACGTTTCGGGGCCAAAGATGTGTTTGATTTGCAATGGGTTTATTTGCTCAATGCTTACACTTGTACCGAATGTGGCCGCTGTACCGATGTCTGTCCTGCTAACCAAACCGGTAAAAAATTATCGCCACGTAAAATTATGATGGATGTGCGAGATCGTTTAGAAGAAGTCGGTAAAAATATTGATAAAAACGGTAAATTTGTAGAGGACGGTAAATCCTTATTAGATTATATCAGTAAAGAGGAATTGTGGGCATGTACCACTTGTAATGCTTGTGTAGAAGAATGTCCGGTAGAAAATGACCCGATGGACGTAATTGTATCGGTCAGACAATATTTGGTCATGGAACAATCAGCCGCTCCCGGCGAACTCAACATGATGTTTACCAATATAGAAAACAACGGTGCCCCTTGGCAATATAGTCAAATGGATCGTCTGAATTGGGCTGATGAAGATTAACCGATAATTATTTATCAAAAACAACACCGTACTGCTTAGCAATCCGTTTAGCTTCCGGAGCCCATTTGCGCAGGTTAGCCATACGGCGTTCGTGTGAGGGGTGTGTGCTAAGAATTTCAGGCGGTTGTTGTCCGCCCAATTTACTCATTTTGACCCAAACTTCGGCGGCAGCATCCGGATTGTAACCGGCAATAGCCATCAATATTTGGCCCATTTTATCGGCTTCAGCCTCGTGTTTACGGCTAAAAGGTAACATGACACCCAATTGCGAACCGTAACCGTAAATGGCCATCCATTTTTGTTGGTCCTCGGGTTTGGCTTTACTGGTAGCCAGCATAGTCAAAATGGCCCCCAGTTGTTGCCCGTATGCCATACTCATCCGTTCGGCACCGTGATTGGCTAAGGCATGGGCAATTTCATGCCCCATCACTGCGGCAATTTCAGCATCGGTAGTCGTGACTTTGAGTAAACCTGTATAATAAACGATTTTACCGCCGGGCATACAAAAAGCGTTCATTTGAGGGTCCTCAACCAAATTAACTTCCCACTGATATCCTTTTAAATCGGACTCCCAACCGTTACGCTTGTAATAGGCTTGTACAGCTTTAATAAGCCGGTTGCCGATCCGTTTGATACGTTCGGATTGAACTTTATCTTTCGATACGGGATGTTCTTTTAAAAAATTATTATATTGAGCAAATGATGCCGGAAAAATTTGAGAATTCGATACAAAATTTAATTGTTTTCTTCCGGTCATTTTGACTGTCGTACACGATATAACACTCGTAATGAATACTAACGCGATAAGAATGTTTGTAAACTTTTTCATTTGTATTTAATTTATTTTGGTTTGTAAATTTTACATTTCGATTTTAACAACAAAGATAGAAAAAAAATAAATTATTCTATTCAATATTTCAAACTTCTAAAATCTAACTTCTAAAATCTAACTTCTAACTTATAATATGATACTTGTTACTAGTAACCCGTGACTTAATAGCATTTGCTATAATACCTATTCCTTTGTCAATATCCTTTTTATTCATATTTGAAAAAGCCAAGCGGATATAATTATTACGCTGTCCTTCCGGATCAAAAGTTTTACCGGTTACAAAAACAGCCCCTTTATCAATACTTTCTTTTAATATTCCGGTAGCGTCAATATTTTCCGGTAATTGTAACCAAAAATAAAAACCGCCTTCAGGTTCCGTCCATTTGACTTCCTCAGGCATATATTTTATTAGGGCTTCTTGCATAAGTTGTTTGCGTTCGGCATATTCTTTTCTGATTCTATTCAAATATTGTTCCAAATAACCCTTTTTCATAAATTCGTTAGCGATAACTTGGGTAAAATTGGGACTGCATGCATCAATACCTTGTTTGATGATCTGGGCTTTTTCATAGATTTCCGGAGGTGCCAACATCCAACCCAAGCGGAATCCCGGTCCTAAAATTTTGGAAAACGACCCCGTATAGACCATCGTAACGCCTTCGTGGTTCATGGCCATTAAAGGTTTGGTCAGGGCTTTGGATTTTTCTGAAAAATACAACTCGTTATAGGCATCGTCTTCGAGTAAAAGAATATTTTTATCTTTGAGCAATTCGAGCAACCTGATGCGTTTTTCTTTACTGTAAATGATACCGGCGGGATTGTGAAAATTGGGAATAACATAAAGCAATTTCGGTTGATCGGTTTTTAAAACTTTTTCAAGGTCGTTTATGTCAATGCCATCGTGTTCCAACGGAATACCTTTGATGTTGGCTTGAAATGCTTTGAAAACGGCGATACCACCGATAAAACTCGGATTTTCTGTTAATACCAAATCGCCGGGGTCTATAAATTCCATTCCCAGTATATTGATAGCTTGCAGAGATCCCGTAGTAATCATCAGACGATGGGAATCGACCGGTAGTCCTTTTGATTTTAGATATTTCTTCAACGTTTCCAAAAGAGGTGGATAACCGTCTGTCGGGCCGTATTGAAAGGCAATTTTTTTGATGCCGGGGTTCATATTCAGGATAATTTCGTCAACTTCTTCAATAGGAAATAAATCGTTATTGGGCATACCTCCGGCAAAGGAAATGATATCGGGGCGGGTGGCGAGTTTCATCAAATCCCTGATTTCCGACGAACGTATGTGTTGCACAGTTTGTGAAAAGTATGGCATATTTTTTTTGTTTTAATTTTAATTTAAATTCTATTATTTTGAGATTTCTTACCCTACTTTAAAAGGAGAAACGACTGCCTGTTCCGACTTTCGTCGGGGAGATATCTATATCGAAATAGGATAATTAGATTTCTCACTACGTTTGAAATGATACCAAATATAAAATTTCATTTCCTCATTTCCTCAGTTCATAAAATTGCTTAAATTTACAAAAAAATAGTCAATTTCTGATTGATAAAATAGATTTTAACATATTACCATGATACATCAAAAACTGATAAATCCTGCAAACATTGTAGTAGTGGGTGGTTCTGACAATCCGGATAGTCCGGGAGGAAAAATTTTGGAAAATTTACAAAACCACAGTTATAAAGGAGAAATTTATGTTGTTAATCCGAAGAAAAAAAGGATTAAAAATTTACCTGTGTATAATAATGTATCGGAATTACCCGGCAATGTGGATTTGGCGATTATTGCCATTGCTGCCAAATACGTAGAAGAAACCGTTAAAATTTTGACCGAACAAAAAAATACCAAAGCTTTTATCATTATTTCTGCCGGATTTAGTGATACGGGCGATAAGGGACGTCAGCTTGAAAAGCGTATTGTCGCACAGATAGAAAAACATGGCGGCAGTTTACTGGGACCGAATAATATCGGGTTGATAAACCGGTATTATGCCGGAGTATTTACAACGCCGGTTCCGGATTTATCTCCCGATGGCGTCGATATGATTTCCGGTTCCGGTGCGACGGCTGTTTTTATTATGGAGGCCGCTATGACCATTGGTTTGCGTTTCAATTCGGTTTGGTCCGTAGGTAATTCGGCTCAAATAGGTGTGGAAGAAGTCTTAGCTTACCTTGACGAACAGCACCGCCCGGACAGTCCTAAAATCAAATTGCTTTATATCGAGAGTATTCGCAATCCGAAGAAATTACTCAAACATGCCCGCTCACTCCGTGATAAAGGCTGTTATATTGTCGCAATTAAAGCCGGTAGTAGTAGTGCCGGAAGCCGTGCGGCAAGCTCACATACGGGCGCTTTGGCTAATCCCGATTCAGCCGTAAATGCCTTGTTTGAAAAAGCCGGTATTATACGGGTTAACGGCCGGTTGGAAATGATATATACCGCGGCGGTTTTATATTATGCCTTACCTGGTGGTAAAAATATGGCGATTGTAACCCATGCCGGTGGACCGGCAGTGATGTTAACCGATGTGTTGGAAAAAAACGGTTTGAAAGTACCGGAACTAAAAGACGTGAAACTCCAAACCTTGAAAGAACGGCTTTTCCCCGGTTCCAGTGTGGCTAATCCTATCGACTTTTTAGCAACCGGAACCGCTTCGCAGTTAGATGATATTTTAAATACTTTGATTTCCGGAGTTGATAGTATCGATGGTATTGCCGTTATTTTCGGAAGTCCCGGTTTGTTTAGAGTCTATGAAGTTTATGATGTGTTAGCAAAGCATATTCGCAACAGTAAATTGCCGGTTTTCCCTATTTTACCTTCGGTGGTTAATGTGGCGGATGAAATAACACATTTTCACGGTAAAGGTTTCCCCGGATTTACAGACGAAGTATTGTTCGGGCAGGCTTTGACCAATGCCTACCGGCAAACGCGCTTACCTTTACCGGCATTACAATCGCAACCGGAACCTGTAAGGCAATCTTTATCTTTAAAGAATTTTAAAGGATATTTACCAAATAGAAAAGTTTACGAATTACTCAAAAACTATGATTTTCCGGTTGTACAACAGCAGATTTTTAAGGATGTATTGCAGGCATTAACGTATGCTCAAAAACATTTTCCGGTTGTGATGAAAGTCGTAGGGCCTTTGCATAAATCTGATGTTGGCGGCGTAAAACTCAATATTGACAATGAAGAAGATTTTAAAAACGCATTCAAAGCATTAATGAAAATAGACCAGGCTAAAGGCGTGATGATTCAAGAGCAGAAACAAGGATTGGAACTCTTTGCAGGCGTAAAGAAAGAACCCGGTTTCGGGCATCTGATTTTGTTTGGGGCTGGAGGTATTTATGTAGAAGTATTTAAAGACTTTAAGACTGTTATAGCGCCGGTTGATAAATCTTATATTTTAACAAAAATCAAGACATTGCAAATATATCCTCTCTTAAAAGGAATACGAGGCAACCAAGGTATTGATATAGATGCTTTTGCCGGGTTGATTTTAAAAATTTCGAATCTGGTCAGCCGGCATCCTGAAATTTCAGAAATGGATTTGAATCCGGTTTTGGCGGATGAAAAAGAATTGTATATTGTAGATGCTAGAATAAGAATAGAAAGTTGAGAATTTTTATTTAATCTGATTACCGGTCAATTTGATGTAGGAATTTTTTTCGGCTTTTTTTCTCGGGACTTTTATCTTGCCAACTCGCTTCGTTATAAAAAATATAAAACATTAACAATCTTGCCGTGTTTTTTGTAAAAATTTAACTGAACCCTTCTCTTTATCCCGGAATCTAAAAAGATATGCATTTTTTACTGTGCATCTTTAAATATCTAACAAAATATTTTGTTAATTAGGTATAAAACATTTGACATTTTAGTTAAAGTTAAATAATATTAGCAAAAATGTTTAAGATATTTTTTTTTTTTAAAAGTATTGTATATTTTTGTCATTAAATTAATAAGACAAATACAGATTTTTTTGTTTTTTTTAGTTTGACAACACAAATAAATAACACAAGCAATTTATTAATCCATAAACAAACATAATATGAGAGTACATTACTATCTTACAACACACAATCCTCAAAGAGTGTATTTTACTATACATAGAAAGCTCTTTGATACATCAATCAAACTTGATGTAAAACAAACGAAAAACGATTTTTCATTCCTTCACGGCACAAATCGTTTATTATTTATGAATTTTTACGGCTAAATGGATAGGTGAAGTTTTTCAACTGCCTGATAATGGGATTATGTAATAATATATGTAATTCCTGTTATAGTGATAAATGATGAACTTGCTTTCGTATGCATTGAATTGACATTTATTCTAATGAATGTAAAATTTGATGTTTATATAATAATGTATCAAAAACTGTAAAAATTCAAAATATGTTTTTAAAAAATAATTCCTTCGAATTACAATCAACCCAAATCGAGGCTTCTCTTTCTCAAGAGGAGTTGCTCGATATAGATAAGTTTATAACTAAAAATAGTATAATTATGAATAAGAATTATCCTCCCAACATTGATGTTGGAAAACAGAAGAAGAAAAAAATTAGTACTATATGGCTGTTTTTATTGCTGTTTAGTATTAGTTTTTTTGCTAC
>JALVST010000010.1 GCA_027024205.1 Flavobacteriales bacterium | reverse complement strand
TGATAGAATATTTTAACTTTCATAAGAAACTTTCATTTTGCTCAAACAGCAGATTGTTTTTAACGTCCGAAAAACTTGAAATTTACGGAAAACCTTCGTATGGCAGGGGGTAATGACTGCATTTTCCATCTTTTTAAAAAAGTCTGTGATATAAGATTGGCAATAAATTTTTCTAATTTTCTCTAATATAAATATGCAGGACACCCAAAAGTTACAATATAAATATATAACACGCTTATTATCAGGTATTTAATTTTTTACGAAATAAAAATGGCGAAAACAGGAGGATAGTTACGAAAAAAAAACCCCTTGCACGTGCAAAGGGTATTTTTTACAAAATTTATAAATATGATTCAGTCTTCGTAGGCTTCGTAGAAATTTTTTCTAGCTTGCGGAATTGCAATACCGTGTAACATTCCCAGGTTTAATTTGTTTTTGTCTGCCAAAATTCCCCACTGAAAACCTTCCGGAAAGATTAAAACAATGATTATTTTATTATCTTTAAGTTCCAGGATATAGAAATCATCTAATTCTGGTAAATTGGTTTTCTTTAAAATCTTGGTTAAGTAATCCGTTGCTTGATCAAAAAAAGGAACAACTTGCGGATCCAGTTGAAATCCGGTTATAGGAGTACCCGTTCCGGTAGCCCATATTCCGGATTCAATTAAAGCATTTCCGATATTTTTTCTTAAATTTTCTATTCCTTTATTTAGTTTATCCAGATTCATAGCTATTTATTTTTTGTACTTTATTAATCAACATTGTTATTATTCAGTTCAACTACTTCTTCTTCATTTTCAATTTCCAACTTGCTTAACATTTCGTTTGCTTTCGGGATTACAATATTATATATGCAGCCGATGTTAAAATCGTTTTTTTTCCAAAGGAAGGAAAACAAAAACTTTTGTCCGGCAACAACGGTTATAAAATTATCTTGTAATGAGAGAATTAAAGTTTCAAACGGATAAACCGAATCGATATTTTCTAAATTAGTTGTTTTTATTTTTTTTAAGTGTTTAACAACTTCCACATTTATTTTTTCAAAATCTTTTTTAGTAACTTTTTGATCTGTATGTAATTCCAAAACTTTTAAGTTTTCAAACAATAGAGCGCTGGCTCTGTAATTGTTACCTAAGATTTTATACAAATCTTTCAAAGTTTCATAATACATCTCTTTTTGTTCAGCAGTGAGTTTAAAAGAAGAACCGAATAATCCCATAATATTAGTTTTTTTAAAGTTTAATGTTCTATGTTAATCTGTATTTTTGATTAGCTTCAACCAAATTATCAACCTCAACCCGGACCAGATTATCGAGTAAATTGAGGTTTAAGCCGGTTGTCTGACTGATTGCTACCAAATAGAAATAATGATATGATTCGGAAATCAATGACAATACGGTACTGGCAACTTTAAGCCATGCCGTTTTAAGTTTTCCGGCCTCTTCTGCCGATAAATCTTTAAATGCTTCGCTGATAACCAAGTCCGATACGCGATGCATCATGATAATCATATAGTCATTACTAACTTTTCGTTTGATGTGCAAAATCCCGACATAAGTTTGCCAAGCCCAGTAATTAATATCAAATTTTCCCCCGACCGTTTTGACAACCCAATCTACCAATGATTTTTCGCGTATGTGTCGTTCGCCTTCATGAAAAACTTTTCTGGTTGCTTCATTGCTAAATAATGTATCGTAAAAATCATTTTTTATGGCGTCTGCTTTTGAGATAAAAAAATCTACATTTCTATTCAGTACATTGATGTCATCTTCGTTAAGACGAAGATTCTCCGGAATATGATTCAATAATTTTTCGGTTAAGGCCATTAAATTGGTTTCCATAATATAATTTTTTATGATTAGGCAAATACTTTATTGATACGTGAAATAGCGTTATCTAAGTACAATAATAACATTCCCAATTTGGAATTTTTTCCGGATAATAGCATTAACTGCAAATTTTCATTTACGCGTTTGATAATGATATAAGAGTCTCTCGCTTCAATTATCACTTGGTCTGCTTCTCCTCTGTCAAAATTTTCAACAAAACGATCAGTCATTGATTGTAATGAAGCTGTTAAAGCCGCCACACGGTTGTCATCCGTTGTATTGATGGCTTCCAAGGGTAATCCGTCCGAATTGGCTAAAATAACCGCATCTGATTCGGTCTCTGTCAAAAGTTCTTGTAAAATACTGGTTAAGTTTTTCATCTTTCTTATTTTTGATTTTATAATATGTTGAAACAAAAAACCGTAAAATTATATTTTATTAAATTCATTAATATTCTCAACGAGTTTTTTATTTTTCTCAAAAATATGTATTAAAAACCTTTAAAAAAACAATAATTATCATTTTTTTGGTCGAAAATGTGATATTATAAAGAATTAACACAATGAATAAAACATTTAAATAAAATTATATTGTTTTTATGCTTTTTTATAAAAATTATAGTTTTAATTTTTCAAAAATTATCAATATTATCCAATATCCGGCTATTTTTTGATAAAAATGTATTTGTAAAGCTTCAAAAAAACATCAAATTTTCAAAGATGACATCCAAAAGAATGCATGAATTGAAGATAATTTAATCAATCAAACGTTTAATAATAAAAAACCTGCCAAGTTTTTAATTCTTGGCAGGTTTTATCGATTAAATTTAAATTTAATACTTAACTTTTCCGTGTCTATATTTTAATTTGCAGATACATTAACATCATCTATTTCTATAGTAGTGGTAATACCGTTTTCGCCTCCTTTATACCTGAAAGCAATATAAACATTACCGTTAAGACATGAAATATCTGCCGATCCGTCTACCCAATTGCCATAACCTGAAGATGGTCCGTCAGCCATAGTAGTATCTACCAAAAGCCAAGTGGCGGCATTGATGTCTCCGTTAAAATCAGTAGAAACATAAACCGTTAAAGGTTGACCGTTGTTATAACCGGTTAATGTTTTAAAAGTCAGTTTTTCCCCTGTACTGTTATCCAAATTAATAGGCGGTGTGATTAACCAGACTTCCAACGGGTCTTCTCCACTATTATAAGCACTACATTTTACAAAATTATTTCCTTGGTAACTTCCAACTTTAAACAAAGTGGAACCGCCGTTCACATTAACATTTGTCCAACCCGGGAAACTGGTATCACCGTAATTGTAAGCGCTAAAGTCTTCGTTAAACAAAACCGTACTACCTCCGATATTTGTACCATTACAATCCAAAACCGGCGGATCACAGCGATCATTTGTAAAATCAAAAGCTTCCGGATTGTTCACTCTCAATACATAAAAATCATCACCGTAATTACGGGATATTATTCCTTTGACACTACCGGCTTTTTCTGGTAGTAAGACGTCCTTAAACGAGGCAAAAGTACTGGTTTCCAATTTCAATTCACTGTCATCCACACAACCTTTCATCAACCGGTGTGTATCATAACTGTCGGCCGGGTCCACAAAAGTTTTGCCTACTTCCGATAAATCGAATTGCATATTGTCAAATTGCACATACATCCCAATCATATCATCGGTGATATCGTTTGGTGAATTGAGTATTTTGGCTTGAACATCTCCCGGAGTGCAACCGCGTAAAATATTTTTATCTGCAATATGCTTTCTAATAGGTATGATATCGGAACCGTCAATTTCACCTATCACATATTCGCCGTGCACCTTATTCAAGCCCAAACCGTTGAGTTTGACATATAATTTACGTCCCATATCGTAACGGGTAAACAAGCTTCGTTGGTCAATTGCCAATTTAATAGCGTGATGTGGATCGGTTAAATCGTCTTGAATAAACAATTCATGATAAAAATTACCGGTTTTGTCATTAGATACTACGTAACCGGTTAAATATACAGAGTCATCATTTACTGATGCAAATTCCAAAACATTTCTGTCGTTGGGGGCTTGATTTAAAGTGTGCCAATTGCTTAAAACAGCTGCAATGTCTGTCATTGAAGCCGGATCAATGTCCGGTTCGGTACAAGAAATTTGCGGCGTTTCATAATCCGTGTCTCTTACACACGAGTCAAAGACCAAAACTAAAAATGTCAAACTTAAAAGACTTAAAACTATTTTTTTCATTTTATTATTATTTAATTATTTCAAATTGATTAAAATCTCAGATAAAAGTTAATATAATAGGAAGTGCCTCTTCCATACCAATATTTGTTTCCGAATAAGGGTTGCTCCAATTCAAAATCTTCTTTAAAATTTTGAAAATTACCTTTTCGGGATTGTTCAAATCCGCCTGTTCTGTATAAAGCACAGAGCACGTTGTTGATGCTGGCAAACATACCGAAATAATATCTATGAGACAGTTTCCACGATTTACCTCCTACCAAATTGACCAGAAACATATCATCCAAACGCTCTTGTTTTAACAATCTGTCCACTTCTTCCTGTGTAACACCGGGTAAAACGGACCCGTCATTAGGGTCTTTGTAAAAATTATCCGTCCGGCGTAATGATGATATGCTGACATAGTTATTGGTTAACCAGTTGGCATTGGCAGATATCCACCAGTATTTGGGATCCCGGTATTCAAAACCTATGGAATAACCCTGTTGGGGACCACCTGCTTGCTTATAATTTTTTAAGTAAGACGTAAAGGTGGCTGTATCATCTTCACTGGCTGATACTTGCAATTGTGGATTATTATCATAAGTATATTGTCCGATGCCGGCACCACCTAACAATTTAACCGTAGGCGTCACTTTTACTTCCATTCCCAATTCAATCCCGATATTCTTTTTTTGAATACCATATAAGGCGGCGGTTAAGAAATCGTCGGTTTTGGTGACTCCGGAAATACCTTGGACATAATAATAAGATACTTCGGTCATATCTTTAAATAAGGTATAATAACCGGTCAAACGCATTTTTATATTTTGTGTTCTGTAATAGTAGTTGGCGTCAACGGATGTGATTTTGTAGGTTGTGACACCGGGAACCGGCTCGTTGGAAACTCGTGCATTGGCAAAAGTGTTACGAACCGAAGGTGCTTTGGACATATAACCACAGTTAAAGTTCAACAAGTGTTTTCCGGTAATTTTGTAAGTCAAACCGGCCTTGATACCATAAGTCAAAAAATCCAGTTTATTACTTTTGCCAAAAGAAGTATTTTGATATTCACCGTTCAGGTATTTCCCGTCCCGTTGATAAGAAGTTTGCCCGATATTGGCAGCCAGATAAAAGTCGGTTTTATTGTAAACAAATGATGTTTGAGCAAAGGCATCGACAATGGAAGCATTAATCAAATATCGATATTTGAACCGGTCGCCTTCGTGCAAAATTCTACCGGGATTATTCAAATCGTTTTCTTGTTCTCCCGGAACGGCATATTTGTTAATATCTTTATAGTAGTTGGCTCCTAGTAAATCTTTGATTTGAGCATAGTTATCCGATTGCACATTTTTATATAAAACCGAAGCGTTTAAGGTCATGTGTTCGCCCATTTCTTTGAACAATACACTGTTCAAAGCCAAAACATTATCTTTATTGACATCATCATATAACAAATAGTAAGCGGGTTCGCCATGCAGGTTCGCTAAGTGATTGGCATAATACAAATCATCCCACATTATTTGACTTTCACGGGTTTTTTGTAAAAAATATCTGCTTCGGACATAAGCACTTTCATAATCTTTACGTCCGGGATGTCTTAAGAAATAGCTCGGTAATTTTTGATAATAAGTCGGGTCGGGATTGAGTCCCCAGTAATCGATACGGCTATTACTGATGGTGCCGGTTTGATACATTATATTAGTATTCAAATCTGTGTGTTCGTCAATTGTCCAATAATGACTCAACATAAAGGCCGGTTCATTGATTTCTTTAACACGGGCATTACGTTTTCTATTACCTTGCCATCCCCAGTAAGCGTTATAACGGTATCCCCCCAAATCATAGACTTCTTGAGTATTGGGCGAATTTTTACCGCGACGGTTGGGGGTATAAAATGCCGTTAGATTCAAACTGTGTTTATCGTTTAATTTTTTTTCCAAAGCGATAAAACCGCCCCAAGCATTGTAAGTGGTACCTTCAACGTAACCTTCTTGACCGAAACGGCGTGAAAACAAAACGCTGGCCGCCCAGCCGTTACGCATCATTCCCGTATTGTAAGATGCCATAAAACGACCGGTGTAATTGGAATTGGTAATAGCATTGGAGATACGGCCGCCTTTACGCATTTTGGAAGCCCTTGTGATGAAATTGGTCGTGCCTAAAACACTACCAAAACCGGTTTCTGCCGGTGCCAAACCATTGGTAAATTCCTGATTGCGAAGTACGTCATTCAGACCGCCCCAATCACTCCACTGTGGTCGTCCGTTTGATATTTTGTTCATCGGGATGCCGTTAAACTGCACTTCACCCAGATTGGAATCGTAGCCACGGGTTTTATACCAAACCTGACCGAAATTAAAAGAAGCAATCCGTTGATAAATATCCTTTGACGATTGTAAAATACCGGCAATATTGTCGTTTCCGGTCCCAACTTCATCATTGGACAGATCGTCGGACGATAAGGTAATGATACTCAATGATTCGAATTCGTTAACCGGGTCCATCAAAATATCGTCCAATTTCAAATGTTTCCCCGGAACGGATACAATCAATAGGGACTGTGTTTGATAATTTTTTGCCGATACATTTAATACTTGTTTTCCGGCAGGGACATTTTGTATTTCAAAATACCCCTTATTGTCCGTCCGGGTTTGCAAGTCCGTATTTTCTATTTTGATAATGGTCCCGGGTAATGGTTCTCCCGTTTCACTGTCTTTGACATATGCACTGACGGATGAAAATTGAGCATATCCGAAACCAGTTATCAAAATGAAAAACGATGTAATCAATGATATTCTTTTCATCTGTTTATTTTTTTATTTTAACATTATGGTCAGATGTAACCTTTGATGATTAAAATAATCATTACGATGTGTGTTTAATGATTATCTTAATCATGTCGGTTTCATATTGTTGTTTAAATTTTTGAAAATAGTGTGACAAAGATAGATTATTTTAGCGAAATTTTCTTACTTTTGAAAGCTTAATTCATCAAAAGAATTTCTACCTATTATGAAAAAAATCATATTATTTTTTATTTTTATCAATCTGATTAGTTGCGGGCCAACCAAACAAGTTACTCACAAACGGCAAAATGCCACTAAAAAAAAATATTTAGCCCGTACGATAGCTTTTTATAATCTTGAAAATTTATTCGATACGATCAATGACCCTAAAACCTTCGATGATGATTATACACCGGAAGGCCGGGATCATTGGACTTCAAAAAAATATCATATCAAATTGCAACATTTAGCCAAAGTCATAGCTGATATAGGCAGAAATGAAACACATGTATCACCGGTTATTGTCGGAGTAGCCGAAGTGGAAAATGTACAAGTTATGAAAGATTTAATAACTACGGGTGATTTAAAAGGTAAAGGTTATCAAATTATCCACTTTGATTCTCCCGATCGTCGTGGGATAGACGTCGGACTGATTTATCAAAAAGATGTGTTCCAACCAATAAATTCCGAAAAATATCCATTGTATATTTACGATAATGATACCCATAAACGGATATATACGCGTGACCAATTGGTTGTTACCGGCGTTA
>JALVST010000009.1 GCA_027024205.1 Flavobacteriales bacterium | reverse complement strand
GTCCGGATTGGATCTCAAAATTGAAGGCAAATTGTCCCATAAACTAAAAATTAAAGCGGTGTTGTCCGATGATAATCTACCACAAGCATATGCTGGTATTTCGCAATCTTATAAAGAATTTAACAGGATATACATGCAACTTGAAGCTCCTGGCTGGCAAGTAACCGGTGGTGACTTATTACTAGATGAACAGCCCGGTTATTTTATAAAATTTAAACGCAAAGCACAAGGTCTGAGTTTTAAAACCGGAAGTGATAGTACATATTGGCAAGTTACGGGAGCAATTATCCGCGGGCAATACGGCATAAACCGGTTTAAAGGCATTGACGGGAATCAAGGCCCTTACGTGCTGAAAGGTAACAAGGGTGAAACCTATATTTTTGTGATACAGGGCAGTGAAAAAGTTTATATCAACGGCAAACTCCTGCAAGGTGGCGAAGATAAAGATTACATCATCAACTACGAAACCGCAGAATTACGTTTTAATCCTTCCTTTCCCATTACACAAAACCACAGAATTACTGTCGAATTTAATTATGCCAATCAACATTATGTGCGTTATCTCAATTTTGACCGGTATGCCCGTCAAAGCCACAAATCGGATTGTGAAATATTTACATTTATAGAACAAGATGCCAAAAGTCAAACTTTGTTATACGATTTAAACCGGCAACTAGTTGATGCCCTAAAAAGTGCCGGCGACCGTCCGGAACATTTGTGGGTAACCGCAGCAGTACCGGCGAGTTTTAATGAAAATAAAATTTTATATAAAAAAATAACCAGTGGGCAAACGACTTATTTTGAATACACCAACCTGGACGAACCTGATTTGTACGAAGTAAGATTTTCTTATGTGGGCAAACAAAAAGGTAGTTATAAAATTAAAGAAATCACAGCAATAGGGAAAATTTTTGAATATGTGGGACATCCTCACGGTGATTATGAACCAAAAATACGCTTAACCCCTCCGGAAGGGCGAAAATATGCCGGATTTAATTATCATTGGCATCCCGGCAGCAAAACCGATTTGCAACTGCAAAGTTTGATAAGCCAAACCGACCACAATCTATTTTCATCAAAAGACGATGCGGATAATACCGGAGCCGCTTTGCATTTGACCTTAAAACAAAGTTTGTGGCAAAAAGATAACCAATCATTATCTCTTAACGCTTCATATGATTTTACACATCAAAATTTTGAAGCTTTGGACACATACCGCCCGGTTGAATTTAACCGGGAATGGCAAATCGACAGTATTTACGGCAAACAACACTTGTCCGGGATAGGTTTACAGTATCAATACGGTGATAACAATTTGGCTGCCGGTTGGCGGCATTTAGGTTTGCACGATGATGTGTCGGCCCATCAAACCTACTTGAACGGTACTTGGCAAATAAAAAAATGGCAGACCGGAGCACAATACCGATATACAAGTCAACAAACTGATTATTATTTGTCTGCTATTGATTTTACTCATAGTTTGACCTATCACTTTCCTAAGTTTGATCTTTCGGGGAAAGCGCATTATGAAAACCGGAACCGCCGGCAAGCAGGTATCTTGGACAGTTTAAATTTCCGGTATGCATCCGGAGAAATACAATGGCAAAAGAAAGATACCACCAGGTCTAACTGGCGGTTGTTTTACCGCCGCGAACAAAATGACAGTATCCGGCAAAATATTTGGCAACAAATGGATACATCGGATAATATCGGTGGCGAATGGCAACATAAAACCAATCGCTATCTATGGCAATTTTTTTTCCAATACCGTCATAAAAACAGCACAAGGACATCAAGCATCAAAGATTATTTAAATCTGAAATTGGTTTGGCAACAACAGTTTTTTAAACGGTTATTATCGACCGGAATTTCAGTTGAAAGTTTTAATGGCAATACCTTACGGGACGAAATCATGTATGTAGAAACGCCTCCCGGACAAGGCGTATATCAATGGAACGATTATAATAATAACGGCATCAAAGAACTCAACGAATTTGAAGTAGCCGTTTTTCAAGACCAAGCCAATTACATCCGTGTAATTTTGCCTTCAAAAAATTACATCCCCACTTTAAACAACCGCTATCATTTTCAATTAACTATCAATCCGGAAGTATGGCAAAAAAAATCGTTTTTAAAACGGATTTTCGGCGTTTTATTGTTTGAAAACAAACATCAGTCCGGGCAAACAAATAAAGAAAAATTGTTGGTCTGGTTACCGGATAACATACTGTCTCAAAATATGTTATGGCAACAAGACTGGTTTTTAAACCGGGCTAAGAAACGTTATCATCTGCATTTTACCTATCAATTTGTCAAACAAAAACAACTGTTGATTATCGGGGCACAGGGACAGACTTTGGAAACATACCGTTTACAAACCAAACATGCTTTTACCAAAACATTGATTTGGAAACAAAAATTATCCGAGACGACTACGGCAAATTTTTCAGAAAATTATTTACAGAAAAATTACAAATTGGAAATAAAGGCTTTGGAAGAAGGTTTTGAATGGAACCGGAAACATGACAAAGGGTTTTATACGTATTACAATTACAAGCAAAAAAACAATTTGTCAGGCGACGAAAGGTTGCAAATGCACAGATTCGGTCTGCGTTATAAACACATCGATGCCAAACAAAATATGTTTGACATCGATGTACAAATAGTAAACAATATGATGAGAGGGAATGCTTATTCACCGGTAGCCTTTCAAATGCTCGAAGGTTTGCAAGTCGGAAAAAACCTTGTAATTCAAAGCTTTTACCAACAACGGATAAGTTCGTATTTATTCTTATATCTAAACTACGGTCTCCGGTTATCCGAAACCAATCCGGCAGTGCATACCGGTGGCATACAACTCAAAATGTTATTTTAATTTGTTATTTATAAATTTTATCTATTTTATTTTTATGTTTTTTTATCTCGTCAGATAAACGCTTGATTTTTTCTTTGTATTTTTTCACCTTTTCTGCAGAGATATTACCTTTATGTTTATGTTCGTAACGTAATAATTTTTGTTCCAATTTAAGTTTTTTATAATCCAATTTATTTATGGCTATCTCATGAATTTTAACCTGCTCTTTTTGTTCGTAAGTTAATTTTTTTCTTATTTTCAAAGCCTCTTTTTCACCTTTGTTTTTCATTCTTAATTTTCGCTGTTCCATCCATCTTCTGCGTCGTTCTTCTCTTTGTTTTTGCAATTTCGGATCCGGAATAACATTGGCGGTAAACGTAACGCGTTCCGTTTTATTTTTAGTATTACAATAAACGGTTACGGTTTTGTGTTGTTTGTGGATTTTATTGCGCGTATTGAATTGCACGGTAAATTCACCGCTTTCGCCCGGCATAATAGGTTCTTTTTTCCAACCGCTAGGAACCGTACAACCGCAACTGGCTCTTATTTTCTCGATAATCAAAGGGGCGTTCCCCGTATTTTTAAATTTGTAAACATATTTGACTACATCACCTTCGTGTAAGGTTCCGAAATCATGTGATTTTTTTTCAAAAGTCATTACCGGAAACTTTTCATCCGTAACTTTTTGATTGTCTTGCGCTTGCAATGTCATTGCCACTGCAAAAACCATAAGGAAAAGTATTTTTTTCATAGAACTGGAATTTTAAAAGTTTTAAATGTTTTGTAAACTGTATTTTCATAAACAAATTTACAATGTTTTTGATTACAAGGAAGATTTTTTTAAGAATTAGCTATTTTGCTATTAAATTTATTCATCGTCCGTTGCAAACCTTCCTGTGCAAAATTAATAAGTGCACTGGCGGCTTTATCAATCAATTCCGGTAAATTTTCCATTTGTTCCGGTATCCATTTACCCAAAACATAATCTACTTGACCACCTTTGGGATAGTCATTCCCAATACCAAATCGTAAACGCGGATATTGTGTACCGCCAATAAGTTCTTGTATGCTTTTCAGCCCGTTATGCCCCCCGTCACTTCCTTTGGGACGGATACGAATAGTGCCAAAATCCAGATTGACATCATCGGCAATAACCATTAGATTGTTTTTATCGATATTTTCTTTTTCTAACCAATAACGGACAGCCTTGCCACTAAGATTCATATAAGTGGAAGGTTTTAAAATTACAAAGCGCTTACCGCGATAATTGGCTTTTGCCACATCTCCGTAACGTTCGGTTTTAAAATGAGCTTTAAGTTTTTCTGCCAACCAGTCGGCGACTAAAAATCCGATATTATGCCGGGTATATTTATACTGCTGTCCGGGATTACCCAAACCGACGATAAGAAATTTTTTCATAGATTCTGTTTCCGGTTCTTTTTTTTTTGTAAAAAACCGGAAAAATATTGTTTTTAATTTATCAAACATTTATTAAAAAAAGCCATTTCAAAAAACAGAATATTATACAACGGGCTTAAACTGTGATAAAAACCGCATATCGTTTTCATAAAACATGCGGATATCGGGAATTTGATACAGTAACATGGCAATACGTTCTATCCCCATCCCAAAAGCGAAGCCCGTATAAACTCCGGGGTCGATTTCCATATTTTTCAATACATTCGGGTCCACCATTCCCGCACCCATAATTTCCAGCCATCCGGTTCCTTTGGTGATACGGTAATCCGTTTCGGTTTTTAAACCCCAATAGATATCCACTTCGGCACTGGGTTCGGTAAAAGGGAAATAAGAAGGCCGCAAGCGGATTTTACTCTTTCCGAACATTTCTTTGGTAAAGTAAAGCAGTGTTTGTTTCAGGTCGGCAAAACTGACGCCTTTGTCAATGTAAAGTCCTTCAACTTGATGAAAGATACAATGCGAACGGGCGGAAATATCCTCATTACGATACACACGTCCGGGCGAAATGGTTCTTATCGGCGGCTTGTGTGCTTCCATATAACGGGTTTGCACAGACGAAGTATGCGTTCGTAATAACCAATCCGGATTTTTCTGTAAAAAGAAAGTGTCTTGCATATCACGTGCCGGATGATATTCGGGCAGATTCAACGCTGTAAAATTATGCCAGTCATCCTCTATTTCAGGCCCTTCGGACACATTAAATCCGATATGTTTAAAAATATCGATAATTTGATTTTTTACGATAGATATGGGATGTCGGCTCCCTATTTCAACCGGATAACCGGGGCGGGTCAAATCCAATTCCGAAGCATTTTCTTCCACGGCATTTTCCAACTTCTCTTTCAGTTGCTTGACTTTCTCCGTGGCCGCTTGTTTGAGCAGGTTGATTTTTTGACCGTAGATTCGTTTCTCATTATTCGGGACATTTTTAAATTCGGCAAACAATTGATTTAAAATGCCTTTCTTGCTCAAAAATTTGATACGAAAAGCCTCTACTTCTTTGAGGTCTTTGGTCGTAAAAGTTTTTACTTCTTCAAGATATCGTTCTATTTGGTTTATCATTTTGCTTGAGTTAAAAGTTAAATGTCTTTGCATCGAGTTGTTAGTGCCTTGTCATGTGTGTTATATATAAGTCGAAACTATTTTTGTCGAGAACAAAGCATATTATTTTCAGCATAACCTGTTCGGTTTACGGAAACCGTAGCTATGATAAATTATTAAGCA
This sequence comes from Flavobacteriales bacterium, assembly GCA_027024205.1. Classification (GTDB taxonomy): domain Bacteria; phylum Bacteroidota; class Bacteroidia; order Flavobacteriales; family Flavobacteriaceae; genus WGBX01. The sequence goes on along the minus strand of JALVST010000009.1, from coordinate 16,005 downwards.
GTTACCGGCAATTGTTATATATCAAATAGTTCAGCAGGATTTATTTTAAATTGTAACATTTTAGCACTTTCTCTACCTCCATCACCACCTTTTCTTTGCATTGTTATTTTTCCTATTTTAACAGAACCTCTTGATGTAATAACAACTTCTCCATTTCCAAAATAATTTATCACGAAGTTTATTGATTTTAAAACCCACCTTGCTTGTTTTTCAGTCTTTTGAGCAACCAACATCCATTCCGCTGCAAATTTCCCTCTACCTTTGATTATATCGTTTACTATGAGACCTTTATTTTTTTCTATCCAATTAATTAATATATTTTGTGATTTTTTGCTAAATTCATTCATAAAAGTCCTTCTACTGTCTTTTGGATTTTTTATTGTAGGTTTAATTTCACCTGTAAATTTTTTTAATATCGTTTCAACATTTTTTGGAATATTCCACATTTCAATATACTTATCAACTTTTCTTTTATCAATCTGATTGAAACCTCTTGTATTACTCACAAGCTTAACTTGTAAATTTTCTACATCAATAGCTTTTTTCAATTTTATTCTTACTTGAACTTGAACGTCAGTTTTATAACCTGAAATTATAACAGCTTCAACATACTCAATTTCTTTTAACTTGTATCCCATTATTTTGAGCCATTCCTTTGCTGTTTTTCTTTTTTCCAATTATTAAATTTTTCAACAATATCCTTTTCATTTTTAAACCCGTCTTTTGCAGTTTGTGAACCTCTTTTTACTAAATCCAACTGTTTTTATTCTTATAAAGTAAATAAATTATTTTTTACATATTTTTCCAAACGTATATTTGCAATGTCAGTATATTCTTTTGATATTTCAGAACCAATCCATTTTCTTTCAAGTAAATGTGCAACTTTAGCAGTCGTTCCACTCCCCATAAATGGGTCATAAACCAAATCACCTTTATTGGTCCAGGTTATTATTTGGTCGTAAACAAGTTTTTCAGGAAAGATAGCAGGATGTTTATAAGCAATTTTATCTTTTGTCGAAATTCCTCCGCCTACTGAATAAAAAAACACATTGCCAACCTTTTTTTCTTTTGTTCTTTCTACTTTTTTATAATTCAAATCACCTTCTTTTCCTCTATTTTTCATATTTGCCAAACCATTATATTTTGTCGGTTCAGTGATTGGATTAAATGTTTTCGGACTACCTTTTGAAAAACAAAACATATATTCAAAATGTTGATGATAACGTTTTCCTGTTGTAGGCATTGGGTTGTTTTTATAATAAATCATTGTGTCGTGTATTCTAAATCCTAATTCTTTAAATTTTAATGCTTGTTTAAAACTCGTTCCTGTTTCACTGCCATTTTCGGTTTTGTCTCCAACAACCCATATAACAACTCCCCCCTTTTTTAATACATGAAATAGACTTTTTATAATATTCTCCAAAGGAAATTCGTACCCGTTATAGTTTCTTAAATCATCATAAGGCGGCGACGTAATAACCATATCAACAAAATTTTCAGGCATCCTTTCCATTGTGTTGATACAGTTTTCCGTATATATTTTATTTAATTCAATTTCTTTCGTATCGCAAATTTACAATTTTATTCAAAATTCCGCTAACATTGATTTAAAACCCGATTGTTTATAATCGCCGGTAACCGTTTACTCTAATCAATTGATCAATTATTTCCATTAAACTACTAAATATTCAAAAAAAAAAGAGCCCCATTATTATTCAAACTTCAAAAATTCTCTTCTGCAATGTTTGACGCAGCAGAAACATATGCCCACTATATTTGGAAATAAAATTATAATCTTCACTAACAAGAAAATTATCTGTCAGGCTATAAAAATAGTGAAAGTCAATCCAATCGAATTTTATCAAACATATCTAACTTTTCAAAACAGAACCGGTTTGTATATTGAGGTTATCATTTTATACCTTGACTAATTTTTTTCTCACTCCTCATTCCTCATTAAACTTATCCAACTCCAATTTTTCATGAAAATAATCTACAAAATCAAGCATCGTATCAGCCATTTTGTCGTCATTGGTAGCACGGCGATACACATCTGCCATTGATTTTAAAGTCTGATAGAAAAAGACTTGCATTTCTTTTAATTTCATCTCTTTGGTCCAAAGATCCATACGCAAAGTTTCTTTTTTCTCATCGTTCCAAACGGAAACCATCAAGGCTTCGGCAGGTTCATTGGTGATTCCCGCATCATCTGCCGACCAAAACATTTTTTCGGGAATTCGGTTTTCGTCCAGTCCAACTTCAAATATCACTTTACTTTTGTGTTTTACTGCCATTACTTTCTGGGTTTGTATTTTGATTTCTTAAAAATTTCTTCTTCCGGCATTTGAATCATCTTTTGCAAAGATACTTTATTTTTTTTCATAAAAGACCGGACAATCCGCCAGCCGATATAACGCCCGATATATCCCGGACTGTGCATATCTTGTTCGCTATAAAATTTACTGTATGGAGCCAAATTCAAAAAACGCAAATCCAAATTAGGCAAAGTGCTGTAAAGCAATTCCTTATCTACAAAATACTGCCATACACCTTCTTCATTTTCTCGCGCCCATTGCATTTTTGGGGCGGTATAACCGATTTTTAAACTATCAGGTGCATAAGGCATATAAGCATCCATTAAATACAACTTCTTACCGTAATTAATCATTTTTGCCAAAAAACTTTTACTTTTAGGAGGAGATACTTGCGTCTCTGCAATACTTTCTGCAATGGCAACCGGAATGTTTTCCGGATTCATATTTTGTTTGATATATTGCGGGATACCCCTGTATATCCGGTTATCCGTTCCTAAAAAATTATCTAATGTCAACAATTGCAAACTATCAACATATATAGCTTTTCTCATATAATTCCAATCGGAATATAAAGTAACAATCTTTGGTACTTTAAATTCGGGAAAATAATATTTGACATGTTTGTAAACATCAATGAAAGCCGGTTTGTAAGGTTTCATATCCGGATAGACACTATCTACTTGAGTTTTCAAATCCAGCAACAGTGAATCCTGCATCTTTTTGGTCCAAATGCTATCCGGTACACGGGATGGAAACATATACGGATATTTTTGTTTGATTTCCGGCAATTTGGAAGGCGGTTGACCGTAAAAATCCAAGTCAAAGCGTATAATTTTGAGTTTCACCGGAATTTTAGCAACATCAACATCCAAAGGATTGTTTTCTTGGCAACCGGAAAACAACAATGCGATAACCAGACTGCTAAAAACCAAATATTTACCAATAAATTTCATATCTCATCGTTTACCGGCAAAATTACAAAATCATTTGAGCAACACAAAAAATTATTATCTTGCAATAAATTCATACATTCAATCGTTTAAGTAACCTATGAAGAAAATACTTACCGGACTTATTATTTTTCTTTCTGTAAATGTTTGGGGACAATCCCGACATTTTAACATAAGATGGCAACTCGAAGCACTAAAAAAAAATGCATCATTACAACCGGATGAATATGTACTTTTTCAATCGAAAAACTACCAATTTACTCCCGGGAATATTATTTTTTCACAAGTTTGGCAAATACCGGAAGCTATTGATGAACATTCGGTCAAATTACAACATATCAAATTCAGCCCTATTGACAAAATTTTAGTAAAAAAACTGAAACTAAACGATTTAAAACAAGATTTCCAACCGGAATTAAAAACATCTTACGCCCGTGATGATATTTTTGCAACTTTTGAAATCAATACGATTATCTACAAAAACGGACAATATTTCAAGCTTGATAATTTTGATTTGCAATATTCTTACAAGGCTCAAAACCGGCAACGGCATGTCCAAAATATCTACGACAGCCGTTGGGCAACCGGCGAGTGGTATAAATTTAAGATAGATAAAACCGGGGTTTACAAACTGGACAAATCTTTTTTAGAAAGTTTAGGTATCAACCTAAATGGTTTGGACCCGCATAAAATTAAAATTTTTGGTAACGGCGGTAAAGTAATGCCCTTGCTCAACAGCACACCCTATCCCGAAGACATCACGGAATTGGCTATTGAAGTGGCCGGAGAACAAGATGGGCGTTTTGATAATAACGATTACATTTTGTTTTATGCCCAAAGCGACAAGGAATGGTCCGACGAATACGATTCCAATCTCAATATTTATACCGAAAACACCTATTACTATGTCCAAATAGACAACCAGAACGGTAAACGCATCCAGCCTTATCAGGAACCCGCCGGCACACCGGCCGAAACATTTACCGGTTATCAAGCTTATAAGTTTTATGAAAGAGATAAAGTCATTTTTACCTTCATGGGGCGCAAGGTTTTTGACGAACCTTTGGATTTGGACGGCAGTAACACCAAAACTTATACGTTTAATTTTGACAATAGAGATACATCCAAACCGGTTTTGTATAAGGTAAAAGCCGCTACAAATACCGGAAATACATCATTTAATGTATCTATCAACGGCCAACCGGATGGCACAACAAGTTTTTACGATATCGGCTATTATTCTTTGGGAACCGAAAAAGAAAAATCAGGTAGTCTTACCTTGTCCGGCAATCCTGTAACAATTACTTTAACCTATAATAACGGCGGTATCTTTGACGCCCATTTTTATTTGGAATATATCAATGTTTGGGCTACCTGCCGTCTGGAACAAAGCGGTAAACAATTCCGGTTTTATCATCCCGATGCCGTAACTGGAACCGGTATTGCCGCTTATCATTTTACCAATGCCGGCGATATCACCCGGGTTTGGGATATTACAGATATATACAATCCGGCTTACATCAATAATTCACAAAGCAGTTTTGATATAAAATTTCTCAAAGAAGACGGTAAACGTTTCATCGCTATCGATAAGAATGACTATTACACACCCGAAAAAATTGATAATCCATTACAAAAAAATCAAAATCTGCACAAAGATTTATTTTATCATACCGGACAGTTTAAAGATTTGGATTACATCATTGTAACGCCTTCATTTTTATACGATAAAGCTGAACAATTTGCTAATATGCACCGCCAAATGGGGTTAAACGTATATGTAGCAAAATTGAAGCAAATCTATAAGGAATTCGGCAACGGTCAGCAGGATATCGGAGCCATTCGCAATATGGTCAAATACGTGTATAACAATGCTTCAGCGCCGGACAAAAAACTGAAATTTTTAATGTTATTCGGTGATGCTTCCAATGACTTCAAAAATGTGGTTCCCGAAAATCAACTGACCAACGGTCAAAACAGCAATATTGTTCCCATTTTTGAAAGTTTACAGAGTTTTGATTTAGTAAGTTCCACTGCTTCCGATGATTTTTATGTCATGATGGATGACAATGAAGGCCTTTTAATCACCAGCCAGGAAAAACCCGATATTGCCGTAGGACGTTTGTTGGTAAGAAATGAAGCCGAAGCGGATGTAATGTATCATAAATACCAACACTATTTATCGGAAGAAACCAAGAGAAATTGGCGTACATTCATTACACTTTGGTCTGACGATGCCGACCCGGGACATCCCGGCGATACGAGTTTTGAAACCAATACGGAGGCTATTGCTCAAAAACTCAAACAATTTCATCCGGAATATAATGTCGTAAAAATTTATCAAGATGCTTACGTACAGGTCAATACACCGGGCGGTCCCCGTTACCCTGACGCCAAACGTGATTTGTTTAACCGGTTTGAAACCGGGACTTTGATTTTGGCTTATATCGGTCACGGTAATCAAAGCACACTGGCGCATGAATTGATGATAACAATCAACGATGTCAACAAATTACACAATTTTGACCGTCTGCCTTTGATGACTACTATGACATGCGAATTTGCCCGTTTTGATGATGCCACACGAGACACTTCGTCCGAAAATTTACTGCGTAACGATAAAGGAGGCGTATTGGAAATGGTTTCTACCATTAGGGAAATTTGGACTTCAAACGCCCGTAGTATGAATACCGATTTTTACGATGCTTTGTTTGGCATGGGAACGGGTATGACCGGAGAAATTATTAGAAATCCCGCAGAAGCTTTGCGAATGGCAAAAGTTTATACGACAGCCGGTTATGGCAAATTTAACATCGCATTTTTGGGCGATCCGGGATTTGAACTGGGATTTGCAAAACCCAGAATCGTTTTAACTTCCATCAATAACATGCCTACCGATACACTCAAAGCGCTCAAACATATTACCGTTAAAGGTGAAATTCAAGATGAATCGGGAAATACGATGAATAATTTTAACGGGACAATCAATCCGGTTGTTTTTGATAAATACCAAACGGACGAAACTTTGGATAACGACCAAAACGGATTTACTTTACAATTTGAAAAACTCGGACCGAAATTATTCCAAGGAAAAGCCGAGGTGGTTAACGGTCAATTTACTTTTGAATTTGTTGTTCCAAAAGACATCAATCTAACTTACGGAAAAGGCCGTTTGAGTTTTTATGCTGTCAACGAAACGGAAGAAAAAATCGGTTATGACGAAAGTATTGTTGTAGGAGGGGTAGACGAAAATGCCGCTGACGACAATACACCGCCCGTAATTAAAGCTTATTTGAACGACCGTAATTTCGTGTCCGGCGGTATTACCGATCCCAATCCGTACCTGTTACTCGACTTATCCGACGAAAACGGTATCAATACCATAGGCGGCATCGGACACGATATTACCGCTTATCTGGATGATAATCAGACGGATGTGTTTGTGTTAAATGATTTTTACGAAACCGAAACCAATACCTATCAACGGGGCAATGTGCGGTATCGATTGTTTAACCTCAAACCCGGCTGGCATACCTTACACATCAAAGCTTGGGATGTTTACAACAATTCAGGTACAGCGGAAATCAATTTTCAAGTAGTTGAAAATAACAAACTAAAATTGGACAGAGTCTTGAATTACCCCAATCCTTTTACCGATTATACCGAATTTTGGTTCAATCACAATCATCCGTTTGAAAATCTGGATGTCATGATACAAGTTTATACCATAAGCGGCAAACTGGTCTGGCAACACCGTCAAACGGTCGTAACAAACGGCTTTTTATCAAGAGATATTACTTGGGACGGCCGTGATAATTTCGGTAACAAATTGGCAAAAGGCGTTTATATATACAAATTAAGTGTTAAAACAATAAGCGGTAAAACGGCACAAAAAATTGAAAAATTAGTCATTTTATGATAAATAATTGTAAATTTGTAGCCATTTTTAAAGGTTTAAAATTAAACAATTAAAAAATTAATTTAATTCTTAAATAAAAAACACAAACCGTAATAAAACCAAACTTATGAGACATATATATATCATTCTTTCAATATTTGTTATAATAAATTTACAGGCTCAATCAAACGATACCCGGGTCATTACCACTGCTGTTCCTTTTATGTTAATATCAAGTGATGCGCGTGGCTCCGGCATGGGCGATATGGGGGTTGCTACCACACCCGATGCTTTTTCACAATTTTGGAACCCTTCCAAATACGTTTTGATTGACAATAAAATGGGGTTTGCTTTCAGTTATACGCCTTATTTGAGCCAATTGGTCAACGATATAAAAATTATAAACGGCACTTATTTTAATAAATTAAACGAACGAAGTGCTTTCGGCATAAGTGTCAAATATTTCGGATTAGGCGATATCGATTTAACCGATTTTGCCGGTAATTATACCGGAACCGTCTCACCCAATGAATTTTATATCGATGGTTCTTATGCTTTAAAATTGTCCAAAACTTTTTCTATGGGGGTAAGCATGCGGTTTATCCTCTCCGATTTAAAACTCGGAACGGGCAATGACGATGCAACTGCTGCCAAAAGTTTTGCTGTGGATATATCCGGTTATTATCAATCCGAACTCCTTAATTTTAGAGATTTTGACGGACGGTACCGGTTCGGATTTAACATTCAGAATTTGGGACCTAAAATCAAATACTATCGCAGTGATGAAGGAGATTTTATCCCTACCAACTTAAAATTGGGGGCCGGTTTTGACTTTATTACCGACCAATACAATACTATAGGAATATCACTTGAAACCAATAAATTGCTCGTTCCCACCCCTCCTATCCGTGATGTCAACGGTTATATTATCAAAGGTAAAGACGACCGGGTCAATTGGATGACGGGTATCTTTCAATCGTTTAGCGATGCCCCCGGCGGGTTTAAAGAAGAGTTGAAAGAATTTCAATGGTCGGCAGGCGTGGAATATACTTATTTAGATGCTTTTTCTTTGAGAACCGGTTATTTTCACGAAAGTGAAATCAAAGGAAAACGAAAATATTTTACCGTTGGGGCCGGCTTCAAATACAATTATATGGTCATTGATTTGTCTTATCTGTTTTCAATGGGAAAATTACGCTCACCACTGGATAATACCATGCGTTTTTCTTTAACATTTAATATTGACGATTTTGCCAAAGGCGGACAACCGGAAAAAGGTGATAAATAGCAGAAAAATAATATTAAACCTTTAAGTTCCGTGGAGGCGGATCTCTTTGTAGTAGAAGTTATCAACCAAAAGATACAAAGATAAAACCATAAAAAAGCTCCTTTAAGCCCCAGGAGGGCAACGAGTTTGTAGCTATCAACCAAAAGATACAATGCAGTGAAAAAAATTAAGATTTTTTCGGAAATTACAGTATTTGATGAAATAGCTGAATTACCTGAAAATATACAAAAATTAATGGGGCAAGCCATAGCAGTAAGAGAAATGGCTTATGCACCTTATTCACATTTTAGAGTTGGGGCAGCATTAATGCTGGAAAACGGTATTGTCGTCACCGGCAACAATCAAGAAAATGCCGCATACCCTTCGGGGATGTGTGCCGAACGGGTTGCTATCTGGGCAGCCGGTTCGCAATATCCTGACCAAAAAATTTTACAAATGGCTATCTCTGCCCGTTCTGAAAATCATCTTTTAGATAAGCCTATTCCACCCTGTGGAGCTTGCCGGCAATCCATAGCCGAATACGAAATCAAACAAGACCAAAACATTGAAATCTATTTTATGGGTGAAGTGGGAAAAGTCTATAAATCGGATTCTTTGCATGATTTACTTCCTCTGATTTTTGACAGTTCCAATTTGTAACCTGACCAGATACTGGTTTCCTAAAGTGTATAGCTTTGTCAATGATTATGACGAATACATATAACTTAAACTGAAAACAAAAGTGTCTTCAAATCCGTTCCGTTTTCTACTTCCCTGATGTCATCCAAAGAAAAATAAATCCTGGCAGGCAATTTTCCTTTAAGCAACCATTTCCCTGCAATGGCATGAATATAACTTCCTTCTCGCAAAGCTATAACTGGAATGGTGTTAAAATGCAGATATTCTTTTAACCGGGTATCTCTGGTTTCACCCATGTGTTTTAATAAACCAGGAGCAGGGTCAAGATAATGCGGATTGATATTAAACGGAAAAATTCCCAAAGTTTGATAATCCGGCACTTTAACAATAGGCATATCATTGGTGGTTTGCATGGTTTGTCCGGTTATATTTGAACCGGCACTGGTCCCCAGATAAGGCATACCTTCCAAAATGCGTTGTCGTAAAACAGGAAAAAGATTCCGGTCATAAAGTTCTTTGACCAATAAAAAGGTATTGCCCCCACCCGTAAAAACCGCTTGGGCTTTTTCAATAGCATCTTTGGAATTGTTATCCTCATGAATCCCTTTAACTTTGATGTTTAGTTTTTTAAAAAAACGACGGGCCACATCCGTATAAGCATCATGTGTCATACCGCCGGGACGTGCATAAGGGATAAAGAGCAACTCTTCAACATTTTTAAAATGAACGATTAGATCTTTCGTGAGATAATCGAGATACCGCCCCCCGTAAACTGTTGAAGTACTGGCGATTATAATTTTAGGAATAGCGAAATTATTGTGCTTCATTGATTATTTTGTACTTTTATAATTACTCATTACTTCATACAACATTCCTAGTTAAAATTTGATGAGTTGATGAAATGACGAGATGATGAATTGAGGAAATGAGTTTGCCGTTTATTTTAAAGTTTACGAATATAAAGAGATATTAATACCGCTCCGTCGTGGTCTCCCGACCTCGAGGCAATTTTATCACACATTACCTTTTTATAAAGGTTAATAACAACCTAAAAACCTGATAAGAAAATATATGAACATCGAATACCAAACACCTGTGCTAAGCTTATCAAAGTATGGTTTTGAGATTTAAAAAGTTTAAAATCTGAAATCAAAAATCGGCATGCCTCATTTCGACAAGCAAAACACAATTGTTAAATATTCTGACGGTATTCTTCAACTGTCACTTATTGCCCCCTACTTACTACTAATTCCTTGGCTTTTTGAATGGCTTTTTCCAAACCATCCGGATTTTTACCGCCGGCCGTAGCAAAAAATGCTTGTCCGCCACCACCACCTTGTATTTCTTTGGCAATTTCCCGGACAATTTTACCGGCATTTAAATCATATTTTTCTACTAAATCCTTTGAAATATAAACACTTAGGATGGCTTTGCCGTTTTGAGACGAACCTATAACCGCCACAACATTATCATTATTTTTTCCCAATGCAAAAAGTAAATCTTTAATGGTAGCACTATCCAGATTCAAAATCTTACCCAAAAATTTTATCGCACCGTGTTTTTCAAATTCATTTTGCAATTTTTCTTGTAAAAACCGAGCTTTTTCTTTCTTAAGTTGCTCAATTTCCTTACGCATTTTTTGATTTTCCGTTTGCATGTTTTCAATGGTCTGTTGCAAATCGGTTGGATGTTTAAGCATCTTTTTGATGGTATTCAATTGAGCATCTTGCTGTTTAAAATATTCTTTTACGGCATCTCCGGTAATAGCTTCAATACGACGGATACCGGCAGCAATGGCACTTTCACTTAATATTTTAAAATGCCAAATATCATTGGTGTTTCTAACATGCGTACCACCGCAAAGTTCGGCATGATTACCGAATTTGATAACACGAACCGTATCACCGTATTTTTCACCGAACAAAGCCATAGCACCTTCTTCCATAGCTTGGGAAATAGGAATATTTCTCTTTTCAACCAAATCCAATTTTTCTTTGATCCGGGCATTGACTAAATCTTCAACTTTCCTGATTTCTTCATCGGTCATCTTGCCGAAATGTGAAAAATCAAAACGCAAATGTGTCGGGGCTACCAATGAACCTTTTTGTTCCACGTGCGAACCCAAAACCTCACGCAGAGCTTGATGCAATAAATGCGTGGCTGAATGGTTTGCTGCTGTTTTGGCACGACTGTCTTTATCAACTACAGCCTTAAAAGTACCTTCCGGATGCTTGGGCAAATTCTTACTAATGTGGACAATCAGATTGTTCTCTTTTTTAGTATCCAAAATATGAATTAATTCCCCGTTTTCGGCTTCCAAATAACCCCTATCCCCTACTTGACCACCACTTTCAGGATAAAAAGGCGTCAAATTAAAGACCAATTGATACAAATCACCGTCTTTTTTTGAACTGACTTTACGGTATTTAGTGATTTTTACCGGTGTTTCCAAAATATCATACCCTACAAATTCCTCTTCATCATCATCTCTAATGACCACCCAATCGTCGGTTGTCATAGCCGCCGCCGATTTGGAACGGTTCTTTTGTTTGGTCATTTCTTCTTCAAATTCTTTTTCGTCAAATTCAAAACCTTTTTCCCTTAATATCAAAGCGGTTAAATCTTTAGGAAAACCGAAAGTATCGTACAATTCAAAAACCTTTGCACCCGGAATTTTTTTGTCTTTGGCAGTTTCTATCATTCTGTTGAGCAGTATTAAACCCTGTTCGAGCGTCCGTAAAAACGACTGTTCCTCTTCACGTATCACATTAGTGATCAAACTTTCTTGTTTTTTAAGTTCCGGAAAGGCATCTCCCATGGTATTGACCAATGTGGGAACCAATTTATAAATAAAAGCCTCTTTGAGGTTTAAAAAAGTAAAACCGTAACGAATAGCCCGTCTCAATATCCTGCGAATTACATATCCGGCTCCCGTATTGGAAGGTAATTGACCGTCCGCTATTGAAAAAGCAACTGCCCGTAAATGATCCGATACTACACGCATGGCTGTATCCACAGATTGGTCTCTACCATAAACTTTTCCTGATAAATTCTCGATTTCTTTGATAAGCGGTACAAAAATATCCGTATCATAATTGGATTTTTTGCCTTGTAAAACCATGGTCAATCGCTCAAAACCCATCCCAGTATCCACATGTTTCTCCGGTAATCGTTCTAAACTACCGTCCGCTTTACGGTTAAATTCTATAAAAACCAAATTCCAAATCTCAATAACTTCGGGATGATCTTTATTAACCAAATCTTTACCGGGAATTTTCGCTTTTTCTTCATCCGAACGTAAATCAATATGAATTTCCGACGAAGGACCACAAGGACCGGTAGCACCCATTTCCCAAAAATTATCTTTTTTATTACCGGTCAAAATACGCTCTTCGGGAATATGTTCCTTCCAAAAATTATAAGCTTCCATGTCCTTGGCCAATCCTTCATCTTCAGCCCCTTCAAAAACAGTCACATAAAGATTATCGGGGTTTATTTTATATACTCCGGTTAACAGTTCCCAAGCCCAAGCAATAGCTTCTTTTTTAAAATAATCGCCAAAACTCCAATTCCCCAACATCTCAAACATCGTATGATGATAAGTATCCAAGCCTACTTCTTCCAAATCATTGTGCTTCCCCGAAACCCGTAAACATTTTTGAGTATCGGCTACACGTTTGTATTCCGGTTTCTTATAACCTAAAAAATATTCTTTAAACTGATTCATACCGGCATTGGTAAACATTAATGTCGGGTCATTCTTTAAAACAATAGGGGCAGACGGAACAATTTTGTGCCCTTTGGAAGCAAAAAAATCCAGAAAAGTTTGTCTTATTTCTTTGGAACTTAACGTATTCATTTTAATATTTTTTTTTAAATTTGCAATAAATTAACGTTTTCTAACGTTTATTCGGGCAACAAAAATAAAACAAAATATGGCTAAACGGAAATTTATTTATGATCCGGAATCACTTTCCTACAAACAAGTTGAATCATCATCCAAAAAATGGATTATGGTTTTTCTGGCCGGATTGATAGCGGGAGTTCTACTTATTATTATACTCTTATCTTCACCAAATAATTATTTTCAAACACCGAGAGAGAAAAATTTGGTTCGTGAAAATGAAAATTTAAAACTAAATTATACGCTCTTGGAAAAGAAAATGCAGAAAATACAAACGGTTCTCAATGATATTAAACGACGGGACAATAACATTTACCGTACTATTTTTGCAGTAGATCCTATTCCCGAAGATATCAGGGAAGCCGGTTACGGTGGTACCGATTTATACAAAAACCTCGAAGGCAAACCTAATGCCGAATTGATTAAAAAAGCGATGGTGGAAGCCGAAAAATTGGAAAAACAATTGGTAGTTCAGTCAAAATCCTTTGATGAAGTGGTCAAATTGGCCAAAAACAAAGAAAAAATGTTAGCACATTTACCGGCCATTCAACCCATCGAAAACAAAGATTTGACTAGAATGGCTTCCGGTTACGGTTGGAGAATTCATCCTATCTTAAAAACCCGCCGTTTTCATTACGGTATGGATTTTACGGCTAAAACCGGCTCTCCTATTTATGCAACAGCCGACGGTGTTGTCAAACATGCCGGTTGGAAAGCCAATGGATTTGGCAAACATGTAGTTATAGATCACGGTTACGGTTATGAAACACTTTACGGCCATATGAGCAAGGTGGCTGTTAGAAAAGGTCAAAAAGTTAAAAGAGGCCAAATCATCGGATACGTAGGTAATACAGGATTATCAGCCGGACCGCACTGTCATTACGAAGTGCATTTGAATGGTAAACGTGTCAATCCTATCAATTTCTATTACAACGACTTGACGCCTGAAATGTATGCCCGCTTACGTAAAATGGCCAAAGAAGAAAATCAATCTCTCGACTGATGAACGAACTACCCGATAAATTATATTATCGTACATCCGAACTGGCCAAAGCTTTTGAGGTAAATTCTTCCAAGATAAGGTATTGGAGCAAAGAATTTTCATTTGCTTTAAAACCGAAAACAAATGATAAAGGCGAAAAACTTTATACCAAAAAAGATGTTGAAACTTTTAAATTGATTTATAATTTAGTCAACGAAAACGGTTATACACTTGAAGGCGCCAAAAAGAAAATCAGAAGCGGAAGACAAAAAATAAATAAAAACATCAGTGTGATAGAACGATTGAAAAAAATCAAAACCGAACTTCAAAAAATAAAAGAAAATCTGTAATCTGGTTGATGCTTCGACAAGCTCAGTAACCATACTTCGACAAGCTCAGTGACCTGAGTTAAAGTAGAGAGGTGCAATCGTGTATCTGATGTGTAAAAATTATAAAACCATTTTGATAAAAAGTCTGAATTGTGAATAAGATTTTCGGTACATGTTTTTTTCTGCGTCACAAAATCACTCGGTAACCTAAAATCATCAATTCATCAAATTAGAAGCAGAATTGTAGTACGAAGTAAAAAGCAAACATAAGGGAACAAAATATTCAATAAAACAAAATTAAACATCATTTCCTCAAATTAATTATGGTTTGAAATAGTAAACAATCATTAAAATTCTAAGCATTTAGTATATCAAAAATAATCCCTCAATTCCTCAAAAAAAAAATTTTTTATTTTCAAAAAAGTCGTATATTTGCACTCGCAAAAGACGGTGGATATAGCTCAGCTGGTTAGAGCGTCGGATTGTGGTTCCGAAGGTCGTCGGTTCGAACCCGATTATCCACCCTCAAAGCCGTCTAGAAAAAGACGGCTTTTTTTTTGCACTAAGCAATTTACCCGCCTGTCAATACGATTCCAATAAAAGCACTACCTTTTTCCGTTTGGCGTTGATATTGTACAAAGTATGCGCTTTTGTGATTATAATACAACCAAAATTCACGTGGTATTCCATTGGAATAAGGTTGTCGATAATCATTTCCGTTTTATTTCGGGCCAAAATTTGCTTACGGGTTCCCGGTACCACTTTTAGCTTTGGTTCGGATTGAAATCTACCGCTTAAATAGACTTGAATGATAGTCGTGTGTTGACGCCAATCTTTTCGTGGCGGCTTGGGATAAAAAAAAGTTATACTTTGAATATTCGGTATATCCAAAAATTGCCATATCATTTCAAGATTTTTATTAAAAATCATCTGGGTTATTTCTTTATATCGATGTAAATCAAACGGCACAATTTCGTTTTTGTATTCGATATAATTATGCATGAGATTTGAAAGTTTTATGTCTTGCTCACACGGCGCCGGTAGAAAATTGTGTAGGAAACAAGCAAAACGTGATTTGCATCTGGAAGAAAAAATCAATTTGTTAAAACAACAAAATATTTTACACGCCATACCTCACAAATCCGACTTGTAAGAAGCAGCCGGTGCTTACAAAGACATCTTTGAAGTGATGAATAATCAAACCGATTTGGTAGATATTGTGGTAGAATAACAACCTTTGGGTCTGATTAAGGGTTGAGGGGAATCACAAAGCATTTTATTAAAAAAAAAACACATGTTTGAAAATCACAAAAGGAAACATAAAGCATAAACAGGGTATTACTGACGTAGCCCGGGGTTCGAATCTCGGTTCGTATGGTACGAATGACTATAATGAGTTGGTGCATTTCACACAAAAAGACAAAAAACTGAACACTTGCGTCAATTCCGGTATGCTTGACTTGACATTTGAGTTCAAACTAAATTTTAGTTTGCAAAACAAAGGATACCGTTTGACAAATCTTGCTTAACTTAATATGTTTTCCATAAGATTTAGCGTTTTTCGTCTTTAAAAAAACAATTTTAAACCAATCCTGTCCTAAACGTTTGAAAAAATAATATAAAAAGAGAATGGTATTTAAAAATCTCAATTAACTTTGAGTTGTAAAACCAAAAACACCATTCTCTTATGACAAAGATAACATTATTTGCTCAAATTATCC
>JALVST010000008.1 GCA_027024205.1 Flavobacteriales bacterium | reverse complement strand
CCTCACTCCTCATTCCTCACTCCTCAAAAATTATCCATTCTCCATTCTCAATTCTCCATTAATAAATACGCCTACCGGCATACCAATCCCTTCAAATTCCGCAAAAGGCGAATACTTGGCTTTGGTCATAAATTTTTTCGGTTCAATTTTCCATTGTTTGTTCATATCAATTACGGTCAAGTCAGCATAATTACCGGGTTTTATGGCACCACGCTTGTCAATTTTAAAAATTTTTGCTGTATTGGTTGAGGTCAGTTCGACGAGTTTTGCCATTGACAAATTGCCTTTATTAACTTCATTCAGCAGTAAAGGCAAAACCGTTTCCAAACCGGGAAATCCCGAAGGGGCTTGATTGTATGCTTGTGATTTTTCGCTGATTTTATGCGGAGCGTGGTCTGTTCCGATAGTATCTACTGTGCCGTCTGCAATGCCTAGCCATAATGCTTGATTATCTGCTTTGGTGCGGATGGGCGGATTGACTTTACCGGAATTACCTATCCGTTTCAAAATGCTTTCGTCTAACAGAAGATGATGTGGTGTCACTTCGCAATAAACCCTGGCTTTATCTTTGTTTTGTCTGATGATGTCTATTTCTTCGGCAGTGGAAGTATGTGCAATATATACGGCGTTGCCAATTTCTTTGGCCAGATTGATCACCAATTCGGTGCCAAGGTTAGCACATTCACGGTTGCGGATATAATTGTGGTCCAAAACGCTCGGATTTTGAATTTTTGCTTGGTATTTTTCAATACATTTTTGCTGTTCCGTATGAATGATAACCGGTAAACCATATTGTAGGGATATATCAAAAATCTGTTTAATTGTATCGATATCTTCCACGTATTCGTTGGCACTTGAACCGGCTAAAAAGAGTTTCAAGGCAGATACGTCCTCCGGTTTAGTGTCTAAAATTTCCTTGACATCATCCAAATTGTGTTCCGTTACGGCAATGTTAAATTTGTAATGCACTAATGACTTCCGAGCAACTCCACGTTTTAAATTCAGATTTTTCAGATTAACTGTCGGCGGTTTATTGTTGGGCATATCAAACAGCATGGTAATGCCGCCTGCTATTGCCGCCTGTGAAGCGGAAAACCAATCTTCTTTATCGGTTTGTTCCAAATCTCGCACATGTACATGCGGGTCAATCATACCGGGTATCAAAGTCTTACCTTCCAAATCTATTAATGTATCATAAGCAGGTTTTTCCGTTCCGATGTAGGCAATCAGACCGTCTTCAATCAGAAGGTTTTGGGTTTTGCCGTTGATGATAACGTTTGTTAGAATAGTTTTCATTCGTTAGTTAAAAGTTTTGATTTCAGATTTTTCAACTCTGTGTAACTCGGTGGTTAACATTAGTTTTTACCACGGAGTTTAGCACAGAGTTTTACAGAGTTTTCTGTTATTTCGTGTGTTTAATTTATTATCACTCTTCAATTCCTCACTCCTCAATTCCTCATTCTCAATTATCCATTTTCAATTGACTTTTGTGATTTTGCGAATAATCCCTGGTCCTTCATACACAAATCCCGTAAACACTTGCAAAAGTGTGGCGCCGGCATCCAATTTTTCTTGTGCATCTTGCCGGGTCATAATACCACCAACACCGATAATAGGTAATTTGCCTTGTGTTTTTTGATGTATATAACGTATCACTTCCGTAGCACGGTCTTTCAGGGGCAAACCGCTTAATCCACCGTTGCCTATTTCTGTGATTTTCTGTGTATCATAAGACAGATTAAAGCGAGCCGCAGTGGTATTGACTGCAACAATACCATCAATTTTAGTTTGTTCTATTATATTTAATGTATCGTTTAATTGTTCCCAAGTTAAATCCGGTGAGATTTTAAGTAAAACAGCTTTCGGTTTCTTTTTCTTACGATTGATTTTTTGTAGTTCTGACAGTAATTCCAACAAACTGTCTTTGTCTTGCAATTCTTTTAAATCTTTGATATTCGGACAGCTAACATTAACCGTAAAATAATCGACGTAATCGTGTAATTTTTTGAAAAGCAAGATGTAATCTTCGTTAGCTTTTTCGTTAGGTGTATCGGTATTTTTACCAATGTTGGCTCCGACAATGATATCCGAACGGCGTTTTTTCAGGTTTTTTATAGCGTTTTCAACACCTTTGTTGTTAAAACCCATCCGGTTGATCAGGGCTTTGTCTTTGGGGAGGCGAAACAATCGCGGCTTGGGATTGCCGGATTGCGGGCGAGGGGTGACGGCACCGATTTCGATATGCGAAAAACCGAAATTTGACAAGGCATCAATGGTTTCGGCATTTTTGTCAAAGCCGGCTGCCAATCCGATGCGGTTTTTGAAGCGTAATCCAAAGACTTCTATAGGTTTTGCTTCGTTTTTGGGCATAAAAAAAGTCCTTAACAGGACTGAAAAAAAGGGGATACGATGACCGAATTTTAAAAAACTTAAAATTTTGTGATGAACCGCTTCAGGGTCAAATAAGAATAAGACTGGTTTGATGAAAATGCGATACATGCGCTTTGGTTTGCGCAAAGATAAAGTAAAATTTGTTATGACGGTAATGCAATATAGGCATTGTTGATAAGTTGCAGGATTTTGTTAATAAATTCGATAACATAATACGTTACGACTTTTTAGCAAATGATATTCAAAAGTGTGTTTATGGCAATATGCTTTGTTTTAATTCTAATAGTTTAACTAAAAGTTTCTCTGTTTTATAAACTTTATAAGTAAAATAACCGAAAAACATTAAAACTGTTAGCGTAATATATATCAAATATACCCACCATTTGCCAAAAAAAGGAAAATATCTCAAGATAGGATAGAAATTCATCAAAATCATAAGCGTCAAATTGAGAACCAATATGGCAATTAAGATATATTTAATCTCTGCGGGGATTGAAAATTGCAATTTTATTTCGGTATGGTTTTCTTTAGGAAAGTATGCTCCTGTGACTTCAGGATATAACAAGATTTCTCTCTGAGAATTTCTAAAGAAAGTCGGAGAAATTTTAAAACCGTCCCGGTTAATTTTGCCTTCAAATTTATAATTACGGTCGTTTTCCGACCATCCCATTTGATAATATCTTTGTGTAATAGAGGACAATCTGAAATTTATGTCATCTACATTAAGTAGCGTTTGGTATTTTACTTTTCTATTAAAGATCATTTGGAATAATAAGTTTAATTGTTTTTTTAAATTTTTTATTTCCTTCAAAAATAACAAAAGCCTGGATATTTAAAATACTCATCTTTTATTCCTTATCTTACTTGATACTTAATATTAACTACTTGCTACTCGTTACTAACTTTCAACATTACAAACATTATAAACTTTCAACTAATGCTTGTTAATAACTTCCAAAATATTGTTGATAAGATTTTTAAAGTAAATGGAATAAAATTTGAAATATAGAATATATTTGCGATAGATTATAAGTATCAAAAGATGCAAAAACAAAGTGGGGTCAATATCGACCTTGGAAACCGGTCTTCACAAACAGCATTTTCTTATGCGCGTGAAACTTTCTCTAACAGAAAAGGGAAAAAGGGGGCTGTCGCTTCAAAAACCGATGGCGGATTTTCAAACCTTCTGATTTTTGGTAATGAACGAATCGGTATTGGGTCGGATGGTACCGGTACCAAAGCTGAAATTGCCGAACGTACACAAATCTATAACACTTTGGGTTACGATTTGGTAGCTATGGTATCCGATGATTTATCGGCTGCCGGATTTGAACCGGCCAATTTATCCAATGTCATTGACGTCGATTATATCGATGAAAACATCATTGCACAAATGATGAAGGGCTTACGGGATGCCTGTAATTTTTCCGGCATTACTATTACCGGAGGTGAAATTGCCGAATTGGGTAATCGTATCTGTGGTTATGGTGACCGGATGCACTTTAATTGGAGTGCTACGGCAATCGGCGTATTACCAGATAATTTGCAAACGGATATTGACGGTAGTAAAATTAACGCCGGGGATTTCGTTATCAGCTTAAAAAGTAAAGGTTTCCGGAGTAATGGGTTTTCGGCTATTCGGCGGATTTTAAAGGAGAAATTTGGTGATGAATGGCACAATGAACAATATGATGACAAAACAACCTGGGGAAAAAAAATTTTGACACCGTCATTAATTTATGCTCCTTTGATTACAAGTTTAATTCAAAAAAATCTTATTCCGAAAGGTATTGCACACATAACCGGTGGTGGTATTTTTGATAATCTACGAAGGGTTTTAAAGATGACCAATACCGGTGCCGTGTTGGACAATTTGTGCAGTCCGCTACCGGAAATGTTAAAGATACAGGAATTGGGTAAGGTTTCAAATGAAGATGCTTATCTATGGTGGAATATGGGGAACGGGATGTTGCTAGTTGTTGATGAGCAGGAAGTTGAGAGAATTTTGCAAGAAACCCGTAAAAAGAATTATGAATGTCAAGTGGCAGGGAGGATAACCGCTGACAATAGTATATCGGCTGTATTTCCGTCTTTTACACTGACTAAAAAATACTAAGAGCTGTCATTTATTGGCGGCTTTTTTTTATAAGGAACAAGTATATTTGTCATTCCGACAAAGAGAGGAGACACGACGAAAGACGAGGCATCTAGATTTCTTCCCGCTTTCAACGGGACAGGCTCTCGCTCCTTCGTCGCTCGTTCGAAATGACAACAGTAGATAACAATAAGAAAACAACATTAAACCCCGAAGGGGTGACATATTTGTAGAAACAATTTTTTGATTTTTCAGTTACAAACCCCGAAGGGGTGAAATTATAAAAAGTCAAGCCAAAAAAGAATAAAATCAAAAATGTTTAGTATAGAAATTACATTAAAGCGAGCGGTGAAAGATACCAAAGCCACAAAATTGCAACAGCAATGCAAGTCGCAATTGGGGATTGACACCGGTGAAATCAAAACAGCAAAACTCTATTTGGTCGATTATCCGGTTAGGCAGGATGATATCCAAGATTATGCGGCAAAATGTTTGCAAAATCCTATTACCGAAGAGGTATATATCAACCGTTTTTATGACGACGTTACTTATCAAAGTATGATTGCCGTGGCACAATTGCCCGGAGTGACCGATGATGTGGGGGTATCGGCACAAATGGCATTAGCCGATTTTATAAATACCGAAATCGATATCAATACACAACATATTTTTACGCAGGATGTGTATTATTTTGAAAACCGGATTCCTGATGAAAGACTCTATGAAATCGCTACGGCGTTCTTAGGTAATCCTTTAATCAATCATATCCAAATTTTGCATAAGACGGGAACCCGGTTTGATTTTACACCTTACGTCCCGAAAGTAGAGATGCAAACGGATGAAACCGTAGAAACAATTGTGTTGGAAGGCTTGTCGGATGAAGCACTTTTACAACTGTCCAAAGACCGTATTTTGGCTTTGAATTTGGAAGAAATGAAAGCCATTCGAAACTATTTTACCCGTCCCGAAATTCTAGCCGGACGTCAAAAAGCCGGTTTGCCGGCACATCCGACTGATGTAGAATTGGAAGTCTTTGCTCAAACTTGGTCGGAGCATTGTAAACATAAGGAATTTAATGCATTAATTACTTATGAAGACAAAGAAACCGGTGAAAAAAAGGAAATCAATTCGCTGTTTAAAACCTATATCAAAGCATCAACCGACGAAGTGCAAAAACATCTGAAAGCCAATGATAATCATTGGTTAATCAAAGTTTTCACAGACAATGCCGGTACGGTAAGGGCTACCGAAAACAAACTGTTTGTGTGGAAGGTAGAAACACACAATTCGCCGTCGGCACTGGACCCTTACGGTGGTGCCATTACGGGTATTCTGGGGGTTAACCGAGATATTATGGGCACAGGCATCGGTGGGGCAGAAATGCTGTTTAATACAAATGTGTTATGCTTTGGTCCGCCGGACTATGATAAAAAATTACTCAAAGGACAACTGCATCCACGACGTATCATGGAAGGTGTGGTTGCCGGTATTGAAGATGGCGGTAATAAGTCCGGTATTCCGACCGTCAACGGTTCGGTGGTATTTGACGACCGCTTTGCTGGAAAACCTTTGGTTTTTTGCGGAACGGGCGGCATAATGCCCGATAATTATCAAGGTCGTAACAGCTGGGAAAAAATGATAGATCCCGGCGACCGTATTTTGATGGCAGGCGGTCGTGTCGGGAAAGACGGTATTCACGGGGCGACTTTTTCGTCAACCGAAATTAATGAAAAATCGCCGATGTCTGCAGTGCAAATCGGTAGTCCTATTACGCAAAAAAAGTTATCCGATTTTATGATTATTGCCGCTCGCAAAGGTTTGATAAAGTCTAGTACGGATAACGGCGCAGGTGGTTTGTCGT
This sequence comes from Flavobacteriales bacterium, assembly GCA_027024205.1. Lineage (GTDB taxonomy): Bacteria > Bacteroidota > Bacteroidia > Flavobacteriales > Flavobacteriaceae > WGBX01. Next base: position 1,493 of record JALVST010000008.1, on the reverse strand, counting down.
CATCTATTGGTGAATTGGCTGAAATATCAAACGGTGCTGTTGTGTTTTTAGAAAAAATTCCTTTGAAATACAGCGGACTAAAACCTTGGGAAATATTTGTATCCGAATCACAAGAACGGATGACCTTGGTGGTAGAACCTGACAAAGAAGCCGAACTCATGAAACTGGCACAAGAAATGGAAGTGGAAGTAACCGATATCGGCTATTTTACGGATTCCGGATATCTCGACGTGCGGTATAAAGATACAATAGTCAACTATCTCGATTTGGATTTCTTGCACAATGGCGTGCCACAAAAAAAGATGGTAGCCGAATACCAAAAACCGGCACTATCCGAACCGCAAAATATTGAAGTTGAAGATTATAACACGATTTTAAAACAATTGATAGGTTCGCAAAATATCCGTTCGCGCGAACAGATTATCCGCCGTTACGACCACGAAGTCAAAGGAAAAAGCATCATCAAACCATTGATGGGGGGCACAGGCACAAGTCCGCAAGATGCCGGCGTGATGCGTATAGACCACGACAGTTTTGAAGGCGTAGCCATATCTAATGGTATTTGTCCGAAATACGGCGATATCGATGCTTATGAAATGTCTGCCGGCGCTTTTGATGAAGCGGTTCGTCAAATAATCGCCGTAGGTGGCGAACTGCCTAACAGGCGTAAAAACGATGATATTTTCTGGACGGTCAATGATAATTTCTCGGTGCCGGATTCCGAATTTCATCCCGAAAACAATCCCGATGGCAAACAAAAATTGGCAAAGTTGGTGCAGATGAACGAAGCACTTTACGATATGGCGACTTTCTTTGACATTCCGATGACGTCGGGTAAAGACAGTATGAAAAACGATTTCAAACGCGAAGGCGTTAAAATTTCCGTACCGCCGACTATTGTGTATTCTATGGTGGCAAAAATCCGGGATGTGAGGCAGACTGTTACGTCGGATTTTAAACGTGCCAGCGATTTGATTTATCAGGTGGGCAAGACTTATGACGAAATGGGTGCATCGGAGTTTTACAAGCTGTTTGGCGAACTGGGAGCCAATGTGCCGAAAGTCAGAAAAGCCGAAGCCAAAGATACCTATCTCAAAATGATGCAAGCCAATGACAAACAGCTGATTGCTTCCGCTCACGATATATCTGACGGCGGTATGCTTTGCGCCTTGTCGGAATGTGTTATAGGAACGGATTTTGGGGCGGAAATTTCGTTGGACAATCTGAAAAATCTCGATACAAATGCCAAATTGTTCGCCGAGAGCCATTCACGATTTATAGTCAGTATCAAGCCGGAGCACAAGCAAGCATTTGAACAGATTTTTGGTGATAAAGCGGTGTATCTTGGCAAAGTTTCGAACAATTTTCAATTAAAAGTTGCAGAAGACGGAACGACATTGATTGACATTAAAATATCCGAATTAGAATCCGGATTTAAAACAAAATTATAATTGTCATTTCGAACGAATGAGGCACGAGTGAGGAGAAATCTA
>JALVST010000007.1 GCA_027024205.1 Flavobacteriales bacterium | reverse complement strand
TGGATAAGCACGACGCCTTCCGCTTGAATGGCTGTTACCAAGACGATACTTAACAAGTCGGGGGTAAAACCCGGCCACGGGGCATCTGCTACGGTAAGAATAGAGCCATCCATAAAAGTTTGAATGGGATAATGGTCTTGTGCGGGAATGTAAATATCATCATTGCGATGTTCCAAACGGATACCTAATTTTTTAAATACACGGGGAATTTGTCCCAAATTTTTCCAACTGACATTTTTTATTGTTATTTCGGATTGGGTTAGGGCAGCCATGCCTATCCACGAACCGATTTCAATCATGTCGGGTAAAACGGAATGTGTCGTACCACCGAGTTTTTCCACGCCTTCAATAGTGAGCAGGTTGGAACCTATACCGGAAATTTTAGCACCCATCCGGTTGAGCATTTTTGTCAATTGTTGGATATATGGCTCACATGCGGCATTGTAAATGGTAGTGGTGCCTTTGGCAAGAACAGCAGCTAATATGATATTAGCGGTCCCGGTTACCGAAGCTTCATCGAGTAACATGTCCGCGCCTTTGAGCCTGCTGGCGGTCACACTAAAAAAATTTTTATTACGATCAATGTTTAAACGGGCACCGAGTTTTATAAAACCTTCAAAATGGGTGTCTAACCGGCGTCTTCCGATTTTATCACCGCCGGGTTTGGTCATAAAGGCTTTTCCGAACCGGGCTAATAGAGGGCCCATAATCATAATGGAACCGCGTAATCCGCCGCCCTGAGTGATAAATTCGTCTGATTGCAGATAATCCAAATTCAAATCATCCGCTTGAAAGACAAAAGTCCCTTTGGATTTTTTACGGATTTTTACCCCGAGGTTGCGTAAAATATCAATCAATTTATTGACATCTGTTATATCGGGGATATTGGAAATTTCAATTTCATCGCCGGTTAGTAAGACGGCACTGATGACTTGTAAAGCTTCGTTTTTGGCGCCTTGAGGGGTGATTTCTCCTTTGAGATGATGTCCGCCTTCAATGATAAAAGTGCCCATTAATTTCGTTTTTTACGATAATTTTTTTGTTTATGATAGCCGTTATTTTTGCGTTTTTTAACCAATTGACCGGCATCCAGTAGTTCGTATTCTTCCGGTTTTAAATCTATTTTACCATTGGAAAGAATACGTAAATGTTCAAAAATAACTTCATCGCTAACCGTATCTTTATTCCAAGTCAAATAATTCTTTTTCATGTGATTGGCAATGGTACGAATGAGTAAATCTTTGAGTTCACCTTCTTCCCATTTAACGGCTTCGTCTATCATCTTTTTGATTATTTGTCCGTAATATCTGAATTGATAACCGGTTTTGGGATATGGTAGTTTTTCAGGACGGGCTTTTAATTTTTCAGGACTCGGTTTGGGAAACGGTGAATCGACATCCAAATCAAAACCGGCCATAATAAACAGATGATCCCAAAGTTTGTGTTGAAAATCGGGGACATCCCGCAAATGTGGGTTTTGTCTGCCTAATAAATTGATAACCGCCTGGGCATTTTTATTGCGTAAATCACGGTCCTTAATGGTTTTTAGATAAGCAACCATTTTATGGATGTAACGGCCGTATTCCGGAATAACTAAGGGTTCCCAATCGGTATTGTAAGTGAATTTTCTTTCTTGCATTATATTTTAGTTGAAAGTTTAAAGTTGAAAGTTTAAAGTTGCACTTCGTCAGGATACTGCTACCTTATGAAAAAAACCGGTTACAGTGCTACCAATCCCTCGATATCTTCCATTGATTGATAACGTTTGATAATATCATCGGCGTTTTTTTCTTCGTTAATGATAGTAACACTAACGTATTTCCCCGTTTTCGAATAATTTTTTTTCAAATTAATGTCCGGTTTACCAAAACGTTTTTTTACTTCTTCAATATTTTCATCTTTGTTTGGCATGATAAATTTATACATGTATTTAACCGGCCAATCCGCATTTTTTTCCAATTCTTCTTTTAAGCGATCGTAAAAAGCAATTTTTTGAGCCTTTTGTTCTTCTTGATTATTTTGTTCAGACATAGTTAATAATTATTGACAAATATACGATATTTGATTCAAAGTTGTGTTTTTGTTTGAGGCATACTTGTCCATTGTCAATGACAGTATTGTTTTGAATAAGATTGTCTGCCGAGCGAAACAATTTCAAATCACTGATAAAACCACAATTTAACTGCCAATAAGACCACAACGGACGCGATAAAAATTCTCAAATATTTTTCGTTGGCGTGAACGGACCACCGGCTGGTCAGCCATGATCCGGTTGCCGTTCCGATGGCAATGGCTATACCGGCTTCCCAATTAACCAGCCCTTTTACAGCAAACATATAAAGCGCCGGAGCGGTTAAAACCAATACGATGAGAGCTTTGATACTGTTGGCTTCGGTTAAATTCAAATGATTGACCAAGCCGCCTGCCAGTATAATCATAAATCCCATACCGGCTTGAATAAATCCTCCGTACATCCCTATGATAAAGTAAACGGCAAAACTGATCCATAACCATTTACCCGTGATACGAGCTTGTGAATAATTTTTTTTAAGTTTGGATTGAATGGTGATAAGTATGGCAATCAAAATCATAATGAAGGCCAAAATTTTTGTCAAATTTTTTCCGGGGACTTGTAAACTGAGCCATGCCCCGGCAATTCCCCCGGACATCGCGGCTAATGAGACATAAAGATTGAATGGAAATAAAAAAACGCCTTTACTTTTAAATCCGGCAACCGAAAAGAGTCCTTGTGCCAGAAATCCGACCCGGCTCGTGCCGATAGCCGTGTGAATGGGCATACCCATAAAAATCAAGATAGGGTAAAGGATGGATGACCCACCGCCTGCCAAAGTGTTGACAAATCCGATCAAGATACCAGTTGCTATCAATATAAAATCTTTACCCCACATTTGTTTTTATTTTTTTCTGAAATAAATCTCAATGGGTACGCCGGTAAAATCAAAATTTTCCCGTATTTTGTTTTCCAAATAGCGTTTGTATGGTTCCTTGATATATTGAGGTAAATTGGCAAAAAAAGCAAATTTCGGACTATGTGTAGGTAGTTGGGTTACGAATTTGATTTTTATGTATTTGCCTTTATAAGCCGGAGGCGGATTTTGCTGGATGTAAGGAAGTAACACTTCGTTGAGTTTACTGGTTTTTATCTTGCGTTTCCGGTTTTCAAAGCCTTTCATCCCTTCTTCTATCGCTTTATAAATCCGCTGTTTGTTTTTGGCCGATATAAATAGGATAGGGACATCGGTAAAGGGAGCTATTTCCCGTTGAATATGTTCTTTAAACGAATTTGCCGTATGTGTATCTTTGTCTATCAAATCCCATTTATTGACCAGAATAACGATACCTTTGTTGTTTTTTCGGGCTAAATCAAAAATTTTTTGGTCTTGGCTTTCAAACCCGCGTGTAGCATCTACCACTAGAAAAACCACGTCGGAATTTTCAATGGCTCTGATAGCCCGCATGACGGAATAAAATTCTATGTCTTCCTTGACTTTGTTTTTTCGGCGGATGCCGGCAGTATCAATCAAATCAAATTCTTGGTTAAATTTATTATAGCGGGTTACAATACTGTCTCTGGTTGTGCCTGCAATGTCGGTAACAATATTCCTTTCTTCGCCCAAAAGCGCATTGATCAGGGTCGATTTACCGGCATTGGGCCTTCCTGCCACGGTAAATTTCGGGATCTGACTTTCTGATTCGTTTACCATATTGTCTTCAGGTAAAGTTTTTACCAATGCATCCAATAAATCACCGGTTCCACTACCGTTAATGGCCGAAACAGGGTAAATGTCGCCCAAACCCAGATTGTAAAACTCCAAAGCATCGTTTTGACGTTTGGTATTATCAACTTTGTTGACGACCAAAAATACAGGTTTTTCAGTACGGCGTAACATATTGGCAATGTCCTTGTCCAATCCCGTTATACCGGTTTCTACATCAACCACAAAAAGGATGGCATCCGCTTCGTCGATAGCCAATGATACTTGTTTTCTGATTTCGTCTTCAAAAATATCCTCACTGCCTTTGACATAGCCGCCGGTATCAATCAGGGTAAATTCTTTGCCGTTCCATTCCGATGTGCCGTAATGCCTGTCACGCGTTACACCGCTTTCGTCATCAACAATGGCTTTCCGTTGTCCGGTTAAACGGTTGAATAATTGCGACTTACCGACATTCGGACGTCCAACAATAGCGACTATATTTGACATAAATTAAATTTTTTGCAAAAATAGGGATTTTTTACGGGTTAATCGAGGAAATGACCGTGAGGAAATCGGCAGCAGATTCAACAAGAGACGTTAAATATTTGGTCTCTACCGTTGCAATTTGTGATGATAGTCATCAGTAGTCATAATTTTTAACAAATCCGCTTCAATACTTTTCATCGGAGATTCTATAATACGGCCTTTTTCTTTATCATTCCGGTAAACGATGATGGTAGGGACTCGAATTATTTTATAGGATTTGGCCGGTTTGTAAGATTTATATTTGCGTGGCACAAAATAAATATCCGGATTTTGCCGGTTACCGGCTTCGTACAATACTTTAAACAAGACAGGCACTTGTTTGCGACTGTCCGGGCACCATGTCCCCATTACAATGACGATTTTGAAATTGTTGATAACAGGTTTCAGTTTGTCAATAATTTGGACATCGGGTTTGTAATCCCGGTAATTGGCATCAAACCATTCGTTGTAATATTTTTTTTCCAAGTCGCTGCGGTGTCCTTTACCGATTAAGATATCTTTACCTTTGTATTGTCCGGTTTGCAGTTTGGTTGATGTTCCACAAGCCGATAACAATAAAACGGTTAAAAAGAAGAATGTGAAATTTTTCATTTTGTTTTAGTATTTTGTTTCATTGATTGTCAAATTTAAAAATTAATTTTTTACAAAAAGATTTTTAAGAAAAATGTTTTTTGCTTGAAAAAATCAAATTTATCATCAAAAATATGGTTTATCTTTGTGGTATAACTTAATGTATGATGGAAAAGGATTTAGGTAAATACAGGCGTGTGTATCAACGGGCTGCATTGGACGAATCTTCCGTGCCGGATAACCCGTTGGAACTTTTCCGGGATTGGTTTTACGATGCCGAAAAAAACGAAGACTGTATAGAGATCAATGCGATGAGTTTGGCGACTTCCGGATTGGACGGTTTTCCGCGTATCCGGGTGGTTTTATTAAAGAAATTTACTTGGGAAGGTTTTATTTTTTATACCAATTATAATAGTGCCAAGGGTAAAGCCATTTCGCAAAATCCCAAAGTGTCATTGGCATTTTTTTGGCCCAAGGTGGAACGGCAAATCATTATAAAAGGGATAGCGGAAAAGTTAGCTGAAAATCTTTCGGATGGCTACTTTGAGACCCGGCCGCGTGGCAGTCAAATCGGGGCGTGGGCATCGCCGCAAAGTGAAGTAATTCCCCATAAAGAATTTTTAGAAAAACGTTTTCGGGAATTTGAAAAACGCTTTGAAAATCAAGAAGTTCCAAGGCCGCCGTTTTGGGGCGGGTATTTGGTCAAGCCTGTAGAAATGGAGTTTTGGCAAGGACGTCCCAACCGGCTTCACGATAGGATTCGTTATACTTTGCAAAAAGATTTTTCTTGGAAAATAGAACGATTGGGGAGTTAGTTTTGAGTAGTAAGTAGTTTGTATTACATTTTTATCAAATATTTTTGACATTAATGCGTTTTAAAATCTCCCGGAATAACTTGATTTTACCAACATGTCAGGTTTTAAAATGACAATTGCACCACAAATCCGGCATGATTCCGGACATTAAATACGCTGCCGTCATCAAAAATGAAATATTGTCCTTTAATACCTGTGAGATTTCCTTCAAATTCCGGTATCTTTTTAAGATTGAGACTTTTAACTTTCTCCGGGTATTTCAAGACGGGATAAGATATATGAACCGGAGTATTGTCCCCTAACCAATACTCTAAGAGGTTGCCGGTTAAATGTTTTTTAATTTCTTTCCTGACTTGTAAAATATCTTTATTTGTTTTTATGCCTTTAAGCATTTTGCGCCAGTCTGTTTTGTCGGAGATATGTTGTTTAATAATGACTTCGGCTTGTCCGGCTAAAAAACGGTTCGGGGTTTCCAGTATGGGTAGGGTTTCTTCGGCTCCTTGGTCTATCCAGCGGTATGGGATTTGCGATTTGCGGGTTACGCCAACTTTAATATCACTGGTTTTGGCCAGATAAACTATATGTGGTTGTAGCTGTACGCTTTCTTCAAAAGCTAAATCACGGTCTTCGATACCCAAGTGTGCCCGGCTCAGTTCCGGTTTCATCACCCATTCGCCTGCTTGCGGGCTTTCAAAATAACATTTTTTACACATGCCTTGTGCAAAAACGGGTATATCTTGACCGCAACTCAAACATTGATATCTATCAAAACTTATTTTAACATTTTTTTCGAGTAGATTGTTTACAATAATAAAATCATCATCCGCATCGAGGAAATAATTTACCGGATAGACCAGTTCAGTGGGCATGCGTTTGAGTAAAATTTTATAATGCATAGATTGATTAAAGTTTATATTTTAGATTTTGCGTCGCTTCTGAGGTCGCTTAGACATATACAAGATGACAATCGGTGTCATTTCGGACATAGTGAGAAATCTTTTTATGTGTTTCTTGAGATTTAGCGTCGCTTTTAGGTCGCCCTGTCGAAATGGCAATCGTTTTTTTTGATGAATTAAAGAGGTCACTGAGTGGTCAACTGTCGGGATTGTATCGAAGTGACCGGGTTTATTTTTTATTTAAAATCAATTCAGCACTAAACCCGACTTCGGTCCAAGTTTTACTGACACCGTCCTTACCGGTATGTTTGTCATAACAAGCTTGATGAAACTGCTCAAAAGCTTTGTTTGCCCCAAAATCTTTTATCAAATCTATTTGACCGCTCAAAATGACCTTCCCGTTTTTTTCATCGATTTGCAATTGCACGGGAACTGTTTTTTCATGAGCATTCATTTTGATAGTCATCATTGCCGGTTGTCCGTCTTGTCCGGTTTTATCAATCCGGGCATAAATTTTTTGGGTTCCGGTCATATTTTCAAATAATTTGCCAATCAATTTTTTATCACGGGCTTCATTATCGGAAAAAATAGAATAAATATTAATTTTGGCTTGAGCATTTTCAATAGCGTCTTTTAAATCACTGGTCGGTTTAATACCTTTAATTTTAAAATTTTGAAAAACGCCTTTGACCGGAATTTTTCCGGTTGTTTTATAGCCTGTCCAATGTATGGAAGAAGCGTCTTCATTTAATATCCATTGTTCGGATTGCAATGTTTTGCCGGGTTCTTCTTGTTTTTGTTCTGCTTTCTTTTGATCGTTTTGACAAGATGATAGTAATATTGCTATTAAGATTAGAATGTTTAATGTTTTCATAATTTTGAATGTTAACTTTGATGTATTTATTATCATTTCGAAAGCATTCTTTGTCATTTCGATCCCTACGAAAGTAGGGAGAGAAATCTATACTTTTTACATTGATTAGATTTCTCGTCGCTACGCTTTGTAGAAATGACAAATCGCACTTTCAATTAACCAAGTGCTTCGAGTCGTGCTTCAAGAATGGCGATTTTTTCCAAGGCATCGGCTTCTTTTTTACGTTCCATGGCAACGACTTTTTCGGGGGCGTTATTTACAAAACGTTCGTTGCTCAATTTCTTTTGCACACTTTGCAAGAAACCTTTGGTATAAGCCAATTCTTTTTCAAGTTTTTTCTTTTCTTCATCGGGATTTACCAAACCTTCAAGAGGTACAAAATATTCGTTAAAACCGACTCTAAACGATGCGGCATTATCAAGGGCTTGTGAAATCTTTTCAATCTTTTCTACGTGAGCCAGTTTTTTTATTATAGGTAAAAGTTCCGTTGTAATCTCTTGTTTTTCAATGTACTTTAACACTAATGATTCTTTTTGCGGAATATTTTTTTCTTTTCTTATTTTTCTGATTCCCGATATTATTTCTTGTACATGCCTGGTTAGTTTGAGAAAGTCAGTATCAAAACCGGATGGTTTCGGATAGGGCGCTACTATTAAAGCGTCTTCGGGCTGACGTGTTTTGATATGCTGCCAAATTTCTTCGGTTAAAAAAGGCATAAAAGGGTGCAGAATTTTCATATTATTTTCTAAAATTCCGATGGTTTCATTATAGGTTTTTTTGTCGGGTTTTTCGCCGAAAGGCGGTTTTATCATTTCCAAAAACCACGAGCTATAGTCATCCCAAAGCAATTTGTATATGCGCATTAAAGCGTTGGATATCCGGTATTTGGAGAAATCGTCTTCAATCTCGGACAATACTTGTTGAAATCTGTTTTGGTACCAACGCACAGCCGTGGCAGCATAATCCGGTTGCGGTTTGCTGTTATCGATTTCCCAAGATTTTACTAAGCGGAAGCCATTCCAAATTTTATTGGCAAAGTTGCGTCCTTGCATGACCAGTTCGATATCAAATGGTAAATCGTTACCGGCGGGAGAAGTCAATAACATCCCGACGCGAACGGCATCAGCACCATGTTCTTTCATCATTTTAATTGGATCAGGAGAGTTTCCTAAGGATTTAGACATTTTACGACCGAGTTTGTCGCGGACAATACCTGTAAGATACACGTTTTCAAAAGGTTTATCGCCGGCAAATTCGTATCCGGCCATAATCATCCGGGCAACCCAAAAGAATAAAATTTCGGGAGCCGTAACCAGATCGTTGGTCGGGTAGTAATATTTGAAATCTTTGTTTTCGGGATGACGGATACCGTCAAAGACACTTATTGGCCATAACCAAGACGAAAACCAAGTATCCAAAGCATCTTTATCTTGTTTTAAATCGGATAATTGTAATGTGGGATTGCCGGATTTTTTACGGGCTAGCGGTAAAGCTTTTTCGATGCTTTCAGCTACAACGAAATCATTTTCGCCTTCTCCGTAATAATAAGCGGGAATACGATGCCCCCACCATAATTGCCGTGAAATATTCCAGTCACGGACATTTTCCATCCAGTGAAAATAGGTGTTTTCGAACTTTTTAGGGATGAGTTTGATATCCCCGTTTCTAACGGCATCGATAGCTGGTTGCGCCAGTTCTTTCATTTTTAAAAACCATTGACGGGACAAACGCGGTTCGATAACCGCATTAGTGCGTTCGCTACGGCCTACACGGTGCAAATGTTCTTCAATTTTTACTAAAAATCCTTTTTCTTTGAGTTCTTCGATTATTTCTTTTTTGACGATATCGCGGTCTTTGCCTTTGTAATGTAAACCATGTTTGTTGAGTGTCGCATCTTCGTTGAAAATATCGATGATTTCCAAATTATGACGTTCACCGATTTCTTTGTCGTTAGGGTCGTGAGCCGGCGTAATTTTCAATGCTCCCGTTCCAAATTCGGGATCGACATAATCGTCGGCAATGATAGGAATTTCTCTGTTGGCGATAGGGACAATGGCTTTTTTTCCGATAAATTTTTTATAGGTTTTATTTTCGGGACTGACGGCAATAGCGGTATCTCCCAATATGGTTTCCGGTCGTGTAGTCGCAATTTGGATATAAGCATCTTTTTCACCGGCAATAGGATAATTGACATAATACAAATGTCCTTTTTCGTCGGTATAGTTGACTTCTTCGTCCGAGATGGTTGTTTTGGCCACAGGGTCCCAGTTTACCATACGGAATCCGCGATAGATTTTACCTTTGTTATATAAATCGACAAAAACTTTGATGACACTTTCATACATGTCGTCATCCAAGGTAAATTTTGTGCGGTCCCAGTCACAAGAAGCTCCTAGTTTTTTGAGTTGTTCGAGGATAATACCACCGTGCTTATGGGTCCAATCCCAAGCATGTTTGAGAAATTCATCACGGCTTATATCGTCTTTGTCTATTCCTTCCGCTTTTAGTTTGGCTACGACTTTAGCTTCGGTTGCGATAGAAGCATGGTCGGTTCCGGGAACCCAACAGGCATTTTTACTTAACATACGCGCCCGCCGTATCAATACATCTTGTAAGGTATTGTTAAGCATGTGCCCCATATGTAAAACACCGGTTACATTTGGTGGCGGAATAACAATCGTATATGGTTCTCTTTCATCGGGTTCGGAATGAAAATAACGGTGTTTCATCCAGTATTCATACCATTTGTCTTCTACTCGATTAGGGTCGTATTTTGTCGGAATACTCATATTTCTGTTTGTTTTAACAACTTATTTAATATAATAAAAAGCAAAAATACGATTTTAATGGAAATTAGTTGTAAATTGAAGGTTAAAAGTTGCACTTCGACAAGCCCAGTGACCTGAATTGAATGTTGAAAGTAGCTCATAGAATATTTTTGTGTGTTCTTATTATTACCGGGATTCTATGAGGCTGGTTAAAATTTTTTGTTTGTCGGAGACGGAAGATTACAACTGAAGATATTTATTATATAAAAAATTGGTTTTATTTATCACTTTTTATCTTCTCATTTCGGGTTAACATTATAAATAAAAAATTTATTTGGCATAAAAATTGTTAAAGTTGTAAATGAAACAAAAAAAGTATCTGAAAATGATATTTAGTAGAAAAATTATTATAAATTTGACTCATGAATAAAACTTTCAATTATGAAAAAAATTATTATTTTACTCTTGATATCTATTAATTTTCATGGCTTTGCACAAGAAAAAAAAGCTAAAATAGAGTTTAAGCAAACTGAAATTGATTACGGTACTATCAATAAAAATTCGGACGGAACCAGAACGTTTGAATTTACCAATACCGGCGATGCTCCTTTGATTATTAACAGGGTAAAATCGTCTTGTGGTTGTACCGTGCCGAGCAAACCTACCAAACCGATCATGCCCGGACAATCGGATAAAATTGTTGTAAAATATAACACACACCGTCCCGGTCCTTTTAGAAAGACCATTACGGTATATTCCAACGCCACTAACAACGTGGTTGTTTTAAAAATCAAAGGAAAAGTAGTGGACCCCAACGCGGTTAATTTACAACGCAGAAATTCCAGTCCGGTTATCAAATCCAATAAGTAAGGTTTGATAAGAAATGCATTTTAAAAAGTGACTGTCTCAAAAGGGCAGCCTTCTTTTGTTTTTATTCGAAATATTTCATAAACTCGACACGGGGTATTTCCCGGGCCCCTAAACTGGCTAAGTGAGGTGTATATTGTTGACAATCAATAATATCAATATTGTTTTTTTTAGCTATTTTGGCTAAATGAAAAAAAGCGAGTTTTGAAGTATTCGATTCTTTGTGAAACATACTTTCTCCGGACCAAACCCGTTTGTTGGAAATCACGGCATACAGACCACCTACTAATTCGTCTTGTTCGTTCCAAACTTCAACTGAAAAGGCTCTTCCGGCGTTGTGCAAACGAATGTAGGCTTCCTGCATTTCATGGTGTAACCAGGTGCCTTCACTGTCTTTGCGTTTGGCTGTGGCACAATTTTCTATAACCGACTTAAAATCTTTGTTAACGGTAATTGTGTAGTTTGTTTTGCGGATAAATGACCGCATACTTTTAGAAATTTTAACTTCTTCAGGGAATAAAACCATTCTCGGGTCGGGCGACCACCATAATATTTCGTATTCTTCACTATACCATGGAAAGATGCCGTTTTGGTAAGCTTTAATTAAACGCGGCAATGACAAATCACCGCCAAAAGCTAAAAATCCTTCTTTACTGGCTAATTTTACAGGCGGAAAATTGATATCGTCAATGTTTAATTGGAACATACCCCGGAAAAATTATGCAAAAATAATCATAATCTTTATGTTCGTGTATTCGCAAATAAGAAAATATCAAATATTAACTGCAAAAATTAAAAGTTATAATTTCTTTAATAAGAAAGCTGGCATTATTTTAATAATATAAGCGATTAAAGTCCAGCGTTTAGTTATATATGCCGTTTTTTTTCGTTTTTTGATGGCTTGTGCTATTTGTTTTGCCGCTGTTTTGACATCGGCTTTCCAAAAAGTTTTGCCTCGAGCCAATTTGGTATCGACATAACCCGGACGAATGTCCGTGACATCTATCCGGACGTTTTTGCTTTTTTTAGCTCTCATCCAAAGTGCTTCGACAAAATTGGATTGGTAGGCCTTACTGGCATTGTATGTGGGATTGAGCGGTCCTCCTAACAGAGAAGCTACCGACGATACATTGACCAAATAACCTTTCTTTTGCCGGTAAAAATATTTATAACTGTCTATTAAAGCTTTGGTTACCCCTATTATATTGGTTTTTATAACAGATTCGCAAATTTTCCAATCCAATTCGCGATTAAACTTCCCGATACCAGCATTGACAATAATCAAATCAATAGAACCGAATTTTTGATGAACTTGTTCTATGACTTGTTCCGTTGCGTCCGTTTGCCGGATATCGTGCAGGAATCTCAAATATAATTCCGGATGCATTGCTTTTATTTCATCTAGTTTTTCTTGCCGGCGTCCTGTTATTGCAACCTTATGACCTTGTGAAGTGAATAATTCTGCCAAGGCTCTACCGATGCCGGAGGTTGCACCGAAAATGAGGATGTTCATATTGTTGGTTTTTTAAATCAAGAATTTTTTGTCTTTTAAAGAATACTTAATTCTTTGATGATAACATGTTACTTCAAACTATATCAATCACTTGTGCTGAGCTTATCGAAGTGAGGAACGCTGATTTCAGAATTCAGATTTTCATTCACTTCTAAAATATAAAATTCTTGTTCTGTATTTGCTATTTAATCTTCAATTAAAAACGCTTAATCCTTTTGTCTTCCTGTGGCATTCTGCCGTTTTCTTTATTGTATCTCTCATTTTGCAGTGTACCAGGCGGATGTCCCGTTTCATTGTTACGGCCTCGCGTTCCACTTTTACCGATTTCATCCCATTTATAGTCGTAGTTGGGTGCCAAACTACGCAATTTGTTGATTACAAATGCCGTATTTACCGGTGGACCGGCTGAAAAAATTTGCACAATTTCATCAGCTTTGGTATCAAAAAATATTTTGAGCAAATAATCCGAATTGTGATTTTCGTTTTTAAACTTTTGCAGATAATTAATAGCCGAGATAATATTGTTTTTTCCCAGAGACAGATTGTCCGCCATCATATCCAGTCCCCAACGGTGGTAGGTATAAATAGCCTTATGGTAATATTTTGAATTGTTACTGAGTAACTGTTCTATCAGATCACCTTTCGAATTGTGTTTATTGTCTTTTGCCCAACCGGATACTCCGTTTTGGTCGGCGTTGGTTTGAATAATTTCGGCTTTTTCGTAAAAAGGTTTTCCGGCATCTTCTTTAAAACTATCAAAATCATGACCTAATGCTACATAGAGATAAAATGCCAATGTGCTGACCAGATTATTGTCGTACAATTCCAAATTAAAATCAAGCTTTTCAAATTCACGATAAGTAAATTTAAAATCCTTATCAACCAAATTCAAAAGTAACGTTTCATAATCGGAATTAAAAACAGGCCGGTAACTTCTAAAATACAATTCAGCGGTAATATCATTTTTGTTGATATCGTAACTTTTAATATTAAGTAAGATATCAAGTTTTATTTTTTCGTGATTTTGAAATTGCTTGTCCGTCCAACGGCGTTTGTTGATAAACTCTTCAATGGCTTTTTCCAAGGTTTTAAATACCTGTTTGTTTGAACCCCGGACAGATGTAGCATTTATCGTGACATCAGCTTTAAACTCTTGTGCTTGTAACGGGAATAGGATTAAAGACAGTATAAAAACAAAAATAAATCGTTGCATAAGCGTTTTTTTTATAAAAACAAATTTAGTGTTTTTTTGAAAATTAAGTGAATTAAATATTAAACGTCTTTTTTTGAAAATTATTTGAGAAAGTAATCCATATCCGTATTTAAATCAATGTTAATTTATTCGTTTTTATCATTAGATTTTGTTTCAACAATTGTACAACTTCCATCTTTGTGAATCACTAATTTTTCTGTTCTTTGAGAAACATTTTCAATCACATTTTCGTTTTCGTCCAATTCGTCCCAACTGTATTCTCTTACCAAAGTGCTGTCATTAACAAAATATGAATTTAAACAACCCGGCTCCCCTTCTCCATATATATTAGCAACTTCAATACCATTGATAAACTTACCTTTTTTATCAAACAAAATCAAAAACATCGGGGTTTCACTAACATAATAATCAAAAATAGTTATAGGAAAATAACCTAAAATAGGTTTTTCAACTGATAACAGATAATAATCATTCAGATTCAAAATTTCTTCTTCTTCTTCTTCTTCTTCTTCTGCTGCTGCTGCTTTGCATTTAGTTTTACATTTAGTATAATGTATGCTATCAATTGATTCAAAAACTTTCAATTCATTAATATTAGTGTGCGTATAATTGTGGTCATCATTATTATAGCTAAAAGTCCCAATATAACTACAACTATAAGTGGTCAAATTAAAAGTGTGAAAATCAGCAAGATGCTTTTTTATAATATCCGGATAATCAGCAGTTTGCCGTATAATGTCAGAAGGGACATAAGTTTGATATATGGTATCTTGTGATATATTATTTTGCGATACAGTATCTTGTGATATGGTATTTTGTGATACGGTATCATTTAGCGATTGGGGTTTATTATGATTTAGATTTTCAGGTATTTTTACCACAGTATCTTGTGTTGGTTGTTTGTCATAATTACTTTTTTCCTTTTTTCCTACATATTCCTGCTCACAAGAAAAAAGTAAAAACACACCAATCAATAAACTAAATACGGTTTTCATTTTTTAGACATTAAATTATTGACTATCAATGAATTGAGGCGCTTTTAACACTAACAGAGATTTCTCACTACGTTCGAAATGACACGGGCGCTTCGGTACAATCCCGATTTTTATCGGGATCACTCAGCGACCTGAAACTCATTTACCAAATCTAAAATATCTGCCGCCACTTCCTTTTTAGTTTTCAGCGGATAGTCGATAATATCTCCTGATTTTGTCAGAATAGTGACTCTGTTGGTGTCGTGTTTAAAGCCGGCGTTCTTTTCACGTAGTGAATTGAGTACGATAAAATCCAGATTTTTTTTGCGAAGTTTTTTTAAAGCATTAGCTTTTTCATTTTCCGTTTCCATGGCAAAGCCAATCAATATTTGATTACCGGTTTTCTTTTGTCCTAACGAGGCCAAAATATCTTTGGTTGGTTTAAGCGATAGCATCATGGTATCGCCGGTTTTCTTTATTTTTTGCCCGGCTGTTTGTTCGGGTGTAAAATCCGCTACGGCTGCTGCCATGATTGTTATATCGGCATTGTCAAATTCATTGTGAACGGCATCGTACATTTGTGCTGCATTTTGCACTTTTACGGTGCGGATAGCCGGGTGTTTGGCTTGCAAATGCGTAGGCCCCGATACTAACACGACATCGGCGCCGCGCTCGGCGGCTGCTTCGGCAATGGCAATACCCATTTTACCGCTTGAATGATTTCCGATAAACCGTACCGGGTCAATAGATTCGTAAGTAGGACCGGCAGTTACCAAAACTTTTTTGCCGGTCAGATCATTTTTCGGGGTAAAAAAGGTACTGATACGGTCAAAAATATTTTCCGGTTCTTCCATACGTCCGTAACCGGTTAAGCCGCTTGCCAGTTCCCCTTCGGTAGCCGGAATAATTTCATAACCGTAAGATTGTAGTTTCTTTAGATTGGCTTTGGTAGCCGGATGCGCATACATATCCAAATCCATAGCCGGTGCAATCATCACCGGACATTTGGCTGACATATATACCGCCAACAAAAAATTATCTGCCTGCCCATTTGCCATTTTAGCCAAAGTATTGGCCGTTACCGGAGCAAAAACCATTAAATCTGCCCATTGTCCCAAGGAAACATGATTATTCCATAAACCGGTATCGTCCTTGATAAAGTCTGTCAATACAGCTTGCTCCGACAAAGTTGACAAGGTTACCGATGTTACAAAATCGTGAGCCGCTGGCGTCATCAAAACCTGCACATTAGCACCGGCTTTTTTAAGAAGTCTTACCAATAACGGAATTTTATATGCGGCAATCCCGCCGCTAATCCCGATGATAATATTTTTGTCTTTGACAGACATTTAATTATTTAAACTCTTTGAAATCTTCATCTGTCATATCACGCCAAACGATTTTGCCTTCCAACCATTCTTGCAGAGCAATAGCAGTCGGTTTAGGCAAACGTTCATAAAAACGTGAGATATCAATTTGTTCTTTATTTTCAAAAGTTTCGGCTAAATTATCCTGGTCGGTTTTAAATTCATTTAATTTTTTGTCCAATTCTTCCTTTAATTCTTTATTAATGGCTTCCGAACGTTTGGCAATGATTTTTATAGCTTTATAAATATTGCCTGTCGGTTCTTTGATTTTTTTACGGTCGTATGTGATAGTGGTTAAAGGAGCTTTGGTTTTTTTTAAGTCTGACATAATCTATAAATTTATATGATTTTCAAATGTTTAGTGAGATGTGGCTAAGTTTTTTTGCATATTGTTCAAGGCTTTTTGCAATTTTTCGAATATTTTTTTTGCTTTGGCTTTCAAATCTTCGTCTTTGCTTTTATCCACAAAATTATGATAATATTGAATAGCCGTGTTTAAACGGGCTTCTTTTTTAGATTCCACACTTTGTAAGGCCAAATCAGCAGCAGCTTTAAAACGGTAAAAAAGCGCTTTTTCTTTTAAATATGATCCCGGATAGTCTATCAAATAATTGTTAAATGCTCTGATGGCCGCTTTGTAACGGTCTAAATCGTAATACATTTTGGCAATCTCAAAATATTTCCGTTCCAATTTTCGCTGTAATTTTTCATTGATAGCATTCACTTGGTCTTTATATTTAGAAAACGGATGTTTTTTTAAAAAACTATTGATTTCTTCAATAGCCCGAACCGTATAACCTTGGTCCAGGGAATAATCGGGTGATAAAGCTTCATAAGCTTTAACTATGTAAAAATCGGCTTCTTCCGCCTTGGAGCTTTCCGGATATAAACGGGTAAATTTTCTAAATTTTTCCCCTGCCGATTGGTAATATTTCATGTGAAACAGTGACATGGCATGGGCAAACAGCAAGCGTTGATATGAGGCTTTGTGTTTGTAAAATTTATCCACTTGCGAAAACAATTGGTCGGCTCTGCTGTATTTTCCGGCATTATACATCTCCCAGGCCATTTTATATTTGGCTTCTATGTCGTTGCCGTTATACACTTTTTGGTATTCGCTACAAGCTGACATCAGCCACAAGCCGGTTACAATCAGAATTAATTTTTTCATTTACAATAATTTAATTATGTATTATATAATAATAGCAAGCCTGCTTCCTGTATAGCCGTTGCCATATGCCACGCAGACCGGGCTATCCATTATAGTGCCGTTGTGCCGGTCACACAAAATAGAGCCGTTTGACGAGCTTCCTGCGCTCGCTGTCCTCCGGCTTATTTTGTATGTGCCCGTCACCACGTCAGCTGTCATTTCTATCCCTCTTGTCCTTGTGGCAAGCACAACTTCCAATTTGCAAAAATATGATTATTATGTCACAAATGAAAATTTATTGCTGCCAAAAAATCGTTAAAATTAAGTGTCAAGTGCTAAGTGTTAAGCAAATTGAAAATCGGGAATTGAAAATTAATATTTGTTTATCACTCCCTCATTCTTCATTCATCAATTCATCATTTAATCGGATTAACCAATCAATTTATTTAGCCGGATGTCTTTTCAACCAAGTTTCAATATCTTCCACCACATAAGGTTTGGCAATGACATAGCCGTTATGGTCAACGATAAAAAATGTAGGCGTGGCATGAACACCGAAAGTTTTAACAATCGGATTTTCCCATTTTTTGAGTTTTAAACCGTGGTAAAAATCAGGATAATTTTGATGTTCGACACTCCAAGGATATTTTTCATATTCCAACCCGATGGCTACCACATTAAAATCTTTACGGTTTTTCATTATCTTTTTTACTATGGGCATAGCGTGTAAACAATGCGGACATGTAGCACTCCAAAAAACCAATAAGGTATAAGGTTTTTGTTTTATGATTTTATGAAACGAATGTTCTTGTCCCAAAAAATCTTTAAAGGTAAATTCCGGTGCTTTTTCACCTATGGTCAGCCCCACTTGATCCAAGATAGCTTGAATATTGATAGGATGTCTATCTGCTTCCTGCATATTTTTTATGTATTTATCAATCAATGTTTTAGTGACACGACCGTCAATGTTTATAAAAGAATTGGTCAATGAAATGATGATATTCTCCCGGTAGTCTTGATTTTTGATTTTCGGTAAAATTTCTTCTATCCGCTTCATATATTCCAAATGTTTGGTTTTGGGTTCCTTAGGCGGGTCTATGTCAAAAACATATTTGTTGATTTTGTTGATGATGATATTAGACCGTTGCAAATCGGGGTCGTTAAAGTCCAAATGTTGAAAATAACGGGCTTTTTTATCTTTCCAATAAGCTTTTACCGGCAAATTTATATCCGGATAATACTCATCCATAGCCGTAATATACTTATGAGCCAACAAATTTTTTGATTTTTTTAAAAAGTTGATTTGCAGTTGTTTGAGTTCTTGTTTTTTTTGATTAAAAGTCTTCTTGTCTTCTGCGGTTAAATGACCCGTAGTCAATTTTTTTTCCAATTTGTTCAATTCGGCTACCACTTTGTTATGTTTCGTTGAAAAAGGTAAGAAAACTTTGTTTTCTTTTGATTTATGTATAAAGATTTTGTTGTGTTTGGCCGGAAATATTTCCAAATCAACCGGTTCATTATTGTAGATGAAGTATATAAAATTTTGATTGTTCATGTCATACATCAGTAAATACATGCCGGGTTTTTGTCCTTGCATATTATAGACAAATGAGCTGTCTTTGTTTTGCTGTTTGTTGTTGACATATTCTTGTTGGACATTTTTCAGTTGGTATAAAACCGTCCAAGGATAGTTTCTGGCCGGATGTAATTGGACCTTCAAAGTATCTTGGCCAAAAAATATCTGACCGGTAAATAATAAAGTAAAAAGAAAAATAGCTTGTCTCATAATCAAAGTTTTTGCAAATTTTATTACAAATATTATACCTTTTATAGTTAAAGTTGAAAGTTTAAAGTTTGAGTTCGTAGAGTATTTTGTGTTTTGATGATTGCCTAACATTTCTAATTTCCAATTTCCAATTTCTAACTTTTAATTTCTAATTTCTAATTTGAGGAATTGAGGATTTTTATTGATTTCTGATTTTCAATTAGGTCACTGAGCTTGTCGAAATGCGGTCACTGAGCTTGTCGAAGTGTCAGATTTTTTTTAAAACCACATAAGGCACATAAGGGCACATAAGATTTTAGATTTCAGATTTGTTGTGCTATGTTGAAAATTTTCTTTTTATTGATTGTATAAAACTTCTAATTTCTAACTTCTAATTTCTAATTTTCAATTATTTGCTATCCCGTTTCCCTCCGTCGTCCGTTAGAGCAGGACGTCACTTCTTTCCGCTTGCTACTTGAAACATATAGGCTTGCAAAGTATTTTTTAGCAGCATAGCAATGGTCATAGGTCCGACACCACCGGGGACGGGAGTGATAAAAGAAGCTTTTTTGCTGATATTTTCAAAATCGGCATCGCCTACCAGTCTGTATCCGCGTTTGGTTCCAGGTGCTTCAATAGTGTTAATCCCTGCATCAATGATTACCACACCTTCTTTAACCATATCGGCGGTTAAGAAATGAGCTTTGCCCAGTGCCGTAACGATAATGTCGGCTTGCAATGCCAGTTCTTTGATGTTTTTAGTCCGGCTGTGTGCAACGGTGACCGTGGCATTACCGCCTTCTCTTTTTTGGCTCATCAAGACACTCAACGGTCGTCCTACGATTAAACTTCGTCCGATAATCAAAGCATTCTTACCGGAGGTTTCAATCTTATACCGTTTGATTAGTTCGATGATACCGTAAGGCGTAGCGGGTAGAAAACCGGGTAGTTGTGTCATCATTTTACCCAGATTTACCGGATGAAAACCATCCACATCTTTATTGGGGTCAATAGCCATAATTATTTTTTGCGAATCGATATGTGCCGGCAAAGGTAGTTGTACGATATAACCGTCCACAGTATTATCACGGTTTAATTTGTCAACGGTTTCGAGTAGTTCCGCTTCGCTGATATTTTCGTCAAAATGCAATAGTGTTGAGTTAAAACCCGCTTTTTTAGACAGGCGTTCTTTACTTCTGACATAAGTCAAACTGGCAGGATTATTTCCCACCAATACGGCTACCAAATGCGGAGGTCGTTTGCCTTGGTTAACCCATCCGGTGACTTCGTTTTTAATTTCTTCACGAATATCAGCCGCTGTTTGTTTGCCGTCTATTAAAATCATAGTTGAATATTTATAAAAAAGTTTACAATATTAAAAGATAAAAAGATTAGGATTTTCCGTCACTCTTTTATCGTTTCCCCTCCTGAGAGCCATCGGATTCGGAGAAGGAATGGCAGACTTTTTCCAATTACCGGACTTTTAGTTCAAGATGCAAATCCCTCTCATTTCTACCGCATCCCTTTAAACATATTCATCACAGCTTTACCTTTTCCGCCTTGCATCATTTTCATCATTTTCGCCATTTGATTAAATTGTTTGATAAGTTGGTTGACTTCAGTAACATTTTTTCCCGACCCCCGGGCAATACGTTTTTTACGGCTACCGTTGATAATAGCCGGATTACGGCGTTCGGCCGGGGTCATGGAGTAAATAATGGCTTCAATATCTTTAAAAGCATCATCGTCTATATCTATACCTTTCATTATTTTGCCCATACCCGGGATCATTCCCATTAAATCCTTGATATTTCCCATTTTTTTGATTTGCTGAATTTGTTTGAGAAAATCGTCAAAACCGAATTGATTTTTGGCAATTTTCTTTTGTAGTTTACGGGCTTCTTCTTCGTCGTATTGTTCTTGGGCACGTTCAACTAACGAGACGATATCTCCCATGCCGAGGATCCGGTCGGCCATCCGGTCGGGATGAAACACGTCCAGATCGGTCATTTTTTCGCCCGTTCCGATAAATTTAATCGGTTTATTGACAACGGATTTGATAGAAAGTGCTGCCCCGCCCCGGGCATCTCCGTCAAGTTTGGTTAAGACAACGCCTTCGAAATCAAGCCGGTCATTAAAAGCTTTAGCTGTGTTTACGGCGTCTTGACCGGTCATGGCATCTACAACAAATAAGGTTTCTTGCGGATTGACAGCTTTGTGAATGGCGGCAATCTCATTCATCATTTCTTCATCGACAGCCAAACGTCCGGCTGTATCTATGATGACAACATTTTTGCCGTGTTGTTTGGCGTAATCAATAGCGTGTTTGGCAATTTCAACGGGATTTTTATTGTCCGGTTCGGTATAAACTTCCACGCCAATTTGGTTACCTACCACTTTTAACTGGTCTATAGCAGCCGGACGATACACGTCGGCAGCAACTAATAGCGGCTGTTTGCTTTTCTTCGTTTTAAGCCAATTGGCCAATTTTCCCGAAAAAGTCGTTTTACCGGAACCTTGCAATCCGGCCATCAAAATAACCGTCGGACTGC
>JALVST010000006.1 GCA_027024205.1 Flavobacteriales bacterium | reverse complement strand
ACAAACGGAGAGGCAATATAAGAACCATTAAAAATTTTAGAAAAAGTTTTAAGTAGACGCAAACGCCCAACTTTGTTTACTAACACGACATCTAACAAAGCATCATCGACTTTTGCCTTGGGGGCCAATAACATTTTACCTCCGGCATATTTACTGTTTGAAATGGTTACATATGTATTTTCAATTTCATAAGTTTTACCATTTAATATCAGTTGAAGCGGATATGATTTGAGTTTGATGACATTAAGCAATACGCCCAAAGTATAAGCAAACGCTCCTAAAAATTTATATTTAATACCCGTTAAGGTCACATCCGTTGTAAATCCAAATCCAGCCATATTGGCAAAATAATAAGTTGCATTTCCGGTTTCAAGTTTTCCTACATCAAAAAAAACGGTTTTCTTGCGGGCTATAATTTTTACAAAGTCTTCCGGGTTATCAGCTTTTAAACTAATATCTTTTGACAAAGAATTTCCGGTACCAACAGGGATAATCCCTACAGGAATTTTTATAGTCTGATTCATATAAGCATTTAACACATCAAAAAAACTGCCGTCACCACCGGTAACGATTAACACATCATATACAGACAAATCAGCATTTTGCACCAATTCCGTCCCGTGATGTGCATACTTCGTAATAAGAAAATCGGTATCGATTTGATATTTGATTAATAATTGTTTAATATATTGCAATTGTTTTCCAGCTTTACCTCCTCCGGCATTGGGATTATAAATACAAAGTGCTTTCAAAACAAATGATTTTATTTCGAACGGGCAATGTACAAAAAAACCAGAACATTCTTTCCATTATTTGTTTCGCTCTGTCTTTAAGCACTTTGCACTAACTCTTATCTTTCAACTTTGGAGCCAAACATACTCGTTAGTTAATACTTATAACCGGTTACTAAAATTTTATTGTATTTTTGTCCAAAACACTGATATGAATAATCAATACGGTATCATAATGGCAGGCGGTATCGGAAGCCGGTTTTGGCCGGAAAGCACCGCAGAAAGACCAAAACAATTTTTGGATTTATTAGGAAACGGAAAATCTTTTATCAGGCAAACTTTTGAACGGCTGAACAAACTAATTCCCACCAATCAAATTTATCTTTTAACCAACGAACGTTACCGGCAATTGATAAAAGAACAGTTACCTGAAATATCTGATAATCAAATTATTGCAGAGCCTGTTATGCGAAATACCGCGCCAGCTGTTTTATATGCCGCCAAAAAGATTTATAAGCGTAATCCCAAAGCTAATTTGCTAATAGCCCCGTCGGATCATTACATAGCTGACGAAGATAAATTTATAGCCAATGTGCAAACGGCTTTTGACGCAACTGTCCATCGAGATATTTTGATGACATTGGGCGTCGTTCCACACAGTCCCAACACAGGTTACGGATACATTCAATATGATAATACTACTAATAGTCCGATAAAAAAAGTATTAAAATTCACTGAAAAACCCGAATTACAAACTGCTCTCAAATTTTTAAAAGAAGGTAATTATCTATGGAATGCCGGTATTTTCATATGGAGAGCTTCGGTAATTTTAGATGCTTTTAAAAAATATTTGCCAGACATGTATGCCAAAATGTCAAGTGGCGATACAATATATAATACAAACGAAGAAGCAAGATTTATAGCGGAAGTTTTCCCAAAATTGGAAAACATTTCCATAGACTACGGTATTTTGGAAAAAGCGAACAACGTTTATGTTTTACCGGCAGAATTTGTATGGAATGATTTAGGAGCTTGGAATGCTATTTACGAACAATTAAAACAACCTGAAAAAGACAATGTTGTCATCAACAGTCATTTACTGGCAGACAACAGTCAAGGTAATTTGGTCAAAACAAACGGTAAAAATGTGGTATTGAAAGATTTACGGGATTATATTGTCGTGGACAGCAAAGATACACTATTAATTATTCCACGCAAAGATGACCAAAAGGTTAAAGAATATGCCCAGGAAGTCAGTAACAAGTAGCAAAGTTATCGAGGAAATGATAAAATTATAGTAAGAAGTAATACACAATCATCAAACTAAGGAATCTTCTATGAGACGACACAAATCATCAATTCATCAATTCAAAATCCGGTCACTTCGATACATCCCATCTCGACAAAATCGAGACGGGACACTCAGTGACCTAGCGTCCTTAATTCATCAAACAAAGGAACATTCTATGAATTTTAACAAGTCCTCAATTCCTCAATAATCACTAAATTTGTAATCAAATTAAAATATAAGCAGATGAAAAGAAATTGGCAAACAATCAAAGAATACGAAGATATTCTGTTTGAATATTTTGAAGGTATTGCAAAAATAACAATAAACCGCCCGCATGTTTACAATGCTTTTCGTCCCAAGACCAATGACGAAATACTGGATGCATTGGAAATAAGCCATCGCAATCCGGATCTTGATGTCATCGTATTGACCGGGGCCGGTGATAAGGCTTTTTGCAGTGGCGGGGATCAAAATGTAAAAGGTAAGGGCGGTTACATTGGCGAAGACGGTGTGCCACGTCTGAATGTTTTGGATGTGCATAAAAAAATCCGTTCCATACCCAAGCCGGTTATCGCCATGGTCAACGGTTATGCTATTGGCGGCGGCCATGTTTTGCATGTAGTTTGCGATTTAACTATTGCCAGTGACAATGCCCGTTTCGGTCAAACGGGGCCCAAAGTGGGTAGTTTTGACGGGGGGTTTGGTTCTTCATATCTGGCACGTCATGTCGGTCAGAAAAAAGCCCGGGAAATATGGTTCTTATGTGACCAATATACCGCCAAAGAAGCCGAACAAATGGGTATGGTTAATAAAGTGGTACCCTTGGAACAATTGGAAGATACAACGGTAGAATGGTGTCGGAAAATACAAGAAAAAAGCCCCATGGCCATCCGTATGATTAAGCGGGCTTTAAATGCCGAACTCGACGGCCAACGCGGCTTGATGGAGTTTGCCGGCGATGCGACTTTGATGTTCTATTTGATGGATGAAGCACAAGAAGGTAAACAGGCTTTTTTGGAAAAAAGAAAACCGGATTTTAAACAATTTCCTAAATTTCCATAAAATCCCGTAATTGAAAATTAAAATTTTTGTTATATTTGTTGCATCAGGGAAGCCGAAAACTGTAAAGAGTAGGCATAACTAAAACACTTAACTATGGTATATATAATATTATTTCTTCTTATTATCCTGTTAATCGCTTCTCTTTGGAAAATCTTTGAAAAAGCGGGAGTTGAAGGTTGGAAAGCTATTATTCCTATTTACAACCTTTGGGTATTGGCAGAAATTGTAGGCAAACCGGGCTGGTTCGGTTTGTTGGCTTACATCCCTTACGTAGGGATAATTTTCATTTTTTATCTATATTATTTATTGGCAAAAAGCTTCGGAAAAGGTGTTCTATTTACCTTAGGGTTGTTTTTCTTGAGTATAATTTTCTTCCCTATTTTAGGTTTTGGAGATGCTAAATATCAAGGGCCGCCGGAAGACGATCTTACTAAGAAAATAGAGCAATAAAAAAATAAGGCTGTATCAATTTTGATGACAGCCTTATTTTTTATTTCCTTTTTATTTTCTTTTCTTATTTTTCTCAATAATTTTCTTAAAGAAATTGATGTCCCGTTCGGGATGTCCAAAAGAATATCCGGCCATTTTTCCCATAACTTTTTCATCAGGCGTTACCGCTACAAAGGTAGGGACGCCACCACGGTGAAATTTAGCCGCTAACATTTGGTTTTTTCTGCGTTGTTCCATGCTCATCGGTTTGCGTCTCGGAAAATCAACCATCACCAAAACTACTTGTTTTGAAAGTTTGATAAACTCCGGATTAGAAAACAATTCATTATGCATGGCCCGACAAGGCGGACACCAATCTGAACCGGTAAACAACATAATTATCGGT
This sequence comes from Flavobacteriales bacterium, assembly GCA_027024205.1. GTDB lineage: Bacteria > Bacteroidota > Bacteroidia > Flavobacteriales > Flavobacteriaceae > WGBX01. The sequence goes on along the minus strand of JALVST010000006.1, from coordinate 3,934 downwards.
TTGTGTTCTTTTTTGGCAATCACTTTGGCTTTTTCAAAATCCGTCAACCAATTCAATTCCGTTTTGTGTTCTTGTGCCGGCACTAAATACCATGCCAGCATTAAGGTTAATACAATTATTTTTTTCATTTTCTTACTTTTTATTTTCTGTTTGTTTAACAATAATAATGCCAAAAATACTAAACTTTTTTATTTTTCAAAGGCTTTAAAGATACGGGCACTCGAACGTCCGGGGGCCTTGACCTCTATATCTAAAAAATACCCGAACGGTGTTTGCCCCACATCATAACCGGTATTCTTTAACCGCAATTCAACCGCATCAAAAAAATCTTTGGTAATATACGGATCCGCCTTACTCATCGATAAATGAGCAAATGAATGTAATATAATGTGTCCCGTTTCATTTTTTTTAGCCGCCCATTTTAAACTTTTGACCAATTTGGTTTCATAATACTTAGGTTCGGCTTCATCCTCTTTTTCCATTTGTATAAAAGCAACCAAAACATTTTCAAAACTTTCATAAGTATCAAAATCCGGAAAAGACGGTAAAGTTTTTACTTGCGGTTTGTAAGCAAATTTGTCGCAATAAATCATTAAAAGTTTCATGTTTGTATATTTTGATTATGAGACAAAATTAATTTTTTTCAGGATATCCTTTATTATATGGCGGATGTTTGGTGTCCGGTGTCGTGTCACTTCGATACAATTTTGCTCAAACTTCGCAAAATCACTCAGTGACCACTTTTCACTTCCTCATTTCCTCAATTCCTCAATTCCTCAATTCCTCATTTTACATCTCCCATTCTTTATAAAATTGTTCTAAAAATTCCTGCATAAATCTGTGCCTGTCCACAGCCAATAGTCTTCCGGTATGTGTATTCATCAAATCTTTTAATTTGAGCAATTTTTCGTAAAAATGATTGATTGTCGTTGTATTGCCCTTTTTATATGTTTCTTTATCCAAGTTTTGATTCGGTTTCAAATCCGGGTTGTAAATAGGATTATTCTTGTAGCCCCCGTAAACAAAAGCTCTGGCTATACCGATGGCCCCGATGGCATCCAAGCGGTCGGCATCTTGAATGATTTGTAATTCCTTACTTGTAAATTCAGGCTCTTCCAATGAATTTTTAAAAGAAATATTTTCAATGATTTTGACAATGTGATTAATAATCTGTTCCGGGGCATTTTGCATTTTTAAAAATTCACGGGCTATACGCGGACCGACAGTCTCGTCACCTTGATGGAATTTGGCATCGGCAATATCGTGTAGCAATGCGCCCAATCTAACGACAAACAAATTACCACCTTCTTTTTCAGCAATTTTTTCCGATAACTTCAACACTCGTAAAACATGGTGATAATCATGACCGGCCTCTGCATTTTCAAGTTTTTGTTTGACAAACTTTTTAGTGTTTTCTATAATCGTTTCATTTGGATTACTCATAAAACATTCTTTTCAGTAAAAATAATTATTTTTTCCACATTTCTAATACGGTCACTTCGATACAATTTTGCACATACTTTGCAAAATCACTCAGTGACCTACTCATCAAATCCTAAGTTTGTAAGACGAGCATAAGGTATGAAGTAAAAAATCAATCATCAAAGAATGCGATAAACTATGAACCGTAACTTTCAACTAAGGTTACTGAGCCTGTCGAAGTGCAACTTTCAACTAATATAATCTTCATTTCCTCAAAAACCAATCGTAAATTTAAGGTAAATTTTTAGAATTAATTTATAAAATCAATTTGAAAAGAAAAATAGTTTCATACCTTTGTATGTTTAAATAAAAAAGTAATCAAAACAAAAACACAATATTATGGCAAAACAATTTCCTAAATTCATAGGAGACGGTAATGAAGCGGTAGCTAGAATAGCACATAAAATCAATGAAGTCTGTGCAATCTACCCTATTACACCGTCCTCTCCCATGGGCGAACATGCCGATGCACTGAGTGCCAAAGGCGAAACAAATATTTGGGGTGAAGTACCCCGTGTCATCGAGATGCAAAGTGAAGGTGGTGCTTCCGGTGCCGTTCACGGTGCTTTACAAGGTGGTGCGTTAACCACGACATTTACGGCATCACAAGGTTTGTTATTGATGATACCCAATATGTATAAAATTGCCGGTGAATTATTACCGACGGTCTTTCATATTGCCGCCCGTACCGTGGCAACACATGCTTTGTCAATTTTCGGTGACCATTCGGATGTTATGGCAACCCGTCAAACCGGATTTGCTATGTTGTTCGGTGGTTCTGTCCAAGAAGCACAAGATATGGCTTTGTTGGCGCAAGTAGCTTCTTTGGAAACCAGGGTACCTTTCTTAAATGTTTTTGACGGTTTCAGAACTTCTCATGAAATTCAAAAAATCGATGCCATACCCGATGAAATTATGAAGGAAATGATACCGGAAGACAAAGTGATGGAACACAAACTCAGAGCTTTGGATCCGGATAGACCCAAATTGAGAGGTTCATCACAAAACCCTGACGTTTTCTTCCAAAACAGGGAACGTGCCAATCCTTATTATAACAGAGTGCCCGGTGTAGTAAAAGAAGTTTTTGACAAATTTTATGATTTAACAGGACGCCGTTATGAGATATACCAATATTACGGTGCCCCAGATGCCGAAAAATTGATTGTGATTATGGGTTCCGGTATGGGAGCTGTACGTGAGACCGTTGAAGAACTGAACAAAAGAGGTGAAAAAACCGGTGTCTTGGTCGTTCGTTTGTACCGTCCTTTTTCTGTTAAAGATTTTATCGATGCTATCCCTGAAACGGTCAAAAAAATTGCCGTATTAGACCGCACCAAAGAATCCGGTAGTATCGGTGAACCTTTGTATATGGATACCGTTAACGCTTTTGTCGAATCCGGTAGAGAGATGCCGAAAATCGTAGGTGGCCGTTACGGTTTGTCGTCCAAAGAATTTAATCCGGCTATGGTCAAAGGTATCTTTGACGAATTGGATAAAGATGAACCTAAAAACCACTTTACGGTCGGTATCGTTGACGATGTGACTTTTACTAATCTCGATATTGATAATGATTTTAAAATTAAGAACAATTATAAGAGCTTCTTGTTCTACGGTTTAGGTTCCGATGGAACGGTTTCGGCTAACAAAAACTCTATTAAAATCATCGGAGAAACTACTGATAATTTTGTACAAGGTTATTTTGTTTATGACAGTAAAAAAGCCGGTGCCCGTACCGTATCGCATTTACGTTTCGGACCGGAACCTATCCAATCAACCTATTTGATTGACGAAGCGGATTTTGCCGCTATTCATCAATTCAATTTTATTCAAAAATATAATTTCGTCAAAAACATCAAAAAAGGTGGCACTTTGTTGTTGAACTCACCTTTTACGGCTGATGAAATCTGGGATCAATTACCAAAAGAAATACAAAAGGAAATCGTTGACAGGGAATTAAAATTTTATGTAGTCGATGCGTCCCGTGTAGCATTTGAAGCCAAATTAGGCCGTAGAACCAATACGGTTTTACAAACATGTTTTTTTGCTATTTCGGGTATTTTACCGCAAGATGAAGCTATCGAAAAAATTAAAAATGCCATTGTCAAGTCATACTCACACAAAGGTGATGCGATTGTTCAAATGAACTTCAATGCCGTTGACAAAGCATTGGAATATTTGCAAGAAGTCGATTATCCTAAACAAGTAACAAGCGAACGTCATTTGGAAAGCGTTATGCACGAAGATGCCCCGGAATATGTTTTGAACGTTTTGGGAAAAATTTACGGCGGTGAAGGCGATTCGTTGCCGGTCAGTGCTTTTGAGCCGGACGGTACATTCCCGTTGGGAACGGCCAAATATGAGAAATCCAATATTGCGGATTTTGTACCGGTTTGGGATGATACCGAACTTTGTACGCAATGTAATAAATGTGTGCATATTTGTCCGCATGCCG
>JALVST010000005.1 GCA_027024205.1 Flavobacteriales bacterium | reverse complement strand
CGGGTTCTCCTGTTGCGGGAACAGCATAATTCCCGGTATGAATATTGATCAAGACAACATCATCGGGATGGGCATTTTGAATCAATTGTGCTCTACGATGGCCATCGGGACAATTAGGACAATGAATACCTGTAAACTCCTCTAAAACAACGTTTTTGTTTTCAGGGGTTTGACTTACAGGTAATTGTGCAAAAGTATAAGTAACAGTGTAAAATATAATTACAAATAAAGTAAACTTTTTCATATTGTTTTGGTTATAAGATTTATTTTACAAAACTAACTTAAAACAATAAATATAAACTGTTACAACAAATAAAATAAAATAAAAAAAGTTATTATTTACAGAAAATATAAAAAATTAAATTTATAATATCAAAATTGCAATTTTTATTCATTTTCCAAAGCTTGTTTGTAACTTTCAAATTTGGCTTTTTCTTCATCACTGAGTTTCGGGAAATCTACATCCAATTTTTTTAATTCGTCTAATAAAATTTTTGCTACTATCAAGCGAGCTGTAGGTTTATCATCTGCCGGTATAACATACCATGGCGCATAAGATGTTGAGGTTTCGTTCAATACGTCTTCGTAAGCTTTTTGGTAATCATCCCAATAACTGCGTTCTTTTAAATCGGCGGCATTGAATTTCCACTGCTTATCTTCACGTCTAATACGACGCAAAAAACGGTATTTTTGTTCTTCTTTGGACAAATGCAAGAAAAATTTAAACATTTTCATGCCGTTTTCAACTTGCAATTTTTCAAAATCACGAATTTGTCTAAAACGTTTTTTCCAAAATTTATCATCGATATCTTCCAATTTGTCTATACCGTAGATTTTTTGATTTAAAACAAGTTGCGGATGGATACGGGCAATCAACACATCTTCGTAATGCGTGCGGTTGTGAATACCGAATTTACCCCTTTCGGGCAAGGTAATGTAATGCCGCCAGATGAAATCGTGAGCATGTTCGAGGGGAGTCGGTTTTTTAAAGTCATAAACCTCTATACCGCTGGGGTTGATGTCTTTGAATACTTCCCGTATCAAACTATCTTTACCGGCGGTATCCATTCCTTGAATACCGATATATACTGCAGGTGTGCCTGAAGCGTATATTTTGGTCTGAATTTCGGCAATTTTACGACGTACTTTACGGAGTTCTTCTTCGATTTTCTTTTTGCCGGCGCCTAAATCGATTTTTGTCGGTAAATCTTTTATTTTGACTTTTTTACCGGGTTTGACTTTAAAGTCTTTGGAATGGATTTTTTTCATCGGATAAAATTTTTTCGGTTTTTGTTTGTGGCTTTAAAAGTAAGAAAAATTATTTAATTTGATGAATATTTTCATTTCTAAAATTATTGTAATTTTGTTGTCTCCATATATCAAGTTATTTATGTCAAAAAATCAAAAAAAATATAAAGATGATTTATTTGCCGGTATCACCACACCGGTTAAAGCCGGAGCCAACAGTATTTCCGACGAAGAAAAAATGCGGTTGATTGAAAGTAAAATCACAGAAGTTTTGGATGTGTTGGGGTTGGATTTGGAGGATGATAGTTTGAGCGGAACGCCGGGACGGGTTGCTAAAATGTTTGTTAAGGAAATTTTCAGAGGGCTTAATCCCGAAAATTTACCTAAATTATCATCCTTTGAAAATAAATATAAATACGGCGAAATGCTTGTTGAGAAAGATATCAGTGTTTTTTCCACCTGTGAACATCATCTTTTGCCTATCATAGGAAAAGCCCATGTGGCTTATATTTCCAACGGACGGGTTTTGGGATTATCGAAGATTAATCGTATAGTCGATTATTTTGCCCGGAGGCCACAAGTCCAGGAACGCTTGACCGTTCAGATTGTCAAAGCCTTGCAGATAGCTTTGCAAACGGAAGACGTGGCGTGTATTGTCGATGCCAAACACATGTGTCTGGTATCCCGCGGCATCAAAGATATCACTTCATCGACTTTAACGGCAGAATATGCCGGAAAATTCAAAGACCCTGAAGTACGCAAAGAGTTTTTGAGATATATCAATACCGATACGAAGTTTATTGTTTAGTAATGATTATTGAGGAATTGAGGAAAAATTCACAAGTTATAAAAAAAATCCTCAATTCCTCAAATTAAAAGACGAAAACACGTATAAAACAATAAATAATTATCAAAGAATACGGTATGCTATGAATCATAACTTTCAACTTTTAACTTTCAACTCTCATGAAAATATACAATTCTTTAACCGGTCAAAAAGAAGCATTCAAACCCTTGGTTCCGAATCATGTCGGTATGTATGTTTGTGGCCCGACGGTTTACAGTAATGTGCATTTGGGCAATGTGCGGACTTTTATTTCTTTTGATGTGATTTACCGTTACCTTAAATTTTCGGGATACAAAGTCAGATACGTTCGCAATATTACCGATGCCGGCCATTTGGAAGATGACAGCCAGGAAGATAAAATATCAAAAAAAGCCCGTTTGGAAAAATTGGAACCTATGGAAATCGTGCAACAATATACCATTGATTTTCATAAGGTCTTGGATTTGGTTAACAACTTACCTCCCAATATCGAACCGACGGCGACCGGTCATATTATCGAACAGATTGAAACGGCTAAAAAAATATTGGAAAAAGGATATGCTTACGAAAGTAACGGTTCTATTTATTTCGATGTTGTAAAATACAATAAAGAGATAGATAAATACGGTAAATTGAGTGGCCGCAATATTGAAGAGTTGATAGCCAATACTCGTGAATTGGAAGGACAGGAAGAAAAACGTAACCCGCAGGATTTTGCCTTATGGAAAAAAGCCAAACCGCAACATATAATGCGTTGGCCTTCGCCTTGGGGAACAGGTTTTCCTGGTTGGCATTTGGAATGTACCGTGATGAGCACAAAATATCTCGGCGAACAGTTTGATATTCACGGGGGCGGTATGGACCTCAAATTTCCACATCACGAATGTGAAATCGCACAAGGAAAAACGGCTAACGGCGTTGATCCCGTTCGTTATTGGATGCATGCTAATATGTTGACACTCAACGGTAAAAAAATGAGTAAATCGACGGGCAATTATCTTTTGCCGCGGGAAATTTTCAGTGGTAATAATAATTTGTTGAGCAAAGCATATTCGCCGGCAGTAGTCAGATTCTTTATGTTGCAGGCGCATTATCGTAATATATTGGATTTGTCCGACGAAGCTTTGCAAGCGGCTGAAAAAGGTTACAAAAGATTAATGGAAGCCGTTAAAACATTAAAAGATTTAACGGTTTCTGCAAAAGATTCTTTTGAGGTGGAAACGCTTATTAAAAGTTTTTATGAGGCAATGGATGACGATTTCAATACACCTGTTTTGATTGCCAATTTGTTTGAAGCGGTTCGTTATATCAATTTGATAAGGGATGGTAAAGAAACCATTACGAAAGAAAGCAAAGACCGCTTGATACAAGCCGTCGATAATTTTGCTTTTGAAGTACTCGGTTTACACAAAACACATCAAGAAGCCGGTGATAATCAAGCTTTTGATAAATCAATTCAATTGTTGATAGAAATCAGAAATCAAGCACGGGCTGAGAAAAATTGGGCATTAGCCGATAAAATCCGGGATGAATTAGCCGCATTTGGCATACAGTTAAAAGATGGTAAAGACGGAACGACGTATAGTTTTAGTTAAAAGTTTTGTAATATATGAGGCGTGAGGAAAAATATACAAGTTATAAAAAATCTTCAATCCCTCAATTTATGAAACGAATAATATGGTTCGTACAAACAGGCAATTATCATTAAATGGTGTATGCATAGATCCGGAACAAATCATCAATTTATCAATTCCAAAGCCGGATATAAGGTAAGAAGTAATAAACAAATATCAAAGAAAGAAATAATACTCTGAGAACCGGAGTAAATCATCAAAAACTATGACAAACATTGCCAAATTATTAATTTCAATAGGCGTATTATTTATTATCATGGGGCTGTTTACTTGGCTGTTCGGCGGATTTTTCTCATGGTTTGGAAAATTACCGGGCGATATCCGTATTCAAAACGAAAATTTTTCGTTTTATGCCCCTATAACCAGTATGATTATCATCAGTTTGATTTTAAATCTGATTATTTATATTTTTTCCAAATTGTAAATTCTCTTTATCTTTGACTGTTGCAACGATTTTCACCGGCTTCCAATTCGGCTAAGTCCAATGCTCCGGCATGGCCGGCAATATTCAATTCGACTATTTGTTCATAATTTGGCGGTGTATCGGGTATATCCGTTAAAATTTCAAGGATAAAGTCTTTTTCGGACAAGTTGATTAAAGGTAAATTCTTCTTCAAATTCTCCAGGGTTTCGGCTACAGGTTTGCCGTCAAACCGGACCGGTTTGTGGTAGTGTCCTGGTAAGATTAATGTATCACCGGGTAAGGATAAGATTTTTTTTAATGAATGGTATAATTTCTTGGTTTTCCGTCGGGTGGTTGCTTCATCGGATTTTAAATCGGGACGTCCGGCGCCGTTTAAAAATAACAAGTCGCCTGTAAAAAGAAATCTGCCGTCTAATAAATATGAAAAACTTTCGTCGGTATGACCCGGTGTGTGAATGGCTTTGAGAGTTACCTGACCAATCCTGATAATATCGTTGTCATAAACCGGCATACAATCATATTGTACAAGATTTTGACCGGGCATTAACAAAGAGGCGCCTGTTTGACCGGCAAGTAGCCTGCCACGTGAAAAATGATCCGCATGGATGTGGGTGTCCAATACATATTTTATGGTAGCTTGGTTTTGACCGGCCAAATCAATAAAAACGCCGGGGTCAACAGCAGTATCGATAACAGCGGCTTCGCCATTGTTGATTATCAGATATGACAGACAACCTTTTCCGGCACGTCTGATTTGGATAATTTTAGTATCGCCGACTTTAATTTTTGCCAAATTCCAAACCCGGCTCCACTCTTTAATACCTCCTTCTAAAGAATAGGCTTCCAGGTCCAAATCCCGTAAAAATTCCATAGCTTTTCTACTCAAAAAACCTTCTTGGCAGACGACAACAACCGGTTTGTCACTGTTGAAACCTATATCCATAAAAACATTATCATCACTTGTTTTTAAAGCTTCATTGACCGGAACCCATTCGCTCCCGGGGATATGCCATTGATCAAATTTTTCTTTGGACCGTACATCAATTATTTTTACGGATGTATGCTTTTCAAAAAGCATTTTTAAGTCTTCAATCCGTATTTTATCTGTGTTAAATAAGCTCATTTTTATTCTATTTATTTTTAAAATCTTTACTGATTTGATCATTCATCAACTCGTTATATATCATATTATAACAAAAATCTTTTAATTCGTTTACGTCTTTTAGAGTCAATTTGTCCGTTTGGATTACCGGCAATATTTTAACACGCAATTTTCCCGGGCCTCCTTTAAAAATATCATACGGAAATCGCCATTTATTGTCAAAATATACCATGGGAACGATAGGTAATTTGTGTTCGATGGCCATTCTAAACGCCCCGTTTTTAAAAGGTGCTAACAATATTTTAGGATCATTGGGGACACCACCTTCGGGATAAACGGCGATACTATTGCCTTTTTTGATAAAATCTACCACTTGGTCAAAAACTTCTTTACGGCTTTTGGGCGATTTTCTATCGACTAAAATGTTGGCTTTTTTATAAAGATATCCGAAAACAGGGATTTTGGACAGTTCCTTTTTTCCAACAAAAACAAAAGGCCGGTAAAAAATTTTGAGCAAAACCATAATGTCTATTACGGAAGTGTGATTTCCGATAATGATGTATGGTTGTCCTGATTTTATATCCGACTGATTTTCAACTTTTACCCGGAATCCCATCCAAAACAAAACCCAAGATCCCCAAAAATATCTAAGCCATGTCAAAAGTTTCGGTTTATCAAGTACAATAGCCAAATAAATAGCCGGTGCAAATACAATAATGGGAAGTCCCGCTACAATAACAAACCAAATACGCCAAATAATTCTAAAAAAATTGATTAGCCACCTCATAATCGTTACAAATGTAATAAAAATATCAATCGGGGAAGAAGTGTTTGTAATGTTTATAATACCGCATCATTTTTTGATAATCGGTATTCTTAATGAAATAAGCGGGTCTAAACTTAAAATCTTCAACAGGTAATATTTCATAATGCCGAATCTTGGATTTAAGATACTTATAAACCCAAATAGGAATGGTTTTAAAATGAGTGATATGCAGTTTTCCGGCTGAGTCTTTTTTTAGTTGTATATCGACAATCATACTGCCATCTCTTGGAAAAGTCCGTTGATTACTGATAAAATTTCCAAGGGAATAGACGGTAATATAGGTATGATTGTTTAAGTAATCATGTTCATAATCAACATCTTGTATAACATGTGGATGAGAACCGATAATGATGTTTATACCGTTACGTTGTAAGAAATCGACCAATTTTTTTTGTTGTTTGTCCGGGTGGTTTTTATATTGTTGTCCCCAATGCAAAAAGACTATTATGGCATCAGGATTTTTTAAGCGGGATATTTCGATATCTTTTTTTATAGCCGTTGTATCTATCAAATTGACTTTGGCCGGTTTGGGTTCGGGGATACCGTTGGTGCCGTAAGTATAGTTGAGTAATGCCAGTGTTATGCCGTTTTTTTTCAAAATAAGCGGTGTATGGCTGTCTTTTCCGGTTTTGTTTCTAAATGTTCCTGTGTGATATATTTTTAAACTGTCTAAGATATTCAAAGTTTTGACAATGCCTTTTAAACCCTTGTCACAACTGTGATTGTTAGCGGTTACCAACACGTTTATACCGGCTTGACGGCAGGCTTTGGCCAAAGCAGGCGGGGCACTAAATTGCGGATAACCCGAATAAGGTTTAACGCCCAAGGTCGTTTCCAAATTAACGGCAACAAAATCCGCTTGCCGGAATATGTTTTTAACGTACTTGAAATTTTCCGAATAATCATATTGGTTGGTAACCGGATTATAAGCGGCTTTGAGTTGCGGTTTGTGACTCATGATATCGCCTGCAAACATAATACGGAGACTGTCTTCCGGCATTTGTTGGGCATAAAAGTTGCAAAAATACAATCCTAAAAATATGATACTATAAATTTTATACATACTTAAATAAAAATTAAAAATACAAAAAAATTGTTTCTTTAAAGGCATTTTTTATCTTTGCGACAAATAGAAAATTTTACAATATTATGTGGAAAAAAGGTTTAGATCATTCTCAAAAGAAAAGTCATTACGTGGCCATTGTAGGAGGAAGTGTTTCGGGGTCGGAAGCTGCCGCCATGCTTTCCGATCAAGGAGTTAGAGTGGTGGTTATCGATCAAAATGCATTGCCTTACGGAAAATTGGAAGACGGTTTACCGAAATGGCATCACAATTTGAGAGACAAACAGGAAGCAGAGATAGATAAGAAATTGGATCATGACCGGGTCAGATTTATTCCCAATCTCAAAATCGGAAGGGATTATGCGTTTAAAGATTTGGTTGATTTGGGCTTTACGGCGGTTATATTGGCCAATGGAGCTTGGCAGGATCGTCCGTTGCCGGTTCCCGGTATAGAAAAATTCAGAGATAAAGAACTGATTTATCAAAATGATTTGGTCAAATGGTATAATCACTATCATGAACCGGATTATAACGGGAGGCAATATGAGATAAAAGACAGTGCTGTTGTTATTGGTGGCGGTTTGGCATCATTGGATGTAATGAAAATTGTGATGATGGAATTGGTCGAACGGAAATTAAAAGAAAAATTGGGCGATGATATCATCGTTGACCAATTTGAATTGGAAAAAAAAGGTATCGATAAATATTTGGACCAATTCGGATTGAAATTTGAAGATTTAGGTATCAAAGGAGCAACTTTGGTTTACCGTCGTCAAGCCAAACACATGCCATTGAAACATCCGCAAGGTAAAGATCCCGAAGCTATTGAAAAAGCCCAAATCGTATCGCAACGAATTTTGGATAATTATAAAAAGAAATTTCATTTTTATTTTATACCTGAAGCAACGCCTGTCGATTTTATTGAAGAAGATGGTAAATTGAAAGGATTGGTGTTGCAAAAGTTACGCACTTTGGACAATGGAAAATTGGAAAAAATAGAAGGGGATACCTTTGATATTTATACTGACCAAGTTATTTCATCCATAGGAAGTATTCCCGAGAAAATAGAAGGTATTCCTTATGACGGCGACCGTATCAAAACTGAAGGAGATGATAGTATTTCGCGGGTTTACGGTTACGATAATGTTTTTGCCATAGGAAACGCCGTCACCGGTAAGGGGAATATAAAAACTGCCAAAGAACACGGCTCTATGGTGACCCAAAGATTATTGGATGAATATTTGCAAAAAAATACGCAAGCTTTTGATATGGAATTGGAAGCATATAACAAAGAAGTGCGTCAAAAGACAGATGAAAAAATTGCGCAAATATTTAAACAATTACTTAACAAAGATATCCCGGACGATGTAACGGTTGACCATATTTGGGAAGTCAGTAAAGCTTATCAAGACAGGGTAGGGTATAAGGATTACAAATCGTGGATTGAGAGCCACAAGCCTGTAAGATATGAAGATATTATTGCCAAAAAGAAAGCGGAAAAAAGTTAAATTTTCCGCTTGGTAAAGTATTTTTGAATAATTTTTTCTTGATAAACATTAAAAAATCCGGTTGAATTTTAATATTCCTGGATTTTTTTAATTACTGATAGTAAAACGTGAAATGTATTTGGCAATTGCTTCTTTTTCTCTTTTGGTCAGTTTATCAAGATGTTTAATAACCGGTTCCATATATTGATACGCTTCCGGTTCTACAATAGGGTTGGATTTTCCTTCCAAAAATTCAAAAATTTTTGTCGAATTTCCTTGGTATTTTACAGCTATGGTATTAAAACTCGGTCCTACGATTCTTTTCTCAGGATGATGACACAAGGTACAAGCATTTTTTAAAACCAATGCTTTTCCCGACGGTGGATCGTCAATTTCATTCGTTGGATTATGTGTTTGTTGTAGCGGTTTCGCAGGTATTGTAAACGCTACATTTAGTAGAATTGTAAGAAGTAATAAAACAATTTTTTTCATGGGTAATTTTTTTGCACGACAAAAATAATAAAAAAATAACATAAAAACCATTTATATTTAAAAAATTTTAATTATAATAGTCGATATTATTAAAAAATTTATTTTTTTAAGCGGATTATAATGTTTTAGTAATTATTGATACATATTCTTGCAGATTCCCTAACAAGACATAATATATACAAGCTGTCGGAAAAGGATATAAAAAACCACCCGGCAACCCGGGTGGTTTTTTAAATGGCTTGGTAAAAAAATATTATTTAAGGCTCAAAATATAATCAGCCAAAGCCCCTCTTTCGTCATCACTCATTTTTTTGGTGATTTCCAAATTAGGTTTCATTTGAGCAAAATTTTCAGGGTCCACAACCGCTTGGCCTTCTCCTTTTAAGAATTTAACTAAATCGTCTTTTTTGTCTGCATAAGCAGCAGCAACTTCTTTAAGAGCGGGACCAACGGTTTTTTTGTCAACTTGATGACAAGCAACACAACCGTTATTTAAGAATAAAGCTTTTCCGTCAACACCGGCAGCAGCATCTTTGGCTGCTTCCTCGGTTTTTTCAGCGGCTTCTTCCGTAGCTTGTGCAGCATCTTCGGTGGTTTCAGTTGCTTGCTCAGCAGCTTGTTGAGTGTTTTCAACTGCTTCATTAGCAGCATCTTTCGCTTTGTTGGCGTCGTCGCCTCCGCATGATGATAAACTAATCATCAAAACGGCTAACATTAATAATCCTAATTTTTTCATAATCTAATATTATTTTTATTGATTGATTTGATTGGGCAAATATATAATAAAATGATATAAATCACAATTTTAGCTCGATTTTTTTTATAATTTTTTTAACATTTGTTTCCGGCAATTGACAAGTGTTGTCCACACACAGGTAAATATTGGTTTTTCCGGGGACAAAACGGTCTTTCAATAAAGGTAAATCGGAAGGCTTTGGGCTAAAAGCCAAAATTTTGTTCGGAATGTAATAATGAAACAGTTCTTTACTTTTATTTTTTGCCAAATCACCGGTAATGGCTAGTTCATAAAATGGTCCGGTTTGGTCCAATATGTCGTTGAGCCACTGGTAATATCCGGCTGGATACCGGTTTATTTCAGGTAAAATATTATGTAACATTAGCCGGCTTTTATTGATAAAGTCACGGTTTTCAAAAAAATGGCCGAGTTTGAATAAATTTTCACTCATGATGGCGTTGGAAGAAGGTATCACATTGTCATCAACTTCAACGGGACGGGTTAACAAGCCGTTTTGGGATTGAGCCGTAAAGTAAAACATTCCCGAAGTTTTATCGTAAAAATGTTCTATAACATATTGATTTAAAACCAAAGATTTTTGCAAATATTTTTTATCTCCGGTAGCTTCATACAAGTTTATTAAGGCTTTAATTAAAAATGCATAATCTTCCAAATAACCGTTGATATAGCTTTGAGCTTTTTTATAACTATGGTATAAACTGCCGTCGGGTTTTAATTGTTGTCGCAGCAAAAAGTCTGCATTATGACGGGCAACTTCTAAATAATGAGGGTCATCAAATGTTTTGTAAGCATCAACAAAGCCGTTGAGCATCAACGCATTCCAAGAGGTTAAGCTTTTGTCGTCCAGGCGAGGGCGCGGTCGGGTTTGTCTCAAACGATACAGTTTTTGACGCCATTCTGCAACCTTTTTCTGCAAATCGGCCTGCGTGATATAGTATTGTTTGACAAATTCTTCATCTGTCATTTTTTTTATCAAATGGTATTTACCGTTTTCCCACAATCCGTAAGGATTGACATTATAATATTCTTTGAACAACGGAAAATCTTTACCAATAATTTTTTGTAATTCCGTTTTGGTAAACACGTAATAGGCGCCTTCTTCCAAGTGTCCTTCTTTGTTGTTACTGTCGGCGTCAAGTGACGAATAAAAAGCACCGGTTTTGTCCGTTAGTTCGTTTTCTACAAATTGAAGTGTTTGGATAACTACTTGTTTATATGCCGGTTTGTGATACAGCAGATAAGCGAAACTGTATAAACTGACCAATTGGGCGTTATCATACAGCATTTTTTCAAAATGGGGGATATGCCATTTTTTATCCGTCGAATAACGAGTAAAACCACCATTGATATGATCATAAATACCCCCTTGTGCCATTTTGTCCAGAGTCAGTTTGACAAAATTTTGAATTTCAATATCATCCGTTTGTACGCCGGCATGCATCAAAAAGGCATATTGGCCGGGCAAAGGAAATTTAGGCGCACGCTTAAAGCCGCCATATTTATCATCTTTATATTGTTTCCAAAAATCCAAAGCATTTTGTACGGTTGATTTATCAAAAGACTTGCTGTCCGTATTGGGATGAATGATTTCTCCGGTTTTGATACCTTGTTCCAGTTGTCCGGCAACTTTATACAGTTTTTCAGGTTCTTTTTGCCACAAGTCTGCAATCTGCCGAAGGGCTTGTATCCAATTGTTTTTAGGAAAATAGGTTCCGCCCCATACAGGTCTGCCATCCGGTAAGGCTACCGCATTGAGCGGCCAGCCACCCCGACCAGTCAATTGCTGTACGGCACTCATATATATCTTATCCACATCGGGATGTTCTTCTCTGTCCACTTTGACCGGGACGTAATATGTATTCATAATTTTAGCCACTGTTGTATCTTCAAAACTTTCGTGTTCCATTACGTGACACCAATGACATGCTGCATATCCGATGCTGATAATCAACAACTTGTTTGATTTTTTTGCTTCTTCCAAGGCCTTTTTGCCCCACGGATGCCAATGCACGGGATTGTGAGCGTGTTGCAACAAATACGGACTGCTTTCGTGGATTAATTCGTTGGTATAAGGGAATTTTTTTGACGATTCCATCGTAGGATTTTTTTGAGTTTGACAGCTTAAAATGGTTAATAAGCTGATTAAAATGGCGATTTTTCTCATCGTTCAATGAATTGACTGGTTAAAATTAATGAGAAATAAAAAGTTTGAAGAAAAATAGTAATAGAAAAAATTTATAGTAAAACCGAAACGGATTTTTTCTCTCTTCCCGCAAATGCCGGAGCCGGGGTGTTCAAACTAACCGGTAAAATCTTAAAACCAAAGTATAACTCCGGAAGTGCTTCGTTATCTCAATCAATATGTATGCGGAGGTTTTGTTATAATGACAAATGCAGTCATACCAAACAGCCCGGAATTTAAACCGTAAAAAATTGCTCCAATTCTTTTAAGGTTTGCGGATTGGTTTCAATATCCTTAACTATATTTCCTTTATCCAATACTACAATCCGGTCGGTAACTTCCGTGATATGAGCCAAATCGTGACTTGATATCAATAAAGTTTTGTCTCGCTGTGTTGCTAAATCTTTAATGAGTTTTTTTAGCCGGATTTGTGTGGTCGGGTCCAAGTTGGCAAAAGGTTCGTCTAGAATGATAACTTCCGGATTACCGATTAATGCCGCAACCAAACCGACCTTTTTTTGGTTCCCTTTGGATAAGTCACGGATGTATTTTTGTTGACCGAGCACTTCGCCGTTAAAAAAACCGGTATATTGTTCTAAAAAGCGGTTTACAGCCGCTTTGTTTTGTCCACGCAGTTCGCCGATAAAATAAAAATATTCTTCGGGGGTTAAATAACCTATCAAAAAACTGTCGTCTATAAATGCCGAAGTAAATTGTTTCCAATCTTCACTTTTGCTTACAGCAATACCGTTATTAATCACTTCACCGGTTGTCGGGCGTATTAAATCGAGTACTAAATTGAAAAAGGTTGTTTTTCCGGCACCGTTATTACCTACTAATCCGAAACTTTGCCCTTTGGGAATTTCTAATCCGGGAATTTTCAAAACGGTTTTACCGCTGTATTTTTTAGATAAATTTTTGACTTGTATCATCAGGTTGTGTTAATTGGTTTTGCAAATGTAATAAGAATTGATGTTTTTAATATTAGTTAAATCTTAGAATTTTATCGATAAACGCATTGGCACTTTGTAGATAATCTGTTGATGACAATGCTTTGATAAATGCCGAACCGATAATGGCACCGTTAGCGTAACGGCAGGCGGTTTGATATTTTTCCGCCGAATCGATACCAAAACCTATCATTTTAGGATTTTTTAAGAACATTTGGTGTATTTTTTCAAAATATTGCAAATGTTCTTCACCGAATCCACCGCTTTTTCCGGTTGTTGCCGAACTCGAAACCACATAAATAAATCCGGAGCTCAAATTATCTATCATTTTGATTCGCTCTTCCGAAGTAGTGGGGGAAATTAAAAATATCAAACTCAAATCGTATTTTTCAAAAATTTTTTGATATCGGGCTTGATAAATTTCCGGGCTTAAATCTGGGATAATCAAGCCATCGATGCCAGCTGTTTTACATTGTTGCAAAAAACGGTTTATGCCGGTTTTTAAAATTTGATTGAAATATCCCATAAACAAAAGGGGTAAATCAACTTCCGGTCGGATTTGAGCTATCTGCTTGAAATACAACGATAAACTCATGCCGTTTTGCAAAGCGACATTACTACTGTATTGAATAACAGCTCCGTCGGCCAAAGGATCGGAATATGGCATCCCGGCTTCTATAAAATCGACCTTTTTGTCTGCCAAAGTTTTAATGAGTTTGGGCATGGCATCCTTTTCGGGGTAACCTGCCGTTAAATAGATACTTAACAAATTAGTTTTTTTTTCTTGAAAAAGTCGTTGCAGTCGTTGTTTTCCCATTTCTAATCGTTTAAGTATTTTAAATATGTTGATAAATCCTTGTCGCCGCGTCCCGAGAGATTAACCACTGTGATCTCATCGGGTTTAAATTTAATTTTGGGTAATGCCGCCAAGGCGTGTGCCGATTCCAAAGCGGGGATAATACCTTCCAAACGGGTCAGTTCGTAACCGGCTTTAACGGCTTCGTCATCGGTGGCGGTCAAAACTTTTGTTCTGCCGGAACTGATCAAATGGGCATGAAGCGGTCCTATTCCCGGATAATCCAATCCGGCGGAAATACTATACGGTTCAATGATTTGCCCGTCGACGTTCTGCATCAACATGGTTAAGCTGGCGTGAATGACGCCGTCGGTTCCCAAGATGCTCGTTGCTGCCGAATGCCCGCTGTCAATACCCAAACCGCCGGCTTCCACCGATACTAATTCAACAGCATCATTATCTAAAAAATGATAATATGCTCCTGCTGCATTGCTGCCGCCGCCGATGCAAGCGATAATTCTGTCAGGATAGTCCCTGCCGGTTTGTGCTGCCAATTGTTGCATCATCTCTTCACTGATAACCGATTGAAACCGGGCTACCATATCGGGATATGGATGCGGTCCTACAACCGAACCGATGATATAATAGGTATCTTGCGGATGGTTTATCCAATCACGAATAGCCTCATTGGTGGCATCTTTGAGGGTTTTACTGCCCGAAGTTGCCGGTTTGACTGTTGCCCCCAGCATTTTCATACGGGCGACATTAGATGCTTGGCGTTCCATGTCTTTCTCACCCATATACACCACGCATTCCAGTCCGGCCAACGCAGTAACCGTGGCCGTGGCAACGCCGTGTTGTCCAGCACCGGTTTCGGCGATAATACGGGTTTTACCCAAATGCTTGGCTAACAATATTTGCCCAATAGTATTATTGATTTTATGCGAACCGGTATGATTTAAATCTTCTCGCTTCAAATAGATTTTAGTTTGGTATTTTTTGCTCAAACGTTTGGCAAAATACAAGGGAGAAGGCCTGCCGGCATAATCACAAAGCAGTTTATTGAATTGCCGTTGAAAATCAGGACTTTCCATGATTTCCAAATAATTTTCTTGTAATTCGGCAATGTTTTGGTGTAATAATTCGGGAATAAACGCTCCACCGTAACGGCCGTAAAAGCCCAGTTGATCAACTTCGTATTTCATGGAAAAAAGTTTTAAGTTTATTGATATTTTTATAACCCGGACGGATTTCAAATTCGCTGTTTACATCAACTCCGGCAAGTTTCGGATGCTCAAATGACTTGATATTTGACAAATGTTCTAATCCAATACCACCGCTCAAAAGAAAAGGTATTTTTAAATCGTAACCGGCTAGAATATCCCAATTAAAAACCTGTCCGTTGCCCCCGGGCAATTTGCCTTTGGTGTCAAATAAAAATAAATCGGTAACATCTTCATAAGGGTGGCATTGCTTAAAATCAAATTTATTTCCGACAGAAAAAACTTTAATAATTAGATAAGATTTTTCTTTTAGGGTTTGACAATATCGGGGCGATTCGCTGCCGTGTAATTGTAAAACATCCAGTTGATATTTTTTTGTCGTATTAAGCACATTTTCAATTGTTTCGTTAACAAAAACACCGGTTTTTAAAGTTTTACCGAAGTCGATATCCGGCAATTCCCTATCCATATACCGCTTGGAGCCCGGATAAAAAATAAATCCGATATAATCCGGTTGTAAAGCGAGTAACCCGGCAATGTTTTCAGATTCCCGCATACCACAGACTTTTATTTTTAGTTTTTTGTTCATTTATTTATTTCCCTGACCCGGCAGGTTTTATAATTTTTTTATATCACCTATCAGACCTGTCAGTTTATAGAAACCTAAAAGGTCCTGATTTGTTCAATAAAACGCCTACACGCTTCTCCCGGATTGGCGACTTTCATAAAACTTTCGCCTATCAAAAAACCTTGAAACCCGTAAGACTTTAAGCCTTTGATGTCTTCCGGGGAACGGATGCCACTTTCAGAAATTTTAATCACAGTTTCCGGCAACATATTTGCCATGTTAATAGAGTGTTCGATACTGACTTCAAAAGTTTCCAGATTACGGTTGTTTACACCCAGGACATTTACATATTCATTGAATTTTTCCAATTGTGAAGCGCTGTGAATTTCCAACAAGACTTCCAAGCCTAATTCGTTTGCCAATCCGGCTAATTTTAATACCTCATCTTTTGATAGAACTTCGGCAATCAATAAAATAGCGTCGGCGCCAATACCTTTGGCTTCATGAACTTGATAGGTGTCGACAATAAAATCTTTTCGCAAGATGGGAATATGGATAAAATCTCTAATTTGTTCTATATCAATGTTTTTTCCGCCAAAAAAGTGGTTATCGGTCAATACGGAAATGGCCGATGCGCCGGCTCGTTGGTAACCAGTAGCAACTGTTTTAGGGTCAGCTGTCAAATTAATTTCCGGTTTGGACGGTGAACGCCTTTTAAATTCGGCGATAATACCACTATTATCCGGTTGGTTCAAAGCTTTTGATAACGAGAAACATTGGCGGTTGTAAAACTTTGACTTTTGTAATTCGCTAACGGGCATTTGTCGTTTCCGTTGTTCCAACAGAGGTTTTTTATAAGCAATGATTTTTTGCAGAATATTCATAAGCTATGCTGTAATGATTTCCAAACTTTTTAATGCTTTCAAGCTTAACAATGACTCTTCGGCTTCTTCAAAACAAGTCTTAAAATTCGCTTCCGGGCGGAATAATTTTATCGCCATAGCGGCATTGGCACAAACTACGTTATTTTGGGCTTCGGAGCCTTTCCCTTCAATAATTCTTTTAAAAATAGCCACCGCTTCTTCAACTGTATTACCACCGAAAATATCTCTTTGTGAAACTTGTGGCAGTCTTAAATCCTTGGGTGATAACAAGTGTTCCCCCTGATTGTCTTTTATTACAAATTTACCGGTAAGCGAAATTTCATCGTAGCCGTCTAATCCGTAAATAACGGCATATCTTTTTCCGGTTTCGTCTTGAAATAGATATTGATACAAGCGAGCTAATTCCAAACTAAATACTCCGGCGAGCTGATAGGTAGGCCGGACGGGATTAACCACTGGACCGAGCATATTAAAAAAGGTTTTAAGACCAAAAGCCCGCCGTGCAGGTGCTACGGCGGCCATAGCCGGATGAAATTTAGGGGCATGCAAAAAAGTGATATTGGCATCTGCTACTTGTTGTTGTAAAATTGTTTCATCGTTGGTAAATTTGTAACCGAGCGCTTCCAAGACGTTGGACGAACCGCTCACCGATGATACACCGTAATTGCCGTGTTTGGCTACTTTATATCCCGCTCCCGCTACAACAAAAGACGCTAATGTGGAAATGTTAAATGTATTTTTACTGTCACCACCCGTACCGCACATATCCACGGTTTTATAAGCGGACAAATCTACCGGAATAGCCAAATCCAAAAGGGCTTTACGAAAACCTTTGAATTCTTCCAAACGAATGGGACGCATATTGTAAACCGTTAAAAAAGCCGCTACTTGTGCATCGGGGATATCGCCTTTGGCCATTTCTTTAATGACTGTTTCCGCTTCGGGTTCGGTCAATACTTTATGTTGAAAAAGTTGGTTGAGTATGGTTTTCATCTGTTTATTTTTTATTTTAACATTATGGTCAGATGTAACCTTTGATGATTAAAATAATCATTTCTCCCGACATCGGCCGGGACAGGCTTTGTGTGTTTAATGATTATTTTAATCATGTCGGTTTCTTTTTTTTTATTTTTTAGGTTCATTAAAGATTTCTTTTTCGAAATAACAAAAGATTTCTTATCGTTTCCCCCTACAAACGTCGGGGTCTGGACTCTGTCGGAATGACAACCTATATCATTTCAAACTTTTTACCTGTCATTTCGATCCCTACGAAAGTAGGGAAAATCTATTTCCAAAAAATTTTTAATCATTTTTTTGCCTTCCATGGTCATGATACTTTCGGGGTGGAACTGCAAGCCCCATACCGGATATTTTTTATGCTTGACAGCCATAATTTGTCCGTCTTCAGATTGAGCTGTTACGAGCAATTCGTTAGACAAAGTCTCCGGGTCTATGACCCATGAATGATATCGACCTACTTCGGTTACTGCCGGGACATTCTTAAAAACAGGATCGCTTTCTGCCGTAATTTTCACCGGTGTTTGCACGCCGTGATATACTTTTTTGAGGTTACTCAATTTGGAACCGAATGCTATTCCTATAGCTTGATGTCCCAGACAAACACCCAGTATTTTTTTTTTCGGAGCGTAATGTTTTATGGCGTCAATCATAATCCCGGCATTTTCCGGCACCCCTGGTCCGGGAGAAAAAATAATGGTGTCATACGATTCGATTTCTTTCAAACCGATAGCATCATTTCGATAAACATCTACTTGTGCATTTGTCAATTCTTTGACATATTGCACCAGGTTGTAAGTGAAAGAATCGTAATTATCGATGATGAGAATTTTCATAGTTATTTGATTATTTGTTGATGTTAGTTAATCGGTTATCTGTTTATTTGGATAATTGTTGCCGGCTGTCCGATGTTGGCTGTTCGATGATTATTCATTTCAGATTTTTTAGATTTTTTCCCGACTTTCGTCGGGACAGGCTGTCGCTCCTTCGTCGCTCTGCCGGAATGACAACTAGTGTCATGTCAAGCATATTATTAACATACCAAGCACTCGTTCTTTTTGCAGATAGCTGCGTTAAAAAATTTTAACCATAGCTACGGCTATGCTGAAAATTTTATGCCTTGCTCTCCACAAAAATAACTTCGACTTATGCGTCATAATACACTTGACATGACACTAGTGTCATTTCTATCCCTACGAAAGTAGGGAGAGAAATCTTAATTTTCAATCCCGCTCACAGTGGAGACGGGATGTCACTTTGTTCCATTCTCTATTTTCAATTTCCAATTCATTCGCACTTGGCACTTTACCGCTTTCCACTAAATTATCTCTTATCTAACATAATACTCGATACTTGTTCTAAAATTTCTCCCCCATTTCAATGGCTTTTCGCAAAGCCCCCAATTTGTTATTTACTTCTTTCAATTCTTTTTCGGGAACCGAATCGACTACTACGCCGGCGCCGGCTTGGTAGTGTAATTTGCCATTCTGACTCAATATAGAGCGGATGGTAATAGCCGTATTGATATCGCCCGTCAAACTGATAATACCGACCGTTCCACCGAAAAAACTGCGTTGATGTGCTTCATCTTGATGGATTAATTCCAAAGCCCGGTATTTGGGGGCGCCACTCAACGTGCCTGCCGGAAAGGTAGCCCCGAAAATATCAATGGCATCCTCTTGCGACCGGACTTTTCCGGTTACTTCAGAAACAATGTGAATAACGTGGCTAAAATGTTGTATTTCTTTATATTTTTTGACTTCTATTTGTAAACAAAACCGTCCCAAATCGTTGCGGGCCAAATCGACCAGCATGGTATGTTCGGCGTTTTCTTTGGGGTCTTGCCGTAATTGTTCGGCTAATAATTTATCGGTTTCAAAATCGCCGGTTTTTTTGTAAGTGCCGGCTATGGGGTTGAGTTTGGCTTCGCCTCGGGCAATGACTAACTGGCTTTCGGGAGAAGACCCGAACAACGTGAAATTTCCGTAATCATAGTAAAACAAGTAGGGCGACGGATTAATAGACCGCAAAGCACGATAGACATTGAATTCATCTCCTTTAAAACTTTGCTGAAAACGGCGGGCAAAAACGATTTGAAAAACTTCGCCTAATTGACAATAATTCTTGCCTTTATGGACCAATTCGAGAAATGCTTCGTCACTGATAAAAGACGTTTCATCATGACCGGCTTTAAATTTGAATTCCGGTATTTTTTGGGCAAAAACCAATCCGGCAAAATCGTCTAATTGTGACATGTCTCCTTCCGGAATATTTTCCAAAATGATGAGGTTATCGTTAAAGTGATTGATTGCGACAATGAACCGGTAAAAGCCGTAAGACATTTCGGGAATATCGTCTTTTTTGGGCTTGGGGTCAAAATCGAAATTGTCAAAATATTTGACCGCTTCAAATCCTGTAAAACCGTATAATCCGTTAAATTGTTTGGTTTTGTCCGGCTGCAAAACTTTAACCTGCTTGATAAAATCTTTTAAACTGTTTTTGACTGTGTTTTTGTCTATAATTTCTTTTTCTTTTCCGTTGATTATCAACGTGTTTTCTTTAACAGTAAACTGTTCCAAACGACCGGCAACGATAAAAGTAAAACTGTTTTTATCACTGTTGTAATCGGAGCTTTCGAGTAATAAACTTTCCGGAAAACGGTCACGGATGCGTAGATAAACTCCTACGGGGGTTATCAGGTCGGCGGGTTTTTCGAGGATTTTGGTTTTATATTTCATTTTGATGGTTATTTGGTTAATTGTTGTCAGTGCTTCAATACGCTCAGAGCATTCATACTCCCTTTAATTCGTTTATTGATTAAGGTCACTGAGTGATTTTTGCGACGCAGGAGCAAAAATAGTATCGAAGTGACCGGTGTTTTATTCTCTATTGAAATAAAAAAAACTTGCCGGATCGGGCAAGCTCTTTGAATATGTTATGATGCAAAAAGGTAGCTTCCTTATCCGGCCGGGAAAAAGGTTAAACGCCACCAAAATTTTACAACAAACAAGGTCATTTTGTAATGTTTTATGGGGCAAATATATAAAAATTTTAATAAATGCCACGAATACATGAAACGATTTTTCCTGTTTTCGTCATTGAGACACTCTATAATAAATAGTTTTTTATACCATTACTTTTTTCCATCGATGAAAAAAGTAACAAAAAACAAAGCGTCGCATCAAGCATATAATTATCTAACCAAGTTTCGTTCTTTTTGCCGATAACTGCATTAAAAATTTTAACCATAGCTTCGGCTATGCTGAAAATTTTATGCTTTGTTCTCAACAAAAATAACTTCAACTTTTCAGACATTATATGCTTGAAACAACGCTAGCCTTACGAAACTTTTCCTAAACTTTACGTTCCACTCCCTAGACAATCTGAACTTGCACGAGCTTTTCGTTTTTTAAATTATATTTTGATTGATTACAAATTTATGTTTTCATAAAATACTTTCGTTTTGCTCAAACAGCAGATTGTCTTTAACGTCCGTTCCACTCAAATTTTACGGAAAACCTTCGTATGGCAGGGGTAATGACCGCAAACTACAAGCATTTTTTTCTACTTTTTGATGTAAGATTTTTACTTCTCAATTATTTCGTAATTCGGCGTTCGTTAATCGATGTTCGACATTCAAGTTTTAGCCCTTTTGTCGTGGTTTTGCTTGGTGCCGTGAGGGCAGAGATTTCGATGAAGCGGTAGTTATTCTAACTTGTTAAAATCAACAAATACAATCTCATTTGTATACATTCCGGTTACAGCCATTAATACACCATTTTCAAAAGTTATAACTTTTTCATACATAAAAGGAAAATCAACAACTTGCCATTTACGTTCATTTTGTTTTTTATACATTAATTTGTAGGAAGAACCAAGAAGGACACTATTACTAATTATAACAATTTGAAAACCTTTATATAGATATAGTTCTGATGGATAGTCATTTTTATCTAATAAAAGTTTTTCAACTATTTTTAGTTCATTTTTTGAAGCATCCAATACTTTTATAAAACCATAACCTTTATTATTAGTCAATTAAAGTTTCGCACCTAATAAAATAAGGGTATTTAGGATAAAAAAAATAAAAAAATGTAGCATAATGCTCAGGTTATTTACCTGATTTTCAGCATCTTTATAGTGTAATAAAT
>JALVST010000004.1 GCA_027024205.1 Flavobacteriales bacterium | reverse complement strand
AAAAGTCTTTATCGGAAATGCGCCTGCCAACGAAAGTTATTTAGTCCCTGAAAAAATCATCGATGCCGCCAAGCAAACCGGTGCAGATGCCATTCATCCGGGTTACGGATTTTTATCGGAAAACGCCGCTTTTGCCGACCTCTGCAAACAAAACGGCATTATTTTCATTGGACCTTCCTCCTACGCTATCGCTACAATGGGAGATAAAATCACTGCCCGTAAAACCATGATTGAAGCAGGTGTCAATGTTGTTCCCGGCTATCAAGGCGAAGCCAAAGACGATGAGACTTTACTCCGAGAAGCCCGCAAAATAGGCTATCCCATTATGGTCAAAGCGACTGCCGGTGGCGGTGGCAAAGGTATGCGTTTGGTACAATCGGAAGACGATTTGCTCGATGCCGTACACGCTGCACAATCGGAAGCTGCTTCTGCATTTGGCAATGCAACGGTTTATTTGGAAAAGTTTATCACATCGCCACATCATATTGAGTTTCAAATCCTTGCTGATCAACACGGCAATGTCATTCACTTAAACGAAAGGGAATGTTCCGTGCAACGCCGGCATCAAAAAGTGATTGAAGAAACCCCATCGCCACTGATGACACCCGAAGTCAGAAAACAAATGGGAGAACAAGCCAAACAAGCTGCCAAAGCCGTAAACTATGTAGGCGCCGGGACCATCGAATTTTTGGTGGATGACGAATTAAATTATTATTTTTTGGAGATGAACACCCGCCTGCAAGTGGAACATCCCATTACCGAAATGACTACCGGTGTGGACTTGGTAGAACAACAGTTTAAAATGGCAAACGGCGAAAAATTAGCTTATACACAAGCAGATATTCCGCAAAACGGACACGCTATCGAGTGCCGTATCTATGCCGAAGACCCCGACAACAATTTTATGCCCGGTTCCGGAAGCGTTTATTATATGGAAGAACCGGAAGGCGAACACATTCGCGTGGACGGTTATATGTATGCCGGAGCCGAAGTGCCTATTTATTACGACCCGATGATTGCCAAATTGATTGTGTGGGCGCCCACCCGTCAAGAAGCAATTGACAAAATGAAAACAGCACTGGAAAACTATAAAATTATCGGTGTCAAACACAATATCGCTTTCTTACAAACCGTTTTACAACACCCGCAATTTGTTAAAGGTCAATATGATACAAGATTTATCGGCTTGTATGGCGACGATTTGAAAATCAGTTTTGACGATGTCAATTTCAATTTGATGGCATTTGCAACTTATCTCAAATACCATCAACTCGTAGAAGACAATATGAAAGCATACAATCCGGCATACCGGTTGTTACCGCAAAAATTGACCATCAATATCAATAATGAAGCATACCGGGTTAAAATTTTAGAAACTTATCACGATTCGTATAAAATACAAGTTAATGACAAAACCTGTTTTGTTACCAAACAACAAATCAGTGATGTCAAAATACGGCTGATTGAAGGCACGCAAATTCACGATTTTATTTTGATACCTATTCAACCTAATATGTTCATTATCAACGATAAAACTTATAATTTTGAAGTAGAAATACAAGATCAAAAACAGTTGTATGCCCAATTGAGAAAAACTGCCGGTAGCGAAGCGGATGCCAATTACATCAGCACGCCCATACCGGGTAAAGTTGTCAAAATACCGGTTAGTGAAGGACAAGAAGTTGCCGACGGTACTACTGTAATTATTGTAGAAGCCATGAAAATGCAAAGCGAGTACAAAGTTACCGGCAACAAAATTATCAAAGAAATCAAAGTAAAAGAAGGTGATAATATCGACGGAAATCAAGTATTAATTGTATTGGAAAACGCATAAATCAATCAAAAATGGATTCAATAGACAAAAAATTTAAAGAGCTGGAACGCAGAAATCAGTTAGCAGAACAAGGAGGTGGTGAAGCCCGTATTGCCAAGCATAAAGCCAAAGGTAAATTAACCGCACGCGAACGCATCAACCTATTGCTCGACAAAGATACTTTTGTTGAAATGGATAAGTTTATCGTTCACAATATCAATGACTTTGGCATGTCTGATAAAAAAATTCCCGGTGACGGTGTAGTGACCGGATTTGGTAAAATTGACGGCAGATTGGTTTATGTATTTTCACAAGATTTTACGGTTTTCGGTGGTTCGTTAAGCCGTACCAATGCCAATAAAATTATCAAAATAATGGATTTGGCGCTTAAAAACGGCGCACCGGTTATAGGGCTCAACGATTCGGGAGGTGCGCGTATTCAGGAAGGTGTTGCCAGTTTGGCCGGCTATGCCGATATTTTTTATCGCAATGTGATGGCATCGGGAGTGGTGCCGCAAATTTCAGTAGTATTGGGACCTTGTGCCGGAGGAGCCGTTTACTCCCCTGCTCTTACCGATTTTATTATGATGACCAAAGAAAACAGCTATATGTTTATCACAGGTCCTGATGTTATCAAAACCGTTACCCACGAAGAAGTTACCAAAGACGAATTGGGCGGTGCCTTAACGCATAACAGCAAAAGCGGGGTGGCACATTTAATGGCGGAAGACGAAGAACAGGCATTAATAATGACTCGC
>JALVST010000003.1 GCA_027024205.1 Flavobacteriales bacterium | reverse complement strand
ATCTTTAATATCATAGGCCAAAACAGTCACGTCAAAGCCTTGTAATTTTTTAGCAAAAGCTTTTCCCATATTGCCATATCCTATTATTCCGACAGTTTTACCATCCAGTTCTTCCCCTCTATTAGCTTCCCTTTTCCATATACCGTGTCTTACTTCGCGGTCAGCAATGTTAATACGGTTCAACAGATTTAAAACCAACGCCAATGTATGTTCGCCTACAGCGTTTCTATTACCTTCCGGAGCATTGAACAATTCTATTTGCCTTTTATGTGCATATTCTACATCAATATTTTCCAAACCTGCGCCTACCCTGCCTATAAATTTAAGATTGGTCGCTTTTTGTAAAAATTCCTTATCAATTGGAAAGCGGCTGCGTATGATAATACCAACATAACCATCAATTTTTTTTTCAATCGTTTGCTTATTGGAAACATAATCTTCGTCTATCTCAAAACCTATTTTGAGCAGACCTTCTTTAAGTAACGGATGATTTTTATCGAGTATGAGAATCTTCATTTGTATCAATCTTAAAATGGCTATACCGCCCTTACAGTTTAATTTTTAACATCAAGAAAAAACACAATTCATTTAAAAAAATCCAAAACCTTTTAGATATCAAATTTTGACATCTCTTAATCTAAACCGTGAATTTTAGCATCCGCACAAAATTAAGTAAAAAAACAAATCCATTGTCAAATTATACATTATTATCGTTTATCAAACTAAAATCAAGACTTTTTAAAAAAAAGACATTATATTTGTTTGCTTAAAATCTAAGTAATACGTTTTGAAATCACGAAAAATTGTTATTACCGGCGGTCCCAGTACCGGCAAATCAACCGTTATCAAAGAATTAAAAAACAGGCAATTTGCTTGTTTTGATGAAGTATCACGTGAAATCATCAAAGAAGCACAACAAGAAGGTATTGACCAATTGTTTTTAACAGACCCGTTACTATTCAGTCGTAAACTTATAGAAGGCCGGATTAAACAATATCATGAAGCGAATAAAATTGACAAACCGGTTATCTTTTTTGACCGTGGTATTCCCGATGTCAATGCTTATTTGCTATATAGCAATCAACCGGTTCCAGATGAATTTAAAGAAATTGCCCGTAAACATCCTTACGACCGGTTGGTATTTGTTATGCCGCCATGGGAAGAAATTTACACAACCGATGCCGAACGATACGAAAGTTTTAACCAAGCACAACTCATTCACAACAAACTTGTTAACTATTACAAAGAATTGGGTTATTTTTTAATTTTCGTTCCTTTCGGACCGGTGGACAAACGTATCGATTATATATTGGATAGCATCCGAAAATATTCATAATTGGCAAAACCCTTAGAAATATTACAACGTTATTGGGGGTATGACCGTTTCCGGTATCCGCAAGAGGAAATGATACATGAGGTAATTGCCGGCAAAGACGTTTTGGGAATCTTACCTACCGGAAGCGGCAAATCCGTTATTTATCAAGTTGCTGGATTATTACTGGACGGCATTACGATTGTCATCTCACCGTTGATTGCCTTGATTGAGGACCAAGTAGCGGGATTAAACCGGCGCGGTATCAAAGCCGTAGCACTTACCGGACAGCTCGATTTCAGAGAACTGGAACGCTTATTGGACAATACCCAATTCGGTAATACCAAATTTCTTTTTCTGTCACCCGAACGTTTGCAAAACGAATATGTCAAAAAACGATTGGCACGGCTGCCGGTCAAATTAATTACAGTTGATGAAGCCCACTGTATTTCGGAATGGGGGCATGATTTCAGACCGTCCTATACCAAAATTCATCAATTACGGGAAATATTACCCGGTGTATCGGTTTTAGCTTTGACAGCAACCGCCAAAAAAATTGTCATAGATGACATCATATCTTATCTACAACTCAACAATCCGGCAATTTACAAAACTTCCGTTATCAGACCCAATATTGCTTACAAAGTTTATCATTCCGCTCAAAAAATCAATGCACTCATTCAACATCTCAAAAAAAACCAAACAGCCATTGTTTATGTTAAAACACGTAAAAAAACATACTTGTATGCCCGGTATGTGGCCCAACAAGGTTTTAAAACGGCTTATTTTCACGGTGGGATGACTTATGACGAGAAACAAGCAACACTAAACGATTGGTTACAAAACAAAACCCGTATTATGTTTGCAACAACGGCTTTCGGTATGGGTATAGACAAACCCGATGTACGACAGGTCCTACATATGGATTTACCGGCTTCATTGGAAAATTACGTGCAAGAATCAGGACGTGCCGGACGGGACGGTAAAGCTTCGGAAGCGATTATCTTTACCGATGATTCCGATTTGAAATATTTTGAAAAAAATTATTTAAACTCGGTTCCAGATATTGATTATGTTAAAAAAGTATACAAAAATCTGTATAACCATTTTTATATAGCGGAAAATGAAGGTCAAAATTTGGAATTCAATCTCGATTTTATAGCATTTTGTAAACGCTTCGGGCTCGATATCATGCAAACCTTGAATACCTTACAAATCTTAGAAGCGGAAGAAATCATCAAAACCACTCAAACCCGCAGATTTATGCCCACGGCCAAAATATGTGTTAGTCCGCCGGAAATCCGTGGGTATATAAAAAACAAACGTACCGGTTATCAGGTTCTCGATTTTTTTGTCAGGAGTTATACGGATATTTTTTATTTGGACACCAAAATCAATCTCAAAAAAATTGCCGGTAAAACCGGATTGGAGCCTGTTCAAATCGAAAGCTACCTTAACGAATTGAGTCAAAGACAAATTATTGATTATCAACCTGCCGGTGAAGTTTTTTTAATCCGTTTTCTAGAACCTTATAATGATAATTTGTTTTTATTTCACAGCAAAAAAATAGAACGCCGGTTAAATTTGAAAAAATCCCAACTCAAACAAGTTTTGGCTTATATCAACAACCGGAATAAATGCCGTAGTGTGTTTTTAGCCGGATATTTTGACGAAAATGATACAAAAGAATGTGGTATTTGTGATATCTGTTTGTCTAAACAATACACAATGACAGAGTCTCAAATATTGCAAAAAATATTGACAATGCTGCAAGAAAGATGCATGAGAAAAGATGAAATTCAACAAAATTTTAATACGGACATCATACCTTTTTTAGACAAATTGATTGAAAACGATACCATCGAGATATCGATAAATTTTAAATATTGTATAAAAAAATAAACCTGAGTATTGATAGTTCTCAATAGAATGTTTATATTTGTGTAACATTATTTACAAATTTAAAAACAGCAATTATGAAAATAGGTGTCATAAAAGAAACCCGTCAGAATGAGAAACGTGTCGCTATTACGCCTAAAATAGCCAAAGACTTTATCAATAAAGGATTTAAAATTTTAGTAGAAAAAGATGCCGGATTGGCTTCGGCCTACGATGACACATCCTATGAAGATGCCGGCGCCAAAGTGGTATCAAAAGATGAGATTTTTAACGATTCGGATGTGATAGTCAAGATCAATCCTTTGGAAGACAACGAGATAGAAAAATTAAAATCCCGACAGGTTGTCATATCTATGGTTTATCACCGTTTGCAACCGGAATTGGTAAAAAAAATAGCATCAAAAGGTGTCAGTTTATTCTCAATGGATGCCATTCCCCGGATTTCGAGAGCGCAAAATATGGATGTGTTGTCGTCACAAAGCAACTTGGCCGGATACAAAGCCGTCATCCTGGGGGCAGATCACATGACAAAGATTTTCCCGTTAATGATGACAGCGGCCGGGACCATAACACCTGTCAAAGTTTTGATTTACGGAGTGGGAGTGGCCGGTCTGCAAGCCATTGCTACAGCCAAGCGATTGGGTGCCGTAGTTGAGGCTACCGACGTCCGTCCCGAAACCAAAGAACAAGCCGAAAGTTTGGGAGCTAAATTTATCAGTGTTGAAGCAGATACTGAAGATATTTCGGAAGGCGGCTATGCCAAAGAACAAAGCGAAGAATTTTTGCAAAAACAAAAAGAAGCGGTTAACAAATCGTTGTTTGATGCCGATTTGGTCGTTACCACAGCTTTGGTTCAAGGTGCCAAAGCACCGGTCTTAATCAAAGAAGATCAAATAAAACAAATGAAACGTGGCGCTGTTATAGTAGATATGGCTGTTGAAAAAGGTGGTAACGTCGAATTGAGCGAACCGGATAAAATCGTTGAAAAATATGGGGTCAGTATTATCGGCAAAACCAACTTACCTTCTACCCTGGCGACCAATGCCAGTGAATTATACGCCAAAAATCTGTATAATTTCATCACCTTTATGGCTGACAAGGACCAATTTCACTTTGATTTGGAAGAAGAAATTACCAAAAACACCTTACTGGTTAAAGACGGTGAAGTGCTGATAAGCTAGCGTTAAGTTTTCTTTTTGATTTACAACTAATCCTTATCAATGACAAGAGTATAGAACAATGAACACCTATGGTAAAATTTCGAAGTAATTAGGGCTTCCTCAAAAGCTCAGAAGTGCATTGATTTTGTGATTTTTGAAGTGTAGATGTATATAAATACTTCAAACTGAAAAAGTTACAAAAGCAGTGTGCTTCTGGGCAATAAAAAGCTTGTCATTGCAATGTCATAAATGCAGGATAATATGGAATTTCAATGAATAAAGTTACATTTAGAAACATTATTTCTCATAATAAACGTCTAATATTCAGCGCTTTGAGTGTTTTTAAGG
Source organism: Flavobacteriales bacterium (assembly GCA_027024205.1). GTDB lineage: Bacteria > Bacteroidota > Bacteroidia > Flavobacteriales > Flavobacteriaceae > WGBX01. The sequence goes on along the minus strand of JALVST010000003.1, from coordinate 3,165 downwards.
AAGCCCTAATTAAGGGCGATTTGAGAAATTGGGACTCATTTAATTTTTTCAATAATGGATAATTTTTTAATAGCTTTACTTATCGGAATTATTGCCGGCATCATTGATGTTATCCCGATGCTCATTCAAAAAATGGAAAAACGAGCCAATCTTTCGGCTTTTTTTCACTGGGTTGTTCTGGGTTTAATCATTCCCTTTGTATCATGGCCTGTTGCCGCTTGGTTAAAAGGATTGATTATTGCCGAACTTTCAGCCATACCCGTTTTGTTTATGGTGGCAACGGAAGACAAAAAAGCAATTTTACCTATAACAATCATGTCGGCAATTCTCGGTATGGCTATTGCAATTGCCGGGAAATTTTTTATCGGATAAAATAAGGAAAGATTTTTATAGATTTTAGATTTTTGCTAATCAATGAATAAGGTTGATGGTTTATATTTTTTTATTCACATCTTGATAATCATGGATTTCATACCCAACTTTCTTCTTATGAATTGGGAAATGGGAAGTATACTTTGGAGGTTATATCAAGTTTATACCAAATGATTTTGCAAAAAAATGTTTCTTTTGTCAAGTGTTATTTTTTTTCTATATTTGAATTAAATTCATTTTAATGCCTGCCGGACATTATATCAAATTAAAAAAACTCAATCATCGCAGTGCGGATCATCTCGGTATTTTTTTTGATTACAATCCGGAATTGATTTCCCTTATTAAAACACTAAAAGGCGTCCGGTATAGTAGAAGCAATAGATGTTGGTATTTGCCTTATACTAAAAAAAGTTTGCTTGCCGTTAAATCTTTATCCATTCCCTACACGCTTGACCATAGTGTTTCTGTTCTGGAAAACACAACTAAAAATTTCCGACCGAAACGACCGGAAATACAGGTTCCGGCATCTTATAAAAAATTGTTGTATCAAAAAAGATACAGTGACAACACTATTAAAATATATTTGAGTTATTTCCGTGATTTCATCTCATATTTTCACGATAAAAACATCGATGATATCAGTAAGGAAGAGATTAATGCTTATATTTTGAAACTCATCAAGGAGAAACGGATTTCCATCAGCCAACAAAATCAACGTATCAATGCCATTAAATTTTATTATGAGAAAGTTTTGGGACGACCGAAGACATATTATGATATTGAAAGGCCTCGTAAAGAAAAGAAATTGCCGAATGTATTGAGTAAGGAAGAGGTTAAAAGAATTTTAGAAAAAGCCAAAAACAAAAAACATAAAGCCATTTTAGCGTTATTGTATTCTTGCGGATTGCGAAGGAGTGAAATTATCAATTTGCATATTTCGGATATCGATTCGTCGAGAATGTTATTAAAGGTCAGAGGTGCCAAAGGCAAGAAGGACCGGTATGTTCAGTTATCGGCCAGTTTACTGCCGTTATTAAGGAAGTATTACAAAGAATACCGTCCTGAAAAATATTTATTTAACGGCCAAAACAGACAACAATATTCGGCGAGCAGCATTTTGAAATTAATAAAAAAGTATGCCAAGCAAGCCGGTATTCAAAAAAATGTGACGCCACACATGTTACGTCACAGTTTTGCCACGCATCATTTGGAGCAAGGAACGGATTTACGATATATACAACAATGGTTAGGACACAGCAGCTCAAAAACAACGGAAATATACACACACGTATCGGAAAACACATTTCATAAATTTAAAAACCCGATAGATGATATTTTATAAATAGTAAAACTAGCAAGGATGCATAAAGAATACTGAACAAGGTAGATAGATTTTAGGATATTATTCTATGGCCACAACAAAAAAAGATTTATAAATATAATGAAGGCGGCGGTTTTAGATGTACACAATACAAAATATTTTAATTTTAATAATAAGTCGATAAAAAAGTTCCGCTTACACATCTATTTTGGTAAAATAAACGTAACTTTTCTTTGGATATAGGGAAAATATAATTAATTTTGTTGAGTATATACAAACGTTGGCGTTCATATAAAAAAGATTTGTAGATATAAAATAATAAAAAGATGAAAAAGAAAGCAATTTGGATTTCATATGACCTAGGAATTAAAGGAGATTTTCCTGGTCTTTACGCTTGGTTAGATAATAACGATGCAAAAGAATGTGGCAATAGTATTGCATTTTTGAATTACCAATATCAATCAAATTTGTTAGAAGAATTAAAAAAAGATTTACAAGAAAATATAGATTTTAAAAACGGAGATAGAATATATGTTATTAGAACCAGAAAAGAAGGTTCAGTAACTAAAATTAGTGGAAAGTTTATAATTGGTAAAAGAAAAGCAAATCCTTGGGAAGGATATGGAGAAAAAGGCGACGATATAATTGATGAAGAATGAATAATATAATTATTGATACAGGTTTTTGGTTTGCACTTTTTAATAAAGAAGACCAGCATCATAAGCAAGCTGTTGAGATTGTTGAATATTTAGAACTAGGAAACATATTAATTCCATTCCCAACTTTATATGAAACAATAAATACTAAATTTTCCAAAATGAAAGAATGGTTTTCAGAATTTGAAAAAATTTTAAACAAAGAAAATGTAAAATTAATCAATGATGAAGAGTATAAAAATGATGCATTAAATTTATCACTTGAATATTCATTAAGAAAAGACAGACCATTAAGCCTTGTTGACAATATTATAAGGCTGATGTTAGATGATGATCATATTAAAATTGATTATTTAATCAGTTTTAATATTAAAGATTTTGTAGATATCTGTCAAAATAAACGAATAGAAATTTTAAACAGTTAAAAAATACGAAACGCCAACAATGTGTATAAGTGATGGCGGGCAAAGTGCTAAAAATGAACAATATGAGTAATATCAATAATAGTGCTATAATGAACAGAAGTGCGGAAAAAGTTAATAAACACCAAATAAAATAAAATCTATATAATAATAATAACCCTAAAACTCTATTAAAAATGAAAAAAACAATCTTATTATTACTAATTGCTACATTGATTATTTCTTGTGGAAAAAGCAAAAGCGAACAAATGTTATATGACTATCAACAAAAACAAGCCAAGGCTTTAAATTTTGACATTGAAGACCTTGATTTTAAAATTAAAGAAATTAAGAAAATAGCAGATATCACATCGTCAGATAGTCTAAAATATTTAAAAAAAGAACTTGCAAAATA
>JALVST010000002.1 GCA_027024205.1 Flavobacteriales bacterium | reverse complement strand
AACCTTCGTTGGTATTGGTTAAGGATGACGGTTTGCCGTATGATTGTCAAGAGTTGTCAGTAGGTGATCAAATCGATTATGCCATGACTATAACCAATACCGGTAATGTAACTTTAAGTAATATCGGTTTGATTGACCATAATACGAATGTCGTTATTGATAGCGGCCTGCCCGTTGGAGATTTAGATCCCGGTTTGACGGCTACTATAATGGCTCACTATGTGGTGACACAAGCGGATATTGATACCGGATATGTTAGTAATACGGCCACGGCAACGGCTAGTTTTCATACACAAACCGTTAGTGATGATTCGGATGATACCGATCCGGCTTCCAATCAAGTAAATGATAATGACCCGACAATTACAACCATTTGTCAACATCCCGAGATGAATGTGTTAAAAACCGGTAATGTCGATTTGGGAGCAGACGGTATTTTAAATCCGGGTGATGTCATTCATTTTGCAATAAGTGTTGAGAATTCAGGTAATGTTACTTTGACAATCAATCAAGTAACGGATGATTTGATTACCAATAACGGTGGCACAGTGAACTATGTATCCGGTGACACGGATAATGACGGTCTTTTGGATGTCGGTGAAACATGGATTTATAATGCCGATTATGCCGTTACACAAGCTGATATTAATGCCGGTCATGTTGATAATCAAGCTATTGTAACTTACACGGATACAAACGGTAATACCTTGACCAATGCATCCGATGATCCGTCCGACCCTGCCGATGCGGACAATACGGATACCGAGCCGAATGATGATCCGGATGATATTACTTCAATAGATTTGACGGTTTATTGGATTAAAACATTGGAAGTTTTAAAAACGGTTGTTTTTGATGGCGATACCAATAACGATGGTATTGCCCAACCGGGTGAAACGTTAACATATACTATTACGGTAACCAATACAGGTAATGTTCTTTTAAATAATATAACTTTGAATGACGCTTTGGTAGGCGTATCGCAACAAGTTGTGGGAACCGGTAATATGAATCCGGGCGATGTTGAAACGATTACTTTGGTTTATACTATATCACAAGATGATTTGGATGCCAGTTGCGGGCATATCTGCAACCAAGCAGAAGTTTTGTATCAGGATCCCGAAGGAACCCAATATAATAATTATTCGGATGATCCGGATGATACGTCTGATGTTGATAACCCCAATGATAATGATCCTTTAAACGACGCCGATGATCCAACCTGTATTTACTTACCTGTTCAACCGGCAATTACGTTACTGAAATCCGATGATTTTGATAATTCGGATTGTACACAAGTAGGAAGCGCGATTGTTTATACTTTCGAGGTAAGTAATCCGGGTAGCACAAGTTTACACAACGTAACCATTGAAGATGATGTTTTGACAAACTTAGGTGTAACTATCGATTATGTTTCCGGTGATACTGATGGGGATCAATTATTGGATTACGGTGAAACGTGGGTTTATACGGCTATTTATATGTTAACGCAAGCGGATGTTGATGCCGGTCATTTTGACAATCAAGCTAGTGTTACCGCTTCTGATAATTGTGGTAATACCGTTTCCGATTTGTCTGATCCTAATGATGTAACGGCTGATAATGTTACCGTTACGAATTTGGTTCAATGTCCTGAATTGACCTTGGAAAAAACTGGTGAACTTACTGATTTGAACGGAAATGGCGTAGCTGATACCGGCGATACCATTACTTACACTTTCACGGTTACCAATACGGGTAATGTTACGTTATATAATATCAGTATTGACGACCCGATAGTAGCTGTCACCGGAGGGCCGATAAGTATGTTACTTCCCGGTGAATCGGATTCGCAAACATTTACGGCTACTTATGTTATTACAAGAGCAGATTTGGATACAGGTTCCGTAACCAATCAAGCAACGGCAATAGGCTATGATCCGCAAAATAATCAAATAACCGATTTGTCCGATGATCCTCAGACAGTGGCTGAAAATGACCCGACGGTTGTTATTACCATTGGTGTTGATATCCCCGAAATATTTACTCCGAACGGTGACGGTGTAAATGATACCTTTGCGATTGCAGGATTAGAGAATTTTGATAATCCTTCTCTTCAGGTTTTCAATCGTTGGGGAGCCAAAGTTTTCGAAGCAACACCTTATCAAAATAATTGGGACGGTAAATCCGAAGGACAATTTGTTTATGACCAGGTTTCTAAATTGCCGGTAGGAACTTACTATTACGTTTTAAAATTAGGTAAAAACTTTAAGCCTATTGTCGGTTGGGTATATTTAGATAGATAATATTAATTAAATAAATAATTATTAAGATAATCATCATGAATTTATATAAAGTTTTTTTCTTATTGATTCTGTTAATATTAGGTACGGGGCAAACTTTTGCCCAGCAGGATCCGATGTATACACAGTATATGTACAACACTTTATCGGTAAATCCGGCTTATGCCGGTAGCCGAGAAGCCCTTAGTATTACAGGCTTGTTGAGAGAACAATGGATTGGTATTAAAGGTGCCCCGAGCACGCAATCTTTGACCATCCACAGTCCTGTTTATAATGACTATATGGGATTAGGGCTTTCAGTAGTCAATGACCGTGTAGGGCCTATTCACCAAACATTGATATTTGCCGATTATAGTTACAGTATCCAGACCACAGATTTTTCCAAATTGGCTTTCGGTTTAAAAGCCGGAGTCAATTTATTGCAAGCAAATCTGACAAGTTTAAGAAGTAACCAAGGGGGGGATCAAGCAATTTATAATGTTGATAATCGATTGTTGCCAAATGTTGGAATTGGAATATACTATTATTCTGATAAAGGTTATATAGGTATATCAGCTCCCAAATTGTTGCAACAGCGGATATCAAGTGATGATTCTACTATTTTTACGGATGATATACAGCGGCGACACTACTTTTTAATCGGAGGTTATGTCTTGGATTTGAGTGACGATGTCAAATTCAAACCGGCAATTTTGTTAAAAGCCGTTCAAGGGGCGCCTTTATCGGTAGATGTGTCGGGTAATTTCTTTTTCAATGACAAATTCGGAATAGGTTTGGCCCACAGGTTTGACGACAGTTTTTCCGGATTATTACAATATTACGTTACACCGCAATTTCATATAGGTTATGCTTATGATTTTACGATGACAGAATTGCGTCATTACAACAGTGGTTCACACGAATTGATGCTCAGTTATGATTTGAATTATGTAGATAATACGAGAATCCGTTCTCCGAGATTTTTCTGATGTCTATCTATATTAAATGCCAAGTAAAAAACCTGTCGAAGCGTTTTAGAGGCGGCAGGTTTTTTTATTAAAATTTTAATTTTACTTTGGTGCGGTAAACTTCTTTATTGAAAAAATGTCCGGTTTTTTGGTCGATGACTTCAAAAATCATGAAAATACTAAACCGCATTTTTTCAATAGGAATATTTTCTTTTTCATCGACAAGGTAGAAGTTTCTAACCTTACGATAAGCGATAATTTTTCCGTTTTTTTTGATTAACCGGTCAAATTTATTCCAATTGGCATTGGGGTTGTATCCGAAATATTGAAAAAATTCGGGATTAACTTTCAACTCCTTTTTAGGATTGAATTTGTGTTCGGAATAAACTTTTTGAGGGAGATAATTCAAATCTTTTATGGTTTCAGATGGTTCTAATTTGTAATAATCACGTGTAAAGGAAGTGTTGACATAAACGCCGTTGAATTTGTCGGGTTGGTTATAGACAAAAATTAAAGTAAAAGGTTCTTTTTTGAGTTTAACGGTGTTATTATCCAAGCGGATACTGTCATTGCCTTGTTTTAAATAAATTTCAACCGGCGCTTGCGAGTTTTGTGCCGGCAAGATAGAACTGGTTAAAACGGTTATGAGTAAAATAAACAGTATGCGCATAAAGTTTGATTACTAAGTTGTAAAAATACAAAAAAAATAAGAATGTCAAGATTTCTTCCGCTTTATCTCTTTTAAGCCTTGTCAACGGATAGAAATTTTAACCGGCACGTTTGTATCATCACATTTTTTTACGAATTATTAAGAATTTTAATTTTTTTTTAGTAATTTTAAGTTGTTTGCGTAATATTATGCTGATAAAATAAATTTACGTATTCCGGTTAAGAGAAAAATCTTGGTATCAAATCCCATATAATAAAAATTGAACAAAATGCTTGCAAGGATAAATTCTTTCAAGCAGATAATAAGACAACTTTTGTAGGGTTTTAACAGATAGAATATGCTTGCGGACATAATTATTGAAATGTGTAGAAATAGGCTTACAAAAATAAATTAAATCCCAAATGAAAACCGAATCCGTTTGAAGCGGTGATAACTGTTTGTGACACATACATCAAATGAGATGTGGAAGAAACTTTTGAATAAATATAACTAATTCCGGCATCAACAGCGACATTATTATTGATAAAAAACGAACTTCCTAAGGTTGTATTAAACAAAAAACCATTTGCTTCAATTTTCGGGAAATCAATATAACCATAACCTGTTTCAAAAAATGGGGCGATTTTATTTTTAGTGTTAAAATAAACACGCAGTTGCGGTCCTATTACCGTATAGTATCTTTTGTCATAACGAAGTTCTGAAAAATCATTATGCCGGTAACTGATAAAAGCACCTATGCCGAGATTTTTTGTGACCAAATAAAAGGCGTTTATATCACCCGAAAAGAAACCTTTTCCTTTTTGTCCTTGTTCGTTACTGTCAAGAATATATTGAAATTGAAAATTTGAACTTGATAAGCCTATCATCAAATGCCCTTTTTTAAGTTGGTTATTAGGTTTTTTTTGAGAATTTTGTGACCAAAGTTGCGAGATTGTTAAGAAAAAAGTGATAAATATATATTTTTTCATCATGTGTATTTTATGGTATTGTTATTATTTTTGTTTCTTTAAAAAAACACGGAAAAACCAATATTAAAGTTCAGTTGAGATGTATTGATATTTGATTTTTTGTAAAAACCCGAATCATCATAATAAGGCCTATCCTGGAAATTTATATTGAAAGTTTTATTTTGATACTGTAACATTGTTTGAATGGCTATACAGTTGTTGAGAAAAAAAGATATGCCTCCTCCTATTTCCCAACTATAACCCTCTTTTTCAAAAAAATGAGAATTATCATTAAAATACTCACCCGATACCGCAGCAAAAGGCAATAAATTTGAAGCGGATTTGAAATAATAATTTATTTTGGGTCCGATACCAAAATGATTGATAGCAGCAATAGAGTTGTTTTTGACTAAATTTAAGTTAGTACATATACTAAATTGTAAGTGGTTATAAATAAAATAACCGGCGTCTAACCTCAAAAATAGTTCGGAAGAAGTATAAGAAATGCTTCTATCGGTTGAAGTTTTATTATTAGACTTGATAAATCCTAAACCATTGGAGTTGATACCCAAAACAAAATGTCCTTTATTTATATGTCCGGTTTTTCGGTTTGATTCTTGAGCATACGTTCCGCTCCAAAACCAACAAAGGAGTAATAAAAGTTTAAGTTTCATTATTTTATATTTTTTCATTACAACAAAGATATATTTTTTTGTTTGATTATTTTATCTTGTAATTAATTTCAAAAATAATCCAGCGGCCGGGCATTTTAATGTAAGATAAGTCATTAAAAGATATATCAAAAATATTTTCAATACTAATTGCCAGTCGGGTCCGGTTGATTTGTTTTGACCATTTCATATTGGCTATCCAATAGGGTTTGTAGTCAAAGAGCCGGTATTGACCGCCGGTATAATCAAGATATTGGCCGTTACGGTTTTTATAGATCGCGGTCCAATGTATCTTGCTGTTAAAGAAGAAGTTGTGTAAAATAGAGATGCTGGCTTTGTGTTTTAAATAGTCTAAAACATATTTGGAGATAAAATTTTGCGTAATGTCTTTGTTCATATCCAGGTAGGCATAGGATAAACCGATGGTTTTAAATATCCCGGTTTTAAAGTGGTGCATTGCATTAAATTCTATCCCGAATGTTTGTAAATCTGTCAGGTTTTGCGGTTGCCATTTATCTGCCGGATCGGTTTTAATCCAGTCAATCGTATTTTTTGATTGACGGAAGAAAATATTGGCACTGATTTGAGTTTGGTTATTAAAAAATTTTGTCCCGGCTTCATAAGTGACGGCTGTTTCGGGTTTCAAGTCCTGGTTACCGGTATTGGCGGGACCTTCGTAATACAAGTCGGTAAAGGTGGGTAGGCGGGAGGAAGTGCCGGCATTGATATAATGTATCCAATGCTGATACCGGTAACTCAGATAGCCGCTCCCGTTTATTTGCCAATGAATTTTTTTTTCATACAACAAATTAAGTCCTATTCCCGCTTCCAATTGCGACCATTTTTTTGACTGGTTGAGATGGGTTTCCAGATAGGTTCGTTCGTCTGCTTTGGTATAAGCGTCTCTGTCATTGATGATAACCGGATTGTTCAAAGGTTTTCCCAGTTTATTGCTCAAAATATGTTCATTGCGTAAGATGATATTGAAGAAGCTTTTACCCGCTTTGGTATAGGTTTGTGCTTGAAATTGTCCGCCCCATTGCCGGGTTCTGTGAAAATTATGTCCGGGGTAATAGATACCGGGGGCATATTGAGCGGTATCTTGTTCGTGGATATAGAAACCGTTCTGATATTGGTAAACACTTTCTCTAAAAAGTTGAAATTCATCAAAATGCAGTTTATAAAACAAGTTGACTTTCCAATGGATATTTTTACCGCTACCGGTAGAGAGATTGGCAAAATAACCTTGTGTTTTTTCATACTGCCAAGGATATTTGGAAGTGTAGAAACTATTGGCTCCGAAGTCTTTTTGATGATAGCCGGCTTGTAATTCGACCGGGCATCCGGGATGATTATATTTGATTTGCACAAAATCTTTAATATTGTAAAAATCGGTATTATTAATACTGTCATTGGTCAAATAACCTGTTGAACGTTGGTAAGTAAAACCGTTGTAAACTGCTATTTTCCCGAGTTGGTGTGCCAAGTCGAAAGCCGTTTTAAGGTAGCCGAATTGTCCTATCTTTAAAACTGCATGGGCTTGTGTTTTTCCGGCATCTTTGGTAATGATATTAATAGCACCGCTGTAGGCATTGACCCCATAATTTTGTCCCGATGCACCTTGTAAAATTTCGATGCGGTCAATCATACTGATATCTACGGGTAAATCCAGGTTGTGGTGACCGGTTTGCGGGTCATTAACTTTAACGCCGTTAAGTAAAATGACGACTTGGTCAAAATTGCCGCCCCGTATGCTTACATCTGATTGGACGCCTTGAATTCCTCTCGAACGGACATCGATATCCGATAATAAATTAAGAAAGTCATCGAGGCTCTCAATACCGGCGGTTTGTGACGGTGTCAGTTTGATGACCCTGACCGGCTGTCCGGTTATATTTCCGAAAGTTATTTGCTTGATAATCAAATCAATAGTGACTGTATCTAATTTTTGGGAGGTTAAATTGTTTTGAGCTTGAAGATGTATAAGGAAAAAGAAAATAATGATGCTGTAAATATATTTGTTCATCGGTTATTTTTTCGCGGCAAGATATAATTTTGGAGTGGTATAAAAAAATTATTATGAAAGATGTTTTTTAGATTGATGAAAATGATAATAGCAATAAATATTTGAGGAAAGACCACTATTTTTTGTGAAATAGTTTGTAATTTAAGTAGTGTAATTTTGTCAATACCAATGATTTTTACCAAATTCATTTCTAAAATCCTAAATGCCAGAAGGATTAAAACGACAACCGATAAATAAAATATTTTACGGTATATGGTTCTGTCTATAAAAATAACCAGTAGTAAAGTGGCAATAAAAAAACTGATCAGTCCGACAGTGCCGACTTGAATATGTTTTTCCAAATATAAATCGGCAGGAAAAAAACTGATAAGTGTATATCCTAAACCGGATAGACCTCCGAATAAAATTATCAACTTTTTGAAAAACCTTTGTTTAATCAAATAACTTAAAAAATAGAAATATAAGAAAATACCTATTCCGATAATGCTTAAAGAAATATTATAAAAAACCCAAAACGGGTTGGGTGTGCCGTTAAAATAATGTGTACGTCCCAAATCACTCAGAAAATTCAAATTCCAAACAAAACTTGTTTCGTTGGGGTTAACCGGATTGCCTCCTTCATAAATGGGTATTAAAACAAGAATAAAAAGAAAATATTGAAATAATGTAAAAAATGTAAAATCAATCAGATTTTTGTTTTTAAGTCGCATTGGTTTAGATATTTTTCTTTTGCAAATATAATAATAATTAATGAAAATACAAAAATTAATGATATTTTATTAAAATATTATAGAGTTATTGGTGATACTCAGAAAGAAACGTGCATTTTTTTTCTTTTTTTTTAATAGAGCCAATAAACAATATTTGTGATTTATTATCAAAAAATATTGGATAATTTAAAGGATTTATACGTGAAAAATTAAAGATTTTAAACTTGAACCGGAGTTTGTTTTCTGATATGAAATATGATTATCAGGGTAAAGATCATTTGAGGATAGATAACCAATTTTAAAGATCCGGCTTTAATTCTTAATAGCATTTCGGAACTCAAATGAGCATTTTTTGCCCAAATAATTAATACTGTTCTGCTGACGAACAATATTAATAATATTAATAGCAGGTAGAAAATGGTTTTGTATCGTTTTTTGTCAATGAAAATAATTAGAAGTAATGTGGCCAGGTAAAAACTGTAAAAAGCCAATTGAGATGCTATTTTATGATATTTTAAAAATAAGTCATAAGGAAACCAGCCAATTAATATGGTCCCTATACCCGATAATACTCCCAAAACGATTATTATGTTTCTGATTTTTTTATTTTTTAAAAGTTTGCTAATAATACAGAATAAAAGAAATATACAAATTCCCAAAAATGCCAGTGACGAATTGTAAAAAAAGCTGAACGGATTCAAATTTCCGTTAAAATAGTATGCTCTTCCCAAATCACTGAGATGGTTTGCGGTCCAACAAAAGGAGGCTTGAAGAGGGTCTATAGGGTTGCCTCCGTCATAAATAAAAGTTAAAATGAAGGAAGTAAGAATATATAACGATAAAATAAAAATCGTAAGGTCAATCAGATTTTTTTCAAATTATACATTAAGTTATGTATTTTGAATTTTGCGGGTTAAGATAATAATTTTTTGGCAGCTTCAAAGGCGGTTATTTCTTTTTTTTCTAATTGAATGAGGAGTTTTTTTAGTTTTTTTTGAATCTCCGGTCTATTGTAGAAGTTGTTTTTAAGAGTTTGATTGACAGTTTCAAAAAGCCAATACCGGTTCTGTTCCAAGCGGTTTTGTTCAAAAAAACCGTTTTTCCGGGTTAATTTTAAATAAGTATCGATTTCATTGGCTATTTGGTCGACACCTTTGTGGTTTAATGCACTTGCTAATAATACCTTTGGCGTCCATCCGCTTGGTTTGGGCGGATAAAAATGTAAAGCTGTTTGAAAAGCTTTTTGTGCCAAACGTGCTTTATTCATGTTATCTTCTTCCGCTTTGTTGATGACAATTAAGTCTGCCAATTCAATTATGCCGCGTTTGATACCTTGGAGTTCGTCCCCTGCCCCGGCGAGTTTTAACAAAAGAAAGAAATCGACCATGGAATGTGCCATGGTTTCCGATTGACCTACTCCTACGGTTTCAACAATAATCCGGTCAAATCCGGCTGCTTCACAAAGCAAGATGGTTTCACGTGTTTTTCGGGCAACACCCCCCAAATTATTTCCAGAAGGGCTGGGACGTATAAAAGCATTTTTGTCTCTGACTAATGTTTCCATACGGGTTTTGTCACCTAATATACTGCCTTTGGACAGACTGCTGCTCGGATCAATAGCCAATACAGCCACTTTATGTCCTTGTGCGGTGTATAATTTTCCGATACTTTCAATAAAGGTGCTTTTTCCTACCCCAGGGACTCCCGTAATGCCGATTCTTACGGACTCTCCGGTATGTGGTAAACATTTTTTAATAATCTTTTGACCTAAATCAAAGTGCTTTGGATTGGCACTTTCAATCAATGTTATGGCTTTACTCAAAGCCACCGGGTCGCCGGATAATAATTTGCCGGTCAATTCGTCAGGGTCGGGCAAAGATCGTTTTTTTCGGCGTTGCTTAATGGCATCCCGGTTTAAATGTGGTGTGTTACTGACGCCTTTGAATTCGTGTAATGCAGATTTTTTTTCCGGCTTTTTCATACAGTTGCTAAAATTACGATAATCCGTTTAAATAAGCAAAAGTATATTCCCGATAAGTTATCATCCCATTTTTTCATCATCAATATCTATTACAAATTTGAAATAGATCGGTTTAACCGCAATTTTCACATTTATAAAACATTTTCAATTCGTATCATAGTGGTAATTTTAAAAATAAAAATACTTTTTAGCTATTTTATATTGAGAATTGCTATAATTTTATAACTTTGATGCATTTAATCGTATTTGTTGCAAGATAAATTATGAAGAAATACGCAACGCTTTTATTTCTTTTAATCATTTTTTCTATTACTGCTCAAAGTTCCGATACTTTACGAAAACCAAAGATAGGGCTAGTATTGAGTGGCGGTGGGGCCAAAGGTTTGGCACATATCGGGGTATTAAAAGCTTTGGAGCAATATCATATTCATCCTGATTATATCGGGGGCACAAGTATGGGCGCTATCGTCGGTAGTTTGTATGCCGCCGGTTACTCGGCTTCACAAATAGATTCGATTTTTCATCGTATCGATTTTGAAAAAATTATGTACAACCGTTTGAGTCGTAAATATTTGAATAATTTAAAAAAAGAGAGAGGGAAGCGGTTTATTTTTGAATTTCCGGTTTCTATGCGGGATTTACAAGTGCAATTGCCACTCGGATTATCTGATTCACAATTGTTATTTAATTTATTGGCCGAAGTTTTATTGCCGGTACATCAAGTTGATGATTTTTCGCAACTGAAAAAGCCGTTTATTTGTGTTGCCACAGATATAGTTACCGGTAAGCAGGTATTGTATAACAAAGGATTCTTGCCGGCGGCTGTTACGGCAAGTGCTTTGTTGCCAAGTGTTTATAAGCCTTTGGAGGATGGTAATAAATTACTTTTGGATGGAGGTATCGTCAATAATTATCCGGTTCGGGAAGTCAAAGACATGGGGGCTGATTTTATTATCGGGAGTGATGTGCAGGGAAAAATTCTGCGTAAAAAAGATATTAAAGATATGGGGGATATCTTAAACCAAATCATCAGTTTCGGTATGTATAAGGAAATGCCTTTCAAAAAAATGATGACAGATGTGTATATAAAACCCGATATCAGCGGTATGAGTGTAACGTCATTTGAACAGATAGACATGATTATTGCACGTGGCAAGCGGGCGGCACTGAAAAAATTAAAAAAAATACCCGGATTGTCACTTTTTCAATCGGATAAAACCGTCCGGAAGCTACATTACAAAGTTCCGGATAGTTTGTTGTTTGACCGGATTATTCTGACGGGACAACAAAACTTTAACCGGGATTATATTTTGGGAAAAATTGCCATCCGGCCGCATGAAAAAGTCAGTTATCCCGATTTTTTGGACGGTATCAACAATTTGATTGGGTCTGATAACTTTGAAAAAGTATATTACCGTTTTAAACACAAAGACGGATTGCATTATCTGTATATCGATGTAAAAGAACGCTTGCACAAAGCTTCTATGAATTTAGGATTTCATTATAATGACTTGAATCATATCAATGTGATTGTCAATTTTGAAAATAAACGGATCTTTACCAACAATGATATGTTATCTATTGATGTCATTGGCGGTAATTATTTTCGTTACAATTTCGATTATATTATTGATAACGGTTTTAAGTTGAGCTGGGGATTTCACAGCGGTTTACATCGATTTTCGCACAGGGTTGCGGCCGGAGCTTTGTTCAGAGAACGTAATTTTTCTGTCAACAAATTGGATTTCAATTATTTGCAATTAACAAATAAGTTGTATTTTCAAGGCAATCTCAATCATTTTTTGTATTTGAAGATGGGACTTCAACATCAGTATAAAGAATTGTTTACTTATGTTTTTTCGGGTGAATTTGATGATGAATATAATTTTGGAAAAAATCATTATTTCGGCAATTTTGTTTCAGTAAATTTTGACAGTCGTGATGATGCAGACTTGCCGGTTAAAGGTTTGTATTTCAAATTAAAATGGTCTTATTTTTGGGGTTCTTCCGATTTTTACGAAACTTTTAAACCTTTTTCGTTATACAATTTAAGAATTGATTGGACGCAGCGGTTGACCAAATTCATGTTGATTCGACCGGCTATTTCCATAGGCTTACATTACGGAAAGGATTTTAGTTATGAAAATATTTTCTATTTGGGAGGCATGAACACTTATGCCGATTATGACCAAATTTTAGATTTTAAAGCGGCAAAAGTTTTATCAATAGCAGCGACAAAATATTCTGTTTTTTCGTTATGTCCTGTTTTGCAGTTTTATAAAAATAATTTTATCGAATTCGGCGGGCATTTGATGTTCTATGATAAAACAAATGATTTGATTTCATATAATTCGACAATGATATACGGTTTTAATATCGGTTATGCTTTTAAGTCGTTTTTGGGACCTTTGCGGGTCAATTTCGGTCGTATCCCTCAGTGGCAACAAAATACTTTTAATATTGCTTTGGGATATAATTTTTAATAGAGATAATTGAAAATCAACATTTTGCTATTTTGGAATAATGTTTGTTATTGAAAATGTAAACAAGATTATTTTATGAAACGATTGTTGATTTTATTACTTTTTTCATTTTTTTTCAATCTGCTTACTGCACAAGACACGGCTTTTAAACCCGGAGAACATTTCAAATTTAGAATTCATTACGGGTTTTTTAATGCCGGTTTTGCAACATTGGATTTAAAAACGGGGGTATTTCAAGGAAAAAAATTATACCATGCCGTAGGCAAAGGCTGGACGACCGGTCTTTCGCGGTGGTTTATGAAGGTCAGGGATTTGTATGAGAGTTATTTTGACGGAGATGGACGCCCTTACCGTTTTATTAGAAAAATTGATGAAGGCGGCTATACCATGGACAAAGAATTACATTTTGACCATAATCATCATAAAGTATTAGTTATCAATAAAGAAAAAAACAAATCAGGATATTATAGCATACCCGTACAAATTTTTGATATGGTTTCGGTTTTTTACTATCTCCGTAATTATGATGTGTCCTCGCTAAAACCGGGGGATGCCCTTACCGTTGATTTGTTTTTTGATGAAGAAGTATATCCTTTCAAGTTAAAATACCTAGGTAAAGATGTATTGGATACGGACATTGGAGAGGTGCACGCTTTGAAATTCCGTCCGTTGGTTCAATCGGGACGTGTCTTTAAAGAAGATGAAAGCTTGACCGTTTGGGTAAGCGATGATAAAAATAAAATCCCATTACTGATAAAAGCTAAACTTTTGGTAGGTTCGCTTAAAGCGAGCTTGATAGAATACAAAGGCTTGAAATATCCTTTGAATTTTGTTGAAGATTAATGTTTTGTTATAGGTTAAAGCAAACTTTAAAGAGTGGTATACAAAATTGCTCCATACTGAACTGTAAATTTTTTTATATCCAACTTTTAACTCGATAGCTCATAAAAGAAGTTTAAAATTTTTTATATCGAATCTTTCCAATTTGCGGAAGATATTTTTTATATATTTACATCTTCAATTATTAGTTACTCCGGCATGCAAAAACTCAATTTTCCGGAATACGGTTTTAAACTCAAAAAACAAAACGCAAAGTGGTTGATTTTTGATCCGGTTCGCAAAAAGTATTACGTTTTGACTCCGGAAGAATGGGTAAGGCAGCATGTTTTGCAGTATTTGACTGTTGAAAAAAAATATCCGTTGTATTTGATTGCTGTTGAAAAAGAATTGCAAATCAATCAAACCAAAAGACGCTTTGATATTGTGGTTTATAACCGTCAAATGAAACCTGAAATATTGGTTGAATGTAAAGCGCCGCAAATTGCCATAACCCAAAAGACATTTGACCAGGCCAATCAATATAATTGGTTACTCAAAGCGCCGTATTTATTTTTGACCAACGGATTGAGACATTTTATTTGCCGGATTGATTTTGAAGCCAAACAATTTGAATTTTTAAAAGATTTACCTGAAAATACCCGATGAAAATAGCAGTGGTCATCTTAAATTGGAATGGGCGTAAATTGTTGGAAAAATTTTTACCTTCTGTGGTAGCATATTCACGGGAGGCTAAAATTTGGGTGATAGACAATGCTTCAACGGATGATTCCGTGCTTTTTTTACAAGAAAATTTTCCAACGGTTGCGTTGGTAAAATTGGACAAAAATTACGGTTATGCCGGTGGATATAACCGGGGATTGAAACAAATAGATGCTGATGTTTATGCGTTGGTAAATTCGGATATTGAAGTAACCGCAAATTGGTTATTGCCGGTAATAAAAAGATTTGAAAATGAAACCGATACGGTGGTTTTGCAACCGAAAATCAAAGATTATAAAAACAAAAAGATGTTTGAATATGCCGGTGCAGCTGGCGGTTTTTTGGATTTTTTCGGTTATCCGTATTGTGACGGACGGGTTCTGTTTAAGGTAGAAGAAGACAAGGGGCAATATGATACGCCAAAAGATATCTTTTGGGCTTCGGGAGCTTGTTTTTTTGTGCGTCAAAAGACTTTTGACCGGCACAAGGGTTTTGATGAAAGTTTTTTTGCCCATCAAGAAGAAATAGATTTATGTTGGCGGATCCGTCACACAGGTAAGCTGGTAAAATATGAGCCTTCATCGGTTGTATATCATTTGGGTGGTGCCAGTTTAGCATATCAAAGTCCGTTTAAAACTTATTTAAATTTTAGAAATAACTTAATGATGTTATTTAAAAATTTACCGTTTTTTTATATCTTTCCGGTGATTTTTATCCGGTTGCTTTTAGACGGTTTGGCGGGTATCGTTTTTTTAATGCAGGGTAAACCGGCACACACGTGGGCCGTAGTTAAAGCACATTTCGGATTTTACAAACGTACGCCGGCGGTTTGGCGTCAAAGACCTGATAAAGCAATTAAAAAATATTATAACCGATTTAGTATTTTTATAAAATGAGTGAGGAAAATTTTGAAAAAATAACGGAAAAAGATTCTTTGTATGACCATTTGGAGCAGATGAGCATACACGAATTGTTGGTCAATATCAACAATGAAGATAAAAAAGTACCATTTGCTGTTGAAAAAGCTATTCCTCAGATTGAGGTTTTGGTAGAACGGATAATAGAAAAATTACAAAAAGGTGGCCGGCTGTTTTATATCGGAGCGGGTACCAGTGGCCGTTTGGGTATTTTGGATGCCAGTGAATGTCCGCCGACATTCGGGGTTGAAGATGATTTGGTCATCGGATTAATAGCCGGTGGTGATACGGCAATCAGAAAAGCTGTGGAAGAAGCTGAAGATAGCTTAACACAAGGTTGGGAAGATTTGTTGGCTGAAAATTTTACAGACAGGGATGTATTGATTGGTATTGCGGCTTCGGGAACAACGCCTTATGTAGTGAGTACCGTAAAGAAAGCCAGGGAAATAGGGGTTGTAACCGGTTGTATTACCATGAATCCCGGAAGTCCCTTGGAAAAAGCCGCTGAATATCCGGTTACGGTTGTCGTAGGACCGGAATTTGTAACCGGAAGTAGCCGTATGAAGGCCGGAACGGCGCAAAAATTAGTGTTAAATATGATTTCGACCAGTACTTTGATTAAATTAGGGCGGGTTAAAGGCAATAAAATGGTCGATATGCAATTGACCAATGCCAAACTTGTAGATCGTGGTACCAGAATGATAATGAATGAAACGGACTTGTCATATGAAAAAGCCCGAAATTTACTTCTTGAAAAAGGGAGTGTACGTTTGGCGTTAAAGCATTTCTTTTATAAAAAATAATAAAATCACGATGCTTTAAAAATCTCTTGTTTTGAAAAAACAGGAGAATTTTTCAAATATTCTTTTAACCGGGGCTTTTGCAACAAAAATTTTTGTAACCAGATTTCAAGTTCTCTTTTTTCGTGAGGCAGAAGTGCTTTATAGGATTTTTCAAGTTCTTTGTGAAATAATTCAGGGTCGAAACTGACTTTATTCAGGATTGTAATGGTATAATTGTAAAATGCTCGCGACATAAAACCATATTTTAATTTGATATATAAATATAATGTAAAACTGGCTGAATTATTGTGTTTTTTGACATAAAAAAATGTTAAATTTTAATATCTATATTTTTCTTGATTTTTTGGGTCAGACTGTTTCATAACAAATCACTCACTCCCCATTTCTCAATCAAAAAGACGAAAAATTATATGCAACGAGGGGCCATTACCAAAGGAAATATTATTCTAAGAAACAAAAGTAATCCTCAATTCCTCAATTTGCAAGACGTAAATACAGTTTGAATTACAAAATATTAATTAAAGAATATCCAATAAACCATAACAAATCATCATTTCCTCAATATTAAAGACAAGCAAAAAATATGAAAAAGTAAACAATCATTAAAGTTCTTAACCAATCATTAAATCTTATAAAATCCTCATTCATCGTTAATAATCGTTAATTTTGCAATAAACTGCAAGTATTATGAAAGATTATATTTCTTATTTGGAAGATTTTGTAACCGAAAATCGCAAGGCGGTATTTAAAAAAGTTTTATCTCAACGCACCCGGTATTTTACGGCGGTTTTGGAAGATTTATATCAAATGCACAATATCAGTGCGGTTGTTCGCAGTGCCGATATTTTCGGTTGGCAGGATTTATATATCGTGCAAAAAAAATATGACCCGAAATTATCTCATTCCATAGCCAAAGGGGCTGAAAAATGGTTGGATATACATCGTTATGAGCAGACGCAAGAAGCTATAAATTATTTAAAACAAAAGGGATACAGGATTGTGGCCACCACACCACACACAGACGATATCAGTTTGCCGGATTTTGATATCAACCGTCCGGCGGCTTTCTTTTTCGGGGTTGAAAAAGACGGGCTCTCCGGTCAGGTTTTGTCTCAAGCCGATGTTTTTTTAAAGATACCCATGTATGGTTTTACTGAAAGTTTTAATATCAGTGTAGCGGCGGCACTGATTATGTATAGTGTTACCCAATCTTTACACGCATCGGATATTGCTTGGCAACTGCCTGAACGGGAACAACAATTGATTTATATGCAATGGCTTGAAAAAAGTATTAAGCGTATTGATTTGATAAAAAAAGATTATATGCAAAAATCAGGAAGAGATTCATTATTTCAAATCCTTCCGTACGTAGAAAAGAATACAGAGAAAAGGCATCCCTAATTTTGTGATGCTATCTCTCTACGTATGAAATGATAACGCAATGTTTTATCTTCAAAAATTTTTCGTTATACTTAAACGCTATCTGAGTTTACATCATCAATGCTTCATTTTTTCATCTACCAGAGCCAAAATTTCTTTTTCTTTAGTTTGAGCCTCTTTTAAAATTTGCGAGGCTTTTGTCAGTAATTCGTCAGCTTTATCTTTGTCTTTTAATGATGCAGCATTTATTTTTACGTTATAGTATGCGCCGTAAACACCGGTTCTGGCTGCCAAAGCACCAACGGCCACATCGGAGATGGATGCCGGCAGACCGGTTTGTGCCATTTCTTGCATAATGACCATGGAATCATAGGCGGTTTGCATAACTTTTAAGGGTATTTCTGTAGCATAGTGTGTTGCTTTTTCAATAGCTTCCGCTCTGATTTTTTTATCTTCTTCCGTTTTTTTAGGCAACTTGAAAGCATCCATAATTTTATTAAACGCATTGGTATCTTCGTCAACCAGATGCATTAATGTTTCTTTAAATTTTTGTCCTTTTACAGCCCAGTCGGAATAATATTCCCATTTATCGTCCCAACCGCGTTTGTGGGAGGATAAATTGGCTACCATAGTACCGAGAGCGACACCGAGAGCAGCACTATAAGCAGCAATGGAACCACCACCGGGAGCCGGGGCTTCCGAAGCTGTCAAATTGGCAAAATCCGTTAAACTCAAATCGACTAACTTTGATTGTGTATCTTCTTCGAGCAGGTATTCAATGATTTTTTCTTTGGGATTAAAAGGTTTTAAATCGTCAGCACCTAATGATTTGACTGCTATAAGGATTTTTTCCGGTTCCGAAATACCTAGTGAACGTTGTTGTTTGGTCAGAAAATAATCGGCGGCATCAAGTAAGACTTTTTTGGGGATTAATCCGATAATTTCCGAACCGGTAACCCGTATGCCGCGTTTTTCAGCGGATTTGACCGTTTCGTCAAATACCAAGTGCAAGGGAGCGGCTTTGATATCGGTAATGTTGTATGATACTTGGGCAATACCATATTCTTCAATAAACCAACCGATGCCTTTTACGCCTTTGAATTTACCGGGGATACGGACAGGTTTGCCGTTTTCGTCCAATACTTTTTTACCGGTGAGCGGATGTCCTTCCCGTTTGATACGACCGGCTTCACGGATATCAAAAGCAATGGCATTGGCACGACGGGTTGATGTTGTATTGAGATTAATATTGTAAGCAATCAGAAAGTCGCGAGCCGAAATAGCGATGGCTCCCGATCGGGCTACTTCATCATCAAATTTAACAGGTCCGAAATCAGGTTGCCAGGCAGGATTTTGTAATTTATCAGGCAATCCTTCATATTCTCCGGCTCTGACATTGGCCAAATTACGGCGTTTTTCTTCGGTTGCGGCATTTTCATAAAAATAGACGGGAATATGCAATTCTTTACCGACACGTTCCCCTAGTTTTCTAGCATATAAGGAGGTTTCTTTCATAGAAATATTTGCAATTGGTACCAAGGGACAAACATCGGTAGCACCGAAACGCGGATGTTCTCCTTTATGGTGCCGCATATCGATAAGTTCTTTGGCTTTTTTTATCAAACGGAAAGCCGCTTCAACGACTTGTTCGGGTTCTCCTACAAAAGTGATAACGGTCCTGTTAGTTGCTTTTCCGGGGTCTATATCGAGTAATTTGACGCCTTCAACGGTTTCTACCTGGCGGGCTATTTCATTGATTTTATTGATATCACGGCCTTCACTGATGTTAGGGACACATTCTATTAAGCGTTTTTCCATAGTATTAATTTTTGGCTTAAAAATAAGTAAAAATAATCGAAAATCATATAAGCAAAAAAAGAAAAATATTTTTTTTTGAATAATTGAAAAGTTTTATATTTGCACTTGCAATTTGTTTTTGTAGGACCCATAGCTCAGTTGGTTAGTAGCACCTGACTCATAATCAGGGGGTCGCTGGTTCGAGTCCAGCTGGGTCCACTTTTTTTTGTTTTTTAAGTTAAATTATTTTAACATTTGAAAAAAAGTTTTATATTTGCATATCATACCTCAAAAATTTGCATTATGAAAAAGTTTTTTACAACTTCAATATTGGTTTTGATTCCGGTATTAATGTCTGCTGGCGGTGGTCGCCCACATCCACCGGCTCCTGTCAGAGGACCGGGAGGCCCTCCGGGATTACCGGTTGATCAATATTTATTTGTTTTATTTGCCGTTGCTGTCTTGTTAATTCTCTTTCTACCGAAATTAGCAAAATTGAGAAAATAAAGATATTTACAATAAAGATTTTTTTATTAAAGTCCGGAAATTCCGGACTTTTTTATTTTGAAATTTTTCGGATTAAAGTTTGCGTAGAACTATCGTGATGATGCGTAGATTGTTCAAAATCTTCCAAAATTCTATTGGCCAAGCGTTTACCCAATTCTACTCCGAATTGGTCAAAAGCATTGATTTGCCACAACCATGCTTCGGTAAACGTTTTATGCTCGTAATAAGCTAATAAACTTCCCAGACTTTCAGGTGTAATCTCGTCCAACAAAATGGTAGTTGAAGGACGGTTGCCTTCAAAATTTTTGTAAGTAATCTCATTCCGGTCGCCAATCATTAATGCTTCTGATTGTGCAATCATATTGGCTAACAGTATTTTATGGTTTTCTTTAAACCGGGTATTCTTATTTTGTCTTTCGGCAATAAAATTAACAGGAATGATTTTAGTACCTTGATGAAGGAGTTGGAAAAAGGAATGTTGGGCGTTGGTTCCGGTATTACCCCAAACGATATTCCCGGTTTGCCAATTAACAGCTTGCCCGGATAAATCAACCGATTTACCGTTACTTTCCATAATCAATTGTTGCAAAAAATCAGGTAAAAATTGTAGTTTATCGGCGTAGGGGATGTAAGCTTCGGTTTCATAGCCATATAGATTATTGTATAAAAGCGTTAAAAAAGCAGCTATAGCCGGTAAATTTTTCTCAAATTTTTCGTTTCTAAAATGATTGTCCATGGCATAAGCACCGGCTTTCAATAGTTGGTATTTTTCATATCCGATAGCCAGCGGTATACTGATACCTGCCGGACTCCATAGTGAGTAACGACCACCTACCCAATCCCACATAGGGAAAATATTATCAGGGTTGATTCCAAATTTCCGGGCTTTTTCAATCTGAGTACTAACAGTCACAAAATGTTTGGCAATAGCCGTTTTCCCAAATTTATCAAGGTAAATTTCTTGTATTTTTTTGGCGTTAGTTAAGGTTTCTTGGGTAGAAAAAGATTTGGAGACAATCACAAACAAGGTCGTTTCCAAGTTAATCTTGTTAATAAGGGCATCCAGTTTAAAAGGGTCTATATTCGATAAAAAATGCATTTTCAGATGATTGCGGTAGTTTGTCAATGCTTTTACGACCATTTTTGGTCCCAAATCGGAGCCTCCTATACCGATATTAACGACATCGGTTATCCTTTTGCCGCTTATACCTTTCCATTCTCCCGAGATAACTTTACCGGTAAAGTTTTTTATTTGTGCTTCGCTTTTTCTGATGTCTTGGATAACATTTCTTCCCGATACAAAAACAGCTTCGTCGTTTTGTTGTCGCAAAGCGGTATGTAAAACGGCCCGTTTTTCGGTCAGATTGATAATCTTGCCGCTAAACATGTCTTCAATAGCTTGGCGTGTTTTCATGTCACGGGCAAAATCCGAAAAAAGCCGGAGCATTTTTTTATCCCAACGGTGCTTTGAAAAATCAAAATAAATGTTTGCAAATTCAAATGCAAAATCATTCAAACGGTTATCATCTTTAAAATATGACAGGATATTTTTATTCCGGATGCTTTCAAAATGTTTTTTAAGATTTTTCCAAGAGATCGTTTCAAAGGCTTTCATACTTTCTTTATTAATTTACACGTTCTATTCTTGCCCCCAATTTGTTAAGTTTCAAATCAATAGCTTCGTAACCGCGGTCTATTTGTTCGATATTGTGAATTATACTTTTTCCTTCTGCCGATAAAGCGGCCAAGAGCAATGAGACACCGGCTCTGATATCCGGAGATGTCATGGTGGTCGCTTTGAGCGGGGTTTTATGATTCAGCCCGATAACCGTAGCACGATGCGGGTCGTTTAAAATAATTTGAGCTCCCATATCAATCAGTTTATCGACAAAAAACAAGCGGCTTTCAAACATTTTTTGATGGATAAGCACGACGCCTTCCGCTTGAATGGCTGTTACCAAGACGATACTTAACAAGTCGGGGGTAAAACCCGGCCACGGGGCATCTGCTACGGTAAGAATAGAGCCATCCATAAAAGTTTGAATGG
>JALVST010000001.1 GCA_027024205.1 Flavobacteriales bacterium | reverse complement strand
CCAAAACCGAAACTGTTGCCAAACGGGATTATTTCAAGTTTTTTTTGGCAGCAATGTTCGGTATCGCAATCAATATGATGAGTTTTTTAAAAGGTTTATCTTACACCTCCCCTATTTCCGCTTCTGTTTTGATGATTACCGCCCCTATTTTTGTAATGATTTTCTCGTTTTTATTTCTCAAAAATCCTATCGATATATATAAAGTTTCAGGAGTTTTATTGGGAATGACAGGAGCAACATTTTTGATTTTATACGGCAAAACCGGACAATTGAGCGGTAGTAATCCGAAATTGGGAAATACGCTGGTTACCCTCAATGCGGTTTCTTACGCCTTGTATTTGATTTTGGCAAAACCTATACTAAACAAATACAGTCCGGTTACTTTTGCCAAATGGCTTTATACTTTCGGTTTTATGCTGGTTTTACCATTTAGTTGGTCCGAATTCACTCATCTGAATTGGCAAAATATCCCTTTAAACATTCATCTTCAAATAGCTTTTGTGGTCTTTTTTTCAACGGTTTTAACTTATCTGTTTAACCTCAATGCCTTAAAATTACTCAAACCGACCACTATGAGTGTATTTATCTATTTACAACCGCTGATTGCCACAATATTTGCTATCTTTGTAGGGTCTGATCAATTGAGTTGGGTAAAAATTATTTCGGCATGTTTGATTATTGCCGGTGTATATACGGTTAATTTATCCGCTCAAAAAAATAACATGTATGATTTTATCAATGACCGGCTACGGAAAAGCCACGGAAACTTTTAAAGACAAAAATATTATTGTCGAATTGCGGTCACTCAACAGTAAAAACCTCGATCTGAAAACCCGGATACCTTCCGGTTACAGGGAAATGGAAATGCCTATTCGTAAATTGATATCTCAAACTTTAAAAAGAGGTAAAATAGATTTGGTTATTCAGATTGAAGATTTGGAAGACCGGCCGAAAAATAAAATTAATGCGCCGGTCTTAAAACAATATTTAAACGATCTGAATCAAGTCCACCCCAATGCCGACCAAAGCGTCCTGATAGCCGCCGCCTTACGCCTTCCGGATGTACTCAAGCCCGAAGAAGACGAACTGATCCCGGAAGAACAACAAACCGTCATGAAAGTCTTGCTAGAAGCCGCCGGACAATTAACACATTACCGCAAAGACGAAGGACAATCACTTGAAAACGACTTAAAACTACGGCTTGAAAACATCGGAAAAGCCCTTGATGAGATAGACCGCTTGGACAAGGAACGCTTGGACAAAATCAAACAACGACTCAAAGATGCTTTAAACAACTTGCAACTGGAAGTCGATCAAAACCGGTTTGAACAGGAATTGGTTTACTATCTTGAAAAACTGGATATCAACGAAGAAAAAGTCCGCCTTAAAAATCACTTGCAATATTTTGAAAAAGAATTGCAAAAGCCAACCGAAATGAAAGGTAAAAAACTGGGCTTTATCTCCCAAGAAATCGGCCGTGAAATCAATACCATCGGTTCCAAAGCCAACGACAGTCAAATCCAACGCAAAGTGGTGCAAATGAAAGATGAATTGGAAAAAATCAAAGAACAGGTTTTGAATGTTTTGTAACAAAACTGTTGTCAAATCGTTAGTTTAATAACAAAAAACCTTATCATTTTTATTATGATATACTTTTGTTATATGCTTTTGTTATATCAAAAAAATATTTCTTATGAAAAATATTTCTTTAAAAATTGATGAAAATGTTTTTTCAGATACCGAAAAAATACTTTCAAAAATAAAGAAGTCACGTAACAGGTATATCAATGAAGCTATTTCATTTTATAACCGCTATCAAAAAAGGCGTTTACTGGAACAAAAACTCAAAACGGAATCGGAATTGGTTAAAAATGATTCAATAAAAGTTTTAAAAGAATTTGAAGATATTGATTATGCCGATTAAACAATTTGAAATTTGGATAGCTGATTTGAATCCGAAAATAGGAACAGAACCCGGAAAGACAAGACCTGTTATGGTTGTTCAGACAGATTTATTAAATAAAGTACAGCATCCTTCCACAATCATCTGTCCGGTAACAACAAATATCAAAAAGGAAACGGAAATATTAAGGGTACACTTAAAAAAAGGAACTGCTAACTTACATCGGGACTGCGACATTATGATGGATCAAATCAGAGCCATTGACAATAAAAGACTTATCAAAAAAATCGGAAAATTACCTGAAAATTTGTCTGCAACAGTCTCTGAAAACTTGAAAATTCATTTTGACCTAATATAAAAAACAATGGGCTTCGAAATAGACAGTCACAACAGCATCAAAAACAACCGCTCTCTACTCCGGGACAGATTCAAGTTCAAAAGCAGAGAAAAATATTTTATATCTTTGGAAAAAGATAAAAAAGATTTTAAAGTCTCCAAAGGTCGCAACCGGCATTATAAGTCTTACAAAAAAGCTTACCGCAAATTTGTATTACGATTATTTTTTGTATTTTTAAGTCTCTTAATATTGCTCATTGCTTTAAAACAATTATTTGAATTATGACACAAGGAACCGTCCGCATGGAAATCATCAATTCCGTCGGATATATCACATTTTTTCACCCGTCGAGCAACGCTATGCCCGGTTATTTACTCCAACAATTAAACGGAACCCTGCAACAAGCCGGCAATGATGATAATATCAAAGTTATCGTATTACAAAGTGAAGGCCGTACTTTTTGTGCCGGGGCATCGTTTGACGAATTAATGGCACTGAACAACCTGAGCCAAGCCGTGGAATTTTTTATGGGTTTTGCCCGGGTCATCAATACCATGCGACAATTACCCAAATTTGTCATCACCAAAGTCCAAGGAAAAGCCGTCGGTGGCGGTGTCGGATTAATAGCTGCATCCGATTTTAGCCTGGCAAGTGTGCAAGCGGCTATAAAATTATCGGAATTATCAATCGGAATCGGTCCTTATGTGATCGGTCCCGCTGTGAAACGTAAAACAGGTATAGCGGCATTCAGCGAATTGTCCATAGACGCTACGACTTGGCACACGGCCTATTGGGCCCGCGAAAAAGGACTGTTCGCCAAAGTGTACGACACCAACGACGAACTTGATAAAGAAACGGAAATATTGGCCGAAAAATTAGCCGGATATGACCCCGAAGCCTCCCGCATGCTTAAACGGGAATTATGGTTAGATACAGAAAATTGGGATAGTTTACTGGCCGAAAAAGCGCAAATTTCCGCCCGTTTGGTCTTACGGGATTTTACCCGGGATTTTTTAAAAAAGTTTAAAAAGTAGCGAAGCACTTTGTCATTTCGACAGAACTTTTACGATACAGGAGTAAAAGTGACGAGAAATCCAGATTCTTTCCCTACAAAAAGTCGGGACAGACTGTCGCTTCGCTCCGTCGGAATAACAAAAAAAATGCCTCATTTCCTCAAAAAATCACTAAATTTGCATTGGAAACCATAACCTAAACCATGCCTTCATTTTTCAAATTACAAAAAAATAAAAAATTCGGGTACACCCCGCGATATTACAACGAGCGTAAAGAGCGCTTGGATAATCTAAAAAAACAATATAGCGAGGAAGAAACTACCGCCGAACAACGGATGCGTGGCAAATTTAAACGGCCTACAAAAACGACAATGCCCGGGCTTTTTTCGGGCGCAACCTTACGAACATTTTTCATTCTCGGCATCCTGGTTTTAGTCGTCTATTATCTGTTAAAAAAATACCAATTAATTTAATGCAACACGGACGTATCAAATTATTACCCGACCATGTCGCCAATCAAATAGCCGCCGGTGAAGTGGTACAACGACCGGCATCGGTAGTCAAAGAACTTATGGAAAATGCTTTGGACGCCGGCGCCGATAACATCAAACTCATTGTCAAAGACGGCGGTAAAACCCTCATTCAAGTAGTCGATAACGGAGAAGGCATGAACGAACTGGACGCCCGTATGGCCTTTGAGCGACACGCCACCAGTAAAATCAACTCTGCCGAGGATTTATTCCACTTACAAACCAAAGGATTCAGAGGAGAAGCATTGGCATCCATTGCAGCCGTTGCCCATATCGAAATGAAAACCAAAACCGCAGATGCCGAATTGGGTACTTACATCAAAATTGAAGGGAGTAAAGTCGTCAAGCAAGAACCAATAGCCACACCCAAAGGCACCGCCATAGCCGTTAAAAACCTGTTTTACAACATTCCAGCCCGCCGTAAATTCTTAAAATCCGTGCAAGTGGAAATGCGGCATATCAACGACGAATTTTTTCGTTTGGCTCTGGCACATCCCCAAATTTCTTTTAGCCTGATACACAACGGCAATACCGTTTATCATCTTCCAAAATCAAAATTATTGCAGCGTATCAGCAATCTATTCGGTAGCAGAATGCAAGAAAAATTGGTCCCGGTAGAAGAAAGTACCGATTATATCAAAATTTACGGTTTTACGGGTAAACCGGAATTTGCCAAACTCAAACGCGGAGAACAGTTTTTCTTTGTCAACAACCGCTTTATCAAAAGTCCGTATCTCAACCATGCTGTCCTTTCGGCTTACGAAGGTTTGATTAAAGATAAAGCCTATCCGTCATATTTCATCTATTTTGAAATCGATCCCGAACATATCGATGTTAATATCCACCCGACCAAAACAGAAATAAAATTTGACGACGAACAAACCGTTTATGCCATTTTAAAAGTAGCGGTTAAACACAGTTTGGGACAATTTAATTTGTCACCGGCAATGGATTTTGACAGCCGCCCCGATTTGGAAATTCCTTACGAATATCACAAAAAACCACCGGTTAATCCACAGATTAAAGTCGATCCGGATTTTAATCCTTTTAAAGAAGATGATTTCGGACAACCGGCAAAAGTATCGCCTTTAAAAATGTCTAAAAAATTAGAATATTTTGAAAGTCTGATGCACGAAACCACCGAAGCGGCTGACAAAATAAACAAAGAAATACCACAAGACGATGCAAGTTTTATTCAAATTGACAGCCAACTTAACGATGCAAGTTTTCAACTCAAACAAAAGTATATCGTTTCCCGTCGTGACGACCGGCTTGTATTGATACATCAAAACAGAGCACATATTAATGTGTTGTATTACAAGTTATTAGACCAATTAAACAGAGAACAGTTACCCTCTCAACAATTGATTTTTCCGGTCGAATTGCAACTCAATCCCGATGAACTTTCTTATCTGCAAGAGCACCGTGACAAAATCACCCGGATGGGCTTTGATTTGAAATTTGAAAAAAAGAGTGTTTTGGTTAAGGGCGTACCGTTACAATTACAAACCCAAGCTATTACCGATATTTTTCAAGAAATTTTGGAAAAATTACGATATGAAAATCCCGATAAAATTTCAAATATTGAGGAGCGTTTGGCATTGATTATCGCTGAACAATCGGCTGTCAAAACCGGTCAAAAATTGTCGGAAACAGAACAACAAAACCTCTTGAAGGATTTGTTCGATTTACCGCAACCCCGATACACACCTACGGGTAAAAAGGTGCTTGTCTCTATGGAAACGGAAAATATTGATAAAAAATTTGATTTGTAAAACGCAGTCATGAACAAATAAAAACGTTTTATCTAACATATTTAAATTTAATAAAATGACTGTCACTCCGACAGAGTCCCGGCATAAGTCCGGACGACGAGAAATCTTAATGCATTTTTAGAAAACAAGATGCCTCGTTACTTGTTCTTCCCAGACCCCTCCGCTATACATCAGGGTTGGGAGGATAAAAATAACAAATAATCAATTCAACAACAATGAAAGAAGTTCAATATATCATCAATGACATCAAAAACGGGAACATCAAACCCATTTATTTTTTAGCCGGCGAAGAAACGTTTTTTATCGATCAAATCAGTAATTATATCGAAGAGAATTTACTTCCCCAAGAAGCCAAAGGGTTTGACCAAACGATTGTATACGGTCTCGATGTTCAACTACCCGACCTGTTGATGCAAGCCCGTCAATTTCCAATGATTGGCGAACGTCAATTGATTATCATCAAAGAAGCCCAACATTTATTTAAAAAGAAAGCCGATACCGATGCTTTGGAAAATTATCTGCAACAACCTCCTGAAACCACGGTTTTGGTATTCAATTACAAATACAAAAAACTCGATAAACGCAAGAAAGTCTATAAACTAATAGCCAAGCAAGGTATTTATTTTGAAAGCAAAAAACTGTACGAACGGGACACAATAAACTGGATCGTCACCACATTAAAAACAATGGGACACAATATTGACATGAAAAGCGCCCAGATGCTCATCGATTTTTTAGGAACGGACTTGTCAAAGATTTACAACGAATTGCAAAAACTGGATATCATCGTAGATAAAGATACGCCGATTACCCCGGAAATTATCGAACAACATATCGGTATCAGTAAAGATTATAATAATTTTGAATTAAAATCCGCCGTAGCCGCAGGCGATTACCTTAAAGCGCAAAGAATAGCCCGGTATTTTGCCGCCAATCCCAAAGAACATCCTTTGGTTGTAAGCATCAGCTTGTTATACAATTTTTTCCGCGATTTGTATATTTACCATGTTTTGGATGACAAATCACCGAATGCCGTAGCCAAAGCCTTAAACATTAATCCTTATTTTGTCAAGGAATATCAAACAGCGGCAAAAAAATACATGATGAAAAAAATTACTAAAAACATGGGCTACCTCAAAGATGCCGATCTCAAAAGTAAAGGCGTAGGAGCCGGCAGTATGCAGGAAAAAGATATATTAAATGAACTTTTGTTTAAGTTAATGCATTAAAAAAAAAAGCTACCGGAACGGCAGCTTTTTTTTACTGAATGTTTTATATGATTAATCGACTTCATAAGTTTGTCCCGAGAACAATAATTCTTCAAAACTTTGAATTTTATTAGTTTCACGGGCAATTCTATCGGCTTCCGCTTCACGATCTTCGAGGGTCGAATCTTCCACAGCTCTAATTACGCCCATTACAACAGGAGCTTTCATGTTTATTAAAGCCAAATGTAAAGTCGGATCGGGTTCTTTGGCATCGTGTACCAAAATATCGGCTTCGGTAATACCGTTTTCACCAATAGTCACGGGTTTGAGTTTCATCCCATCCAAAATCAATCCTTTGTCTTTGTTTTTACCGAAAATCATCGGTTTGCCGTGTTCCACTACCAATTGAGCATCATCTTTTACGGATTTGTCGGTAATATCTTTGTAAGCCCCATCATTAAAGATGACACAATTTTGCAAAATTTCAACCAAAGCAAAACCTTTGTGTTTATCGGCTTCGATGTATAATTTGGTTTGTAACTTGGCATCGTTACCGGCAGCGCGGGCAAAAAATTTGGCATGGGCGCCAATAGCCAGTTCACCCGGGTTAAAAGGGGCTTGCACATTACCGTAAGGAGATGACTTGGTTTTTTGTCCCAGCAATGAAGTCGGTGAAAATTGTCCCTTGGTCAAACCGTAAATTTCATTGTTAAACAAAATATAATTCAAATTGATATTACGACGGATGGCATGGATAAAATGATTGCCACCGATAGCCATGGCATCACCGTCGCCCGAAGCTACCCAAACACTGAGATCGGGATTGGCCAATTTGGTTCCGGTGGCAATAGCCGCCGCACGTCCGTGAATACCGTGAATCCCGTAATTATCCATATAATACGGAAAACGCGACGAACAACCGATTCCAGAGATAAATACGATATCTTCTTTTTTGCGACCTATTTCGGGCAGCGCTTTTTGTATGGATCGTAAAATAACATAATCGTCACAACCCGGACACCATCTGACATCCTGGTCACTGGCAAAATCTTTAAAAGTATATTTTATATTTGTTGTCATAACTATTCGGCTTTTAAAAGTTTTTTAAATTGTTCCATCAGTTCTTCCGTTCCAAACGGTAAACCTTGAATTTTATCATATTTATAATAAGTATATTTCGGATAATTCATCCGTAAGAAATCGGCAAATTGTCCTTTATTCAATTCGGGAACAAGAATTTTATCATATTTTGAAAAAATGTCATCAATACCGTGAGGCAAAGGATTGATATAAGAGAAATGAGCCAACCCGACTTTATACTCCGGATTTTCTTCTCTGAAACGTTTGACAGCAGTTTTCAAACTTCCGTAAGTACCGCCCCAACCAACAACAAGCAAATCACCTTCTTGGTCAAATTCCGCTTCAAGCGGCGGGATAAAATCTTTGACTTTTCGAACTTTTTCGGCTCTTAGTTCGACCATTTCCTGATGGTTTAACGGGTCGTAAGATACGGTTCCTTCAATTTTATCCTTTTCCAATCCACCTATTACATGTTCCAATCCGGGTGTTCCGGGTATCGCCCAAGGGCGTGCCAAAGTTTCCGGGTGCCGTTTGTAGGGATGAAAATCTTCAATATATTCGGTGATACGATAAGTTTTGATTTCGGGCATCTCATCCAAAGTTTTGATACGCCAAGGTTCGGAACCGTTACCGATATATCCGTCTGTGAGTAAAATAACCGGTGTCATATGTTCCAAAGTCAGTTTGGCAGCCATAAAAGCCATATCGTAACTGTCGGCAGGCGATTTGGCGGCTATAACGATTACCGGGCTTTCTCCGTTTCTGCCGTACATAGCTTGCATTAAATCGGATTGTTCGGTTTTTGTCGGTAAACCGGTAGAGGGACCACCGCGTTGCACATCTACGACTACCAAAGGTATTTCAAGCATTACTGCTAATCCCAACGCTTCACCTTTGAGCGCTAAACCGGGACCGGAAGTCGTGGTAATGGCTAATTTGCCTGCGAACGAAGCGCCTATGGCAGAACTGATGCCGGCAATTTCATCTTCCGCTTGAAATGCCGTCACATCCAAATGTCGCCATTTGACCAATTCGTGCAAAATATCTGTGGCAGGCGTAATGGGATATGACCCTAAAAACAGCTCTAATCCGGCTTTTTTGGCTGCCGCCATAAATCCCCAAGCCGTAGCTTGATTACCCATGATAATACGATAAGTTCCTTTTGCTTTTTTGGCCGGGTCAACAATATAATGTGTCGGCATCAATTCCAAAGTATCGGCAAAATGGTAACCGGCTTTTAAAGCTTTTATATTGGCTTCTACAATTTCAGGTTTATTTTTAAATTTCTTTCTTAAAAATTCGATGGTATATTTCGGATCTTTACTAAACAACCAATACAACATCCCCAAAGCAAACATATTTTTGCTCCGTGTCATGCTTTTACTGTCCAATCCCGTGTCTTTTAAAGCTTCACGGGTCAAAGAAGTCATCGGGACGGGAATCACATTATAATGAGACAAAGACCCGTCTTCCAAAGGATTGGAATCGTATTTGGCTTTTTGTAAATTGCTCCGGGTAAAGGCATCGGAATCAACGATAACCATATGACCTGGTTTTAAATCATTAATATTGGTTTTTAATGCCGCCGGATTCATTGCAACTAACAAATCCAATTCATCTCCCGGCGTACTTACCTCGGTATGTCCGATATTGACTTGAAAACCGGAAACACCGTACAAACTACCTTGCGGCGCTCTGATTTCCGCCGGATAATTGGGAAAAGTCGCAACGTCATTACCCAACAAAGCGGCAGATGTAGAAAATTGTGTTCCGGTCAATTGCATACCGTCACCCGAATCACCGGCAAACCGTATCACCACATGATCGAGTGTTTTTGTATCTTTTTGCAAAGCTTTTGTGCTCATAAAATTTGTTTTTTTTCAGTAATGCGACAAAAATAGAAAAATAAAGACAGGAGAAAATTGATTTTTGTAATTTTTTTTTAAAAGAACGGACTTTTTTACAATGTAAAAAAAATCACTCCTGATTTTAACAAAATACTATTTTTTCGGCTTTAAATTATCTTTTTCATATTTATGGGAAGTTTAAAGATATGAATAGTTAATCTTCAATTTTTCTTACTATGTGTTCTATAACGGGGCTGTAATATTTACGAACATGATAATAAGTAGAGACAGCACCCAAAAGAACAGACAAGACAGTGATCAAATACGGATTAATAGCATAATAAGCGTAAAAATCAATAAAAGCGAAAACCGTTAAATAAAGAAAAGAATAAAGTATAAACAAAAACGTAATGTGTTTTAAGGAAATGGATTTTTTTTTGAGTTTGTTTTTTTTTGTTTTTTCATAATTTCAACTGTTTAAAATTTTATAATTCATTAAAATAGAAGCAATTCCGAAATATATTATCAAATGGAACCGCTTGCGCATCCTTATTTTTTTTAATCATACCGTAGGATTATGTTATATGAATAAAAAACATAGGAGCAACTAATTTTGTTTTTTTATTTGTATTGTTATTTCAATACACAAAGATACTGTATTTTATGCTTTATGATTCATAATTTTTCATTTCCTTTTCAAAAAAATCATAAGCGGCTTTTACAGTTTGTTCTATGACATCGACATTTTCATTGGCTTCCTGTTCGCTAAATTGATCAAACCATTCAATCTCATCCGTAGCAACGTTGAGAATAAACCTCGGAAAAACGGTGTGCAATACAAAAATATCATCCGGCAATGTCGAATTATCGGCAATAAGAAATTCGGGTAATTTCATAATTATTTTTCCGGTAAAATTATAAAATTATCTCTTGCAGACGAAACAGAAAAAATAAAAAATCCGGGCTTAATAAAAAAATTGTATCTTTGAATTTATGATTTGATTCAAAAAATGTAGAATTGATTATGTTTAAAAAAGATATTTTCGGCAATATTATTTTCATCAAAAAAATAGTCATGCTTATTTTCGGGTTGATTTCAAAACGCCGTTACAAAGGTTTTAACGAACTGAAAATAGACGGCATGGAGATATTACGTTATTTGCCTGATAATCAGGTATTATTCGTCTCAAACCACCAAACATATTTTGCCGATGCTACAGCCATGTTTCACGTATTTTTTGCCGCATTAAACGGTGAAAACGATATCAAAGGTATCAAGTATTTGTTTAATACTAAATCCAATATTTATTATGTTGCCGCCAAAGAAACGATGACATCCGGTATTTTACCACGCATTTTCATGTATGTAGGAGCTATTCCTGTCATACGTACTTGGCGAGCCAAAGGGCAGGATGTCCAAAGACCGGTTAATTTCAACGATATTACCAATATAAGCAAAGCCATTCAAAACGGTTGGGTGATTACATTTCCACAAGGGACCACTACGCCATTTAAACCTATAAGACGTGGAACAGCTCACATTATCAAGACTAATAAACCTGTGGTCGTCCCTATTGTTATTGACGGTTTCAGACGTTCCTTTGATAAAAAAGGATTGCAAATCAAAAAACGCGGTATCACCCAACGTATGACCATAAAACCGCCATTACCCATCGATTATGAAAATGATACGATAGATGAAATCGTTGAAAAAATTGCTCTCGCTATCGAACAACATCAAAATATGATTAAAGTACCACCGGTTGACGAATTTAAAAAGGATATGGTCGAAAACAACAAGAAAGATAAGAAACATTTTTGGAGTGGAAATAATTATTGAGAAGTTGAGAATTTGTTATGATTTCAAATTAGTTTACTGAGCCTGTCGAAATGTGCTCACTGAGCTTGTCGAAGTGCGGATTTTTGTATATCTTTGAATAAGGTTTACCGGTTTTTAAATTGAAGAAATGAGGAATTGCAAAAAAGTCGCCGGAAGATTTCCCCGGTTTCCGTTGAGAAGGCATTATACCGGAGTGTCACTTCACTCCGTAGGCTACTTGCTTCTTGATGCTTATTAGAACTTTTAACATTTCTAACTTTACAAACTTTATGAACTTTTAACTATTTTTCATACTTTTGGGCAAATATTTTATAGATGATTTCATTTGTCAAAGGAAAAGTTTTCGATTTAACACCGACTTATGTTGTTATTGACAACCACAATATCGGCTATCATATAGCTATATCTCTCAACACATACAGCAAAATTCAAACTGACAAAGAATTATTGTTGTACACCGTGCAAATCATAAGAGATGACGCTCATTTATTGTATGGTTTCTATGAACCGCTCGAACGGGAAATTTTTAAATTATTGATTTCCGTTTCAGGCATTGGCACGAATACGGCCATGCTCATCTTGTCGGCTATGACCTCCAATGAAGTGCAACAAGTAATTGCCAATGAAGATGTAGGCGCTCTCAAAGCTATCAAAGGTATCGGTGCCAAAACCGCTCAAAGAGCCATTATCGAACTGAAAGACAAAGTTTTAAAAACTTTCAATATCAGTCCGGAAATACAACAACCGGTCATTTCATCGCCTGTAAAGGATGAAGCTTTATCCGCTTTGGAAGCTTTGGGGTTCCCTAAAAAACGCAGCGAAAAAATTATCGAACAAATTTTAAAAGAAAATCCCGGAATCAGTCTCGAAAAAACAATAAAAGAAGCATTAAAACGTTTTTAATTTTTTAACAAATAGACGGTCGATGAAAAGATATTTTTCATTTTACATATTAATTCTATTGATTTTTGCAAGCTTTTTGCCCGAAAAAATCTTGGCTCAAAACAATCAAACCACCCAACAAGATACATTGAGACAGCAATTGAATTCTACTGTCTTACAATTACCCGACCCCGGCAGTATCCAAAGTTTATACACGTACGATCCCGAAACCAATTTGTTTTATTACAACAAAAAGGTCGGTAGTTACAACTTGGCTTACCCTTGGGTTTTAACACCCGAACAATATTACGAGCGGGTTTTAAAAGAAAAAATGAACAAAAATTTTAAGGACCGTAACCAAGCCATAGCCGGCAATACCGATAAAGCCAAAAAAAAACGGAAAGACTTGTTACCGACCTATTATGTCAATTCCAAATTTTTTGAAAGTGTTTTTGGCGGTAATACCATCAACATTCAACCCAAAGGTAATTTCAGTATTGATTTAGGCTTACGCTATACCAAACGGGACAATCCATCTTTGCCTGTAAAAAACCGCTCCAATCTCTCATTTGATTTCGACCAAAAAATCAGTATGGGATTAAAAGGAAAAATAGGGACACGACTCGATTTGGATTTGAATTATGATACCCAATCCACTTTTGATTTTAACAACCAAATCAAATTAAATTACACCCCTACCGAAGATGATATATTGCAAAATGTCGAACTGGGAAATGTCAGTATGAAAAGTCAAAACAGTTTGATACGTGGCGCCCAAAGTTTATTTGGATTGAAAACGGAATTACGTTTCGGTAAAACCTATATTACGGCAGTTGTAGCCGAACAAAAATCAGGAACCAAAAGCATTCAGGCACAGGGCGATAAGGTTATTGAAAAATTTGAACAACCCATTTTGCAATACGAAGATAACCGCCACTTCTTTTTAGCCCAATATTTTAAAGACCACTACACCGAAGCTGTCAAGGATTACCCTTTTATCAACAGTACTGTAATGATTACCCGTATTGAAGTTTGGAAAACAAACCGCAATACACAAACCGAAAACATCCGGAATATCGTAGCCCTCCAAGATTTGGGAGAAAATTACAGAATCGGATTGGACAATCCGCCGGCGAATTTCGTGATTAATCCATCGGGGCCGCCAGATAACTCTGTCAACAAATTTGACCCTGCTTTGATAGGTAACGGCGGTTATCTCAATAACAATATTCGTGATATTTTTTCCGTTTCCCAAGGATTTACCGGTGTAACGGTTACCAATGGTACCGACTACGTTTCAATGGAAAATACCGTAAAACTGGATTCCACCCAATATACTTTACATCCCAAATTGGGTTATATCACTTTAAAACAAAAACTCAATGCCGATGAAGTTTTGGCCGTTGCATTTGAATATACCATAAACGGTCAGGTTTACCGGGTCGGGGAATTTTCAGACAATGGTATCGTCTATCCGCAAACACTGATTGTCAAGCTGTTAAAAAGTAATATGGTCAGTACCGAAGAACCCGATTGGGATTTGATGATGAAAAATATTTACGCATTAAACGCGTTTGATATTGACCCTAACGATTTCCGGCTTAACATCTTATATGTCAATCCGACCCCTTTAAATTATATCAGTCCTGTCAACGGCACACAGTTACCGGATGATGTCAAACAACGTATCTTACTTAACGTCTTTAATATGGACCGGCTTACGGCACAAGGAGACCCGCAGCCCAAAGGAGACGGCTTTTTCGACTTTATTCCCGGTATTACCATTGATGCTCGTGAAGGGCGGGTGATATTCACATCTACACAACCGTTTGGTAAGTATCTGTTTGACAAACTCAAACTGGGTAACGAAGATTACAACGACCTGTCCACATGGAATGAAAACCAAAAACATTACGTTTATAAAGAACTTTACGAAATGTCTCAAACCCAAGCGGGACAATTTACCAATAAAAACAAATTCGTCTTAAAAGGGCAATATAAAACAGCCGGCGGCGGTGGTATCCCCATCGGCGGATTCAATATTCCACGCGGTTCGGTAACGGTTACCGCAGGCGGCCGTACCTTGGTTGAAGGAATTGATTATGTGGTCAATTACCAAATTGGACGGGTCAATATTATCAATCCGGCTATCTCGCAAGCCAATATCCCTATTCAGGTTTCCGTGGAACAAAATTCTATTTTTCAACAAACCACCAAAGTCTTTACCGGCATTGATGTAGAACACAAATTCAGTAAAGATTTCAGTATTGGTGCAACATATATGTCGTTTAAAGAAAAACCTTTGAGCTGGAAATCCAATTACGGTACCGAGCCACTCAACAATAAACTGGTTGGGTTTAACGGACAATTTTCTACCAAAGCCCCGTTTTTAACCCGTTTGGTCAACCGTTTGCCCAATGTCAAATCCGATGCCGAGAGTAACTTTGCCATCAAAGCCGAAGCGGCATATCTTTTCCCCGGCCTGGCTGATGTATCCGATGTCAACGGACGCAGCACCACTTATATCGAAGACTTCGAATCCTCACAAAATTTCATCGACCTGCGTTCATATTATGCATGGCACTTATCATCGGTTCCGGCTCGTTTTCCCGAATCGCAATTGCTGGACAATTTGGATTCCGGTAAAAACAGAGCCAAATTGGCCTGGTACACCGTTGATCCGGTATTTTATACCAACCCGCCTACCGATATTACACAAGACGATTTGTCGCAAGAAGAAGTCCGACAAATCAGTATCAATGAAATTTTTGACCAAGATGTGCCGGCCGGCTACCCTACGGTCTTACACCCTTTAAACTTAACGTTTTTTCCCAAAGAACGCGGACCTTATAATTTCGATACTAATTTAGACCCTAATACCGGAAAATTGTTACATCCCGAACAACGTTGGGGCGGCATTATGCGTTATCTCCAAACCAACGATTTTGAACAAGCCAACGTTGAATATATCGATATTTGGGTCATGGATCCTTACTTTAACAATCCCAATCCGCCTGCCGGAGGTAAATTGTATATCGATTTGGGATACATGTCAGAAGACATTTTGTTTGACGGCCGTAAACAATACGAAAACGGATTACCGGGTGACGGCACGGACGATAATACGGTAGCTACCAACTTGGCCAGGGTACCGACGCATCAATCTATTGTTTACGCATTTTCCAATGATCCGGATGAACGCCCCAAGCAAGATGTCGGTTTGGACGGTCTGCCCGATAGCCGTGAACAAACTTTCTTTGCCAATTTTCTCAACAGTTTGCCCGCAAACCTCCAAAGTAGCTTCCAAAACGACCCTGCGGCCGACGACTACACTAACTATCTCGATGCTTCCGGCGATATCATTCAACGCTATAAAAACTTTAACGGTACCGAAGGTAATACTCCCATTGATGCCGCCAATAATAATTACAACAATAATACCGGCAATAACAACAATAACAACAATACCTACGGTGCAACCGGTAATAACACCTTCCCAGACGTGGAAGATATAGACCGTGACCAATCGATGAATACCATCGAAAGCTATTACGAATATGCTTTGGATATCAAACCCGGATTAACCGTCAATGACCCGTATGTTGCCGACATCAAAGAATCAACAGTAACCTTGCCCAACGGTAATCAACAAACTTCCCGTTGGATACAATTTAAAGTGCCGGTTCACGAATACACCAGTAAACAAGGTAATATTTCCGATTTTCGTTCTATCAAGTTTATGCGAATGTATCTCACCGGATTTACCGAAGATCAAGTTACTTTGCGTTTTGCATCATTAAATCTGGTTCGGGCCGACTGGAAAAAATTCCAATTGAGTTTGGACCCCGCCGACCCCGACCCGAGCGACGACAATACAACCGTAGAAACGGCAGCAGTCAGTATTCAAGACAATGCTACGCGTCAACCTATCCCTTACATGTTGCCTCCCGGAATAGAACGGGAAGAAATCTACCAACAAAATTCGCAAATTCGTCAAAACGAACAATCTTTATCGTTAAAAGTTTGTAATTTGGAACCCAAAGATGCCCGCGGCGTTTATAAATACAATAGTGTGGATATGCGGCAATTCAAACGTTTGGAAATGTTTATCCATGCCGAAAGTATTGATGGTAATCCCGATTTGCAAGATGGCGAAGCTATCGGTTTTATACGTTTCGGAAACGACCTGACCGATAATTTTTATGAAATCCAAATCCCCTTAAAAGTTACCCCCTTCGGCACCTCCGACCCCGAAGAAATTTGGCCTTTGGAAAACCGTATCGACTTAAAATTGGAGTTACTCAACAAAATCAAACTCCAAATGATTAAAGATCATACGATTAATACCACCAGTTTACCGGTTTTTTACGATGAAGCCGTTTTAGACCCTTCTGCCGCCAACAAACCGAACCGCTTGATTATCGGGATGAAAGGCAATCCCAATTTTGGTGATGTCAAAGTCATCATGGTGGGTGTTCGTAATACCACGGGACAACCCATTTGCGGTGAATATTGGTTTAACGAATTAAGGATGTCCGAAATGAAAAACAAAGGCGGCTGGGCTTCCAATGCCACTATCGATACCAACTTGGCCGATTTTGCAACTATCTCGTTTACAGGCGGTATTTCAACCGAAGGTTTCGGTGGATTGGAAGAAGGGCCACTACAAAGAAGTTTGGAAGATACCAAAAGGTATAATTTTAATACCAATATCAATATGGGTAAACTGTTGCCCAAAAATTGGAATATCACATTTCCGGTAAATTATACTATCTCGGAAGAATTTATCACACCTAAATACGATCCTATTTGGCGGGATATTACCGTTCAAGACCGGTTAAAAATAGCCGACAATGCCAAACAACGCGACTCTATCAGA
The DNA here is from genome assembly GCA_027024205.1 of Flavobacteriales bacterium. Lineage (GTDB taxonomy): Bacteria > Bacteroidota > Bacteroidia > Flavobacteriales > Flavobacteriaceae > WGBX01. Next base: position 4,625 of record JALVST010000001.1, on the reverse strand, counting down.
CAAGTTGCACAAGCCTATACACGACATCGCGGCATTACCTTATCCGGTGTAAAAAAAGGTTATGCCACCAATACAAGCAAAAATCCGCCTGCTAACGGTAAGAGACCCAACAATGCCGGCAAAAAAAACGAAAAACAAAAACATCATTTTTACGATATTGAAAATTTTACCTTTGATTTTGCCTACAATGAAATTTATCATTCCGATTACGAAATTGCTTCCAACAAAGATGAAACCACGCGGTTAGGCATGAATTATGCTTACAATTTCAAAGAATTGCTCTTTACCCCCTTCAAAAAATCCAAGAAATTAAAATCCAAACACTTACGTTTTATCAAAGATTTCAATTTCAACATCATGCCGTCAAATATCACGGTTACAAGCAATATCAATAGACGATTTAACAATCTGCATTTCAGAGAAATAGAAGACTACGGCCTGGCTATTCCGCCGTTGCAAAACAGGGACTACACCTTTGACTGGGGTTATACCGTCAATTACAATCCGACCAAATCCATACAAACCTCTTTTGGAATTACACATAACAGAGCCGTCAAAAATTATATGTTGCCGGACGGTTCAACCGATTTTAACAATACACTTTGGACGGACTTTTTCAATACAGGCGAACCACTGACACACGCTCAAAATATAAATGTATCATATAATTTGCCTTTGAAAAAATTTCCTCTGTTAAATTTCTTAAATGTCACTTACGTTTATAACGGCACTTTTCAATGGCAAAAAAGGTCGGAAGCTATGGCAGATGTCAATGGATTTGACTTGGGAAATACAGTTCAAAACTCCAACTCGCACCAAATCAATGCCAATATTGACATGCGCAAGCTGTATCGCACTTTGGGCATCACCAAATTGCAAAAACGGTTGATGGGAAAAGGTGGATACAACAATAAAAACAAGAGAAAAACCAAGGCCCGAGAGAAAGAAAAAACCGATAAAGAAAAAGAAAAAACCGGCAAAGAAAAGAACAACAAGAACGGAAAAGATAAATCCGGAAAGGATAAAAACAACGATAAGAAAAAATCTAAAGATAAAGGCAAAACAGAAGTTGCCGGTACCGGACAAAACAAATTTTTCGGTTCGTTCTTAGGAATTTTGACCGGTTTTCAAAACCTCAAAATCACATATAGAAGAAATAATGGTATGATGTTGCCCGGATATCTGAAAAGTGTCGGATTTTTCGGGACAACACAACCCAGTTTACCTTTTGCTTTGGGTTGGGATGACGATCAAATCCGTTACGAAGCCGCCAAACGCGGTTGGCTCTCGCAATATCCGGACTTTAATGATCCTTATATAGAAACATTCTCGGAAGATTTAAGTTATCAAGGTACGATAAAACCTTTTAAAAATCTATCCATTATTTTTAAAGGGCAAACATCATATATGGAAAATTTAAGTGAACAATTCAATGCCGTAGGCAATACTTATCATCCCTTAGTCCCGACCACTATGGGCAATTATTCCGTTTCCACCGTTTTAGTTAAAACAGCTTTTGAAAATATTTCACTAAAAAACAGTCCGGCGTTTAATCGTATGCTCAATAACCGCTTAGCCATTGCCCGCCGTTTGGCTATCCAACGCGGCATAAGTATACCCGCTTCGGGGTACCCCAATGGTTACGGTCCGCTTCAAACGGAAGTTTTAATGTATGCCTTTATCACCGGTTATGCCGATACCGACCCCGGAAATATCGGTTTACAACCTTTCAATCAATTTCCGTTTCCCAATTGGCGTATTAAATTAACCGGACTTAACAAAGTCAAATGGCTCAAAAAAATCTTTAAAAATTTGACCTTGGAACACAGCTATCAATCCGATTATACGGTCAATCAATATACCAATAACTTGCAAACTTTTCAAGACCCGAATGCCAGAGATATTTCCGGTAATTTCTATTCACCGTACGTTATGGACAATATTACACTGACCGAAGCTTTCAATCCACTGATAAAGTTTAATATGGAGATGCAAAATTCGTTAAAAGTCGATTTTTCTATCAAACAAGACCGCACTATGTCACTAAATCTCAACAACTATACCTTATCAGAAGTAGCGGGTAAAGAATATACCGCCGGATTGGGCTACCGTTTAAAAGATATCACTTTACCCTTACGCCTAGCCGGCAGACGTATCGAATTTACCAGCGATTTAATTTTAAAAATCGATGCATCCATGCGTAAGAATATTACTATTTTACGCAGTTTGTCTGACAATAACAATCAAATTACCGCCGGACAAACCATGTATAATTTGAAATTCAGCGCCGATTACGCCTTGACCAAAGCCCTTTCGGCAATTCTGTTTTACAATCATTCATACTCCGAGTATGCCATATCAACCTCTTATCCGTTTACCAATATCAGAGGCGGATTGACCATTAAATATACGTTTGGAAATTAATCATGAGGAAATGAGGAGTTGAGGAAATGAGGAATTAAGGAATATTTTAAAAATAATTTTTTTAGTATTGAAATATTAGTATTTTTGTTCAACAATTTTAAAACCAGAAGCAATGACTTTTCCTGAAAATTTAAAATATACCAAAGAACACGAATGGATTTTGATTGACGGTGATACCGCTACGGTAGGTATTACGGATTTTGCCCAAAGAGAATTGGGTGATATTGTTTACGTTGAAGTCGATACCGAAGGTGAAGAATTAGACCGCGATGAAGTTTTCGGTACCGTCGAAGCCGTTAAAACGGTTTCGGACTTGTTTATGCCCGTGTCAGGTGAAGTGTTGGAGTTTAACGAAGCTTTGGAAGATGAACCGGAGTTAATCAACAAAGATCCTTACGGAAAAGGTTGGATTATCAAAATTAAAGTTTTAAATCCGGAAGAAACGGATGATTTATTAGATGCCGAAACTTACAAAAAAAATATTAAGGCATAAATACAAAATATTGGCAGTCGGCTATACTTTGTGGTTGACTGCCATTAGTTTAACGCCTCTGAATAATCTGAACTTACCGTCATTTTCTTATGCCGATAAAATCGTACATTTTTTTCTTTACTTCTTTTTAGTACTGTTTTGGTTACGGGCATATCCGGATTTACGGCTCAAAAAACTTCTATTATTTATTTTTGCGGTTTTATTAGGCATTATTATTGAATTTTTACAAGAATATCTTATCCCGACCCGCAGCGGTGATGCTTTTGACGCTTTGGCCAATACATTAGGAGCCTTATCAGGGTTAGTTTTTTATCAAAGGTTTGGAAAAATGTTCGGGTAAAACTATTTTTTTTCAGGCTATTTTTTCAAATAACAACATAATTAAGTAAAAATTATTCCATTTTATTAAATCTGATAAAATTTTTCGAAAACTAACTGATTGCAAAAGAACAATAATTAACTGTAATTCAGTTTATTTTCCACAACATCAATCAATCAAATCCGTTCCCAAAAAACCTTTCAAAACTTCCGGTACTTTGATACCATTTCCGGTTTGATTGTTTTCAAGCAAAGCGGCAACCACCCGAGGTAAAGCCAGTGCACTACCGTTGAGTGTGTGCGCCAAACGTTTTTTACCGCCGGTATCTTTAAAACGTAGTTTTAAACGGTTAGCTTGAAAATCCTCAAAATTGGAAACCGAACTAACCTCCAACCAACGTTTTTGAGCAGCGGACCACACTTCAAAATCGTAAGTCAAAGCAGACGTAAAGCCCAAATCTCCGCCACAAAGACGCACAATTCTGAATGGTAATCCCAGGTCTATTAAAATCTGTTTGACATGTTCTACCATTTCATCCAAAGCTTCATAAGATTTATCGGGATGTTCCAATCGCACGATTTCCACTTTATCAAACTGATGCAAACGGTTTAATCCTCGCACATGCGCCCCGTATGACCCGGCTTCACGGCGAAAACAAGGTGTATAAGCCGTATTTTTGATAGGAAAATCAGAGGCTTTTAACATCACATCACGATACAAATTGGTAACCGGCACTTCAGCTGTCGGGATAAGGTATAAATTATCACGCTCTACGACATACATTTGATCTTCTTTATCGGGTAATTGTCCGGTTCCGTAACCCGAAGCTTCGTTGATTAAATGTGGCACTTGCATTTCCAGGTAGCCGGCAGATTCATTTTTATCTAAAAAATAATTGATTAAAGCCCGCTGCAATTTAGCCCCTTTACCTTTGTAAACCGGAAAACCGGCACCTGTGATTTTATTACCAAGTTCAAAATCAATCAAATCGTATTTTTTGGCCAGTTCCCAATGCGGTAAGGCATCATCGGGCATGTGCAAAATATCACCGTGTTCAAAAACCACTTCATTGTCAGCTTCATTTTTTCCAAACGGTACAGATACATGCGGCACATTCGGTATTTGATATAAAATCTCCTGTAATTCGGCTTTCACCCGTTCCAATTCCTCAGATAATACTTTAATCTGCTCTTTTATCTGGGCGGTTTTTTGTTTCAAAATTTCCGCTTTTTGACGCTCGCCGCTTTTATAAAGTTGTCCTATTTCTCTGGAAAGTTTATTCATCTCGGCAAGCAAATTATCATTACCGGTTTGCGTTTTACGTCGCAAATCGTCTAACAAAATAGCTTTATCTAAAATTTCAGTCGCATCAAAATTACGTTTTTTCAT